>NZ_JBQFPT010000003.1:0-427437 GCF_056536505.1 Ruegeria sp. CL3 | reverse complement strand
CAAAACGGCGGCCGAGGTCGATGCGGCGGATCAGGTCACGACCCTGCTTGACGGTGCGACTTTCGGCTCGGAGGGCACTGAGCTGGTCGATAATGAACCCGATATCGACAACCCCAACATCGTTGCACCGGACATCTCGGCCTCCAACGGCATCATTCAGGTCATCGACCGCGTCCTGCTGCCCATCGACATCCCAGGCAATGAGCCCAACATCGTGGACATCGCGGCCGGTTCGGATGACTTCAACATCCTTGTGATGGCGCTGCAAACGGCCGGTCTGGACGGCCTCGTGCGGGACGCCGACGACATCACCGTCTTTGCTCCGACCGATGCGGCCTTCACGCAGCTGGCCGTCGATCTGGGCTTTGACGGAGACACAGCCGACGAAGGCGCTGTCTTCGGCTTCATCGCCGGCGCGCTGACCGATCTTGCCCCGGACGGAGACCCGATCCCGCTGTTGCAGAACATCCTGTCCTACCACGTCTCTCCCGGTGCCAAAACGGCGGCCGAGGTCGATGCGGCGGATCAGGTCACGACCCTGCTTGACGGTGCGACTTTCGGCTCGGAGGGCACTGAGCTGGTCGATAATGAACCCGATATCGACAATCCCAACATCGTTGCACCGGACATCTCGGCCTCCAACGGCATCATTCAGGTCATCGACCGCGTCCTGCTGCCCATCGACATCCCAGGCAATGAGCCCGTCGAGCCCACCGATCCGACCCTTGCTGGAATCGTTGCGGCAAGTGGCGGTGTCTTCGACGACGATGCGACAGATTTCGACATCCTGTTCAATGCGGTTCAGGCTGCAGGCCTGGTCGAAGCCCTTGACGATCCTGATGCCAGCCTCACCGTTTTCGCTCCGAACGATGCCGCCTTCGTCGCGCTAAGTCAGGCGTTAGGCTTTGAGGGAGGGGATGAAGCAGGCGCGTTCGACTATCTGGTAGAAGCTCTTGCACTTCTGAATGGAGGCGATCCAATCGGACTCTTGCAGAGTGTTCTGCAATACCACGTGGCCCCCGGCGAATTGGGATCAGATGAGGTGCTGAACGCAACCTCGATCCAGACCTTGCTGGATGGCGCCACGCTTGGCGTCGATGGCACGACGCTGGTGGATGCGGATCCCGACATCGCGGATCCGAATCTGATCGCAACGGACGTACCGGCCAGCAATGGCGTTGCGCATGTGCTGGACGGGGTTCTTCTACCGGCAGATTTGCTGCAATCCGACGGCTCAAATGACGTTGATTTCCTGATCAAAGGCGATCAGTCAGACTACGTTCGGACCGGACGAGACAATGATTTCGTCGACGGAAATGGCGGAAATGACAAGATCCTTCTGGGCCGTGGGGACGATGTCGGTTTTGGGGGTCTTGGGAAAGACAAGGTATTTGGAGGGCGCGGAGATGACAGCCTCTACGGCGACGAAGGGGCCGACTACCTAAGCGGCGGCAGGGGCGATGACATGATCACCGGCGGGGCCGACAATGACCTGTTGGCTGGCGGTCTTGGAGCAGACACGTTCATCTTCAACTTGGGCGATGGGCATGACAAAATTCTAAGGTTCCAGCAAGGACAGGACACAATCGATCTGTCCGGTGCCGGGATCTCGGGCTTCGATGAGCTATCCGATATGATCGAAACATCCCTGTTCGGTGCTACAATTCACCTTGGAGAAGAACAGAGCATCTACGTGCAGGCCTTCAACCTGGATCTGGATGAAACCGACTTCATTTTCGCCCCAAGCGCGTACGACACAATCGCGTAAGGTCCCAAAAGAACTGAAGAAGTGTCCGCTTGGATCCAAGCGGACACTTTTTTGTCTGATCAGCAAACTTCGGGTGGTTTTTTGTACCACGCGCGACCACATAAACTTGCCAAAGGTTCAGGGTGCGGGTGGTCAGCCAACCGTTTTGAGCGCTGTCATCATCCTGCTGCGGCACGCTCGTATTTAAGATGATCGTGTTAGAAGAACTTTGCTTAAGCGGGGCAGGGTGCTCTCGTAGCCTTCGCGCATGATTAAACAATCGCCATTCAAGTACTTCAAAATCAGTCCCGAGATCATCCGCCTTGCTGTGAAGCTGTACAACTGTTTCCCGCTCTCGCTACGTAGTGTCGAAGATCTGCTGCATGAGCGAGGCATCGACATGAGTCACGAAACTGTCCGCTATTGGTGGAACAGGTTTGGCCCGATGTTTGCTGTCGAGATCAGACGGAAGCGTGTTCAGCAGCTGCGCGCATTCTCCAAATGGAAGTGGCACGCGGACGAGGTTTTTGTGAAGGTGAATGGCAAGAGACACTACCTCTGGCTGGCCGTTGATCATGAGAGCGAAGTGCTGGAAGCAATCATTGCCAAGCGTCGAATCCAGCAAGCGGCATTGAAATTCCTCAGGAAATTGATTAAACGCCATGGTTGTGTCGATGGGATCGTGACCGACCGTTTTGCATCCTACAAAGCAGCGCTCAGAGAAATGGGCGCGCTCGAAAAACAACAGACGGGCAGGAGGCTCAACAACCGCGTCGAGAATTCGTACCCTCCTTTTCGACGACGCGAACGCGCGATGCATCGTTCCAGGCGCTTGCGAAGTTTACAGAAATTCGCGTCTGTCCATTCCTCCGCCTACAATCACTTCAACCAGGAACGATCGCTCACCAGCCGGGACACCTTCAAGCCGACACGCACTGCCGCTCTTGCCGAGTGGCGTCAAAATTGTTCCGGATAGGTTCGCGGTTTCCGCGGCACACTGAGACTGGTTCGAGTTTGTCGGACAAAACCCGCGCGAGGTTTCAGACCCGTTTGAGGAGTTCCCGATTAAACCTAGCACCAGCCATCCGACCGATGCCGTTGGGCGTCTGTTTCGAGCCCAAAGCAGTCAACTGCCTTAAACATGGCCATCTAGTTGGTTAACAGTTTTTAGCTTCCTTGTTGGTAATTGCTTGCGATCATAATTTTAGCGAGAGGTCGCCTTTGTATTTCCTATTTGATTTTAGGAGGCAAAATACCGGAAAAACTGCGCACAAGATCTCTTCTCGGCCTAAGTTTCACCGGCTTCCTCAAGCCTATCCAAAAACTTGTAATCTGTTGGCGGATCGTCGCAAATACCCGGTCCACACTCCAGTAGGGCTGAGCCTACGTTGGCAGTTGCCAAAACTAAGATCAACATGAACGCGGTTTTGGCCAACTTGCTTCCACCGAACCGTTCCGATGCCCTAACGTCCGCAGCAAGATCATATTGCTTTTCAAAGACAAGCATCACTGCGGTCCCGAGTATTATCAATCCGAAGGCTATGCCGGCCCAAGTGTAAAAATGCAGACCGAGAACCGGAGACCCATAGTGCCCGGTGCCGGGCACTATGTGCAGTAGGATTTGGCGGATCGAAACGCTGATACCAAATATTGCTGCCACAAGGACGATTCCGTAGTTCCTTGCACGCGTGCCCCACAAGAGATTCAGCCCGAGCCCAAACCCCACGGCCACGAAACCGACACGCTGCAATAGACACAGCGGACAAGGTAGTTCGTAGAGAACAAGTTGAAAATAGAATGCAAGAACCAACACGAGGCAGACAGCCAGGGCACCAAGCGCGTTCATATTTCGGGCAAATTCAGGTGACATGGAACGATCTCACAGTTGGATTGAAAGCGGCGTTGTTGCATGAAATTTAAGCCAATAAACGCTCGCCAAAAGCGTAACTACGAAGAGGGCGTATGAAAGTCGGACGAGTTTATAGTAGGCGAGCCCAAGGGCGCATGTGAACAACGCAAATAGTAATGCAATCATATTGATCCCTTTGATTTTTGGCCTTGCCGAGACTAGCAGGTACTGAGGACACCGTTTCCTTTTCGAAAATCTGTTCTAAGCACCTTATCAAGTCTCGAATGATCTTCCGCATTGTTTGCTATAATGCCCCTCTGGGATTTCACTTTATGCCTCTGGGTCCTCCGAAGATATCCCGAGCTGGGCTAGTTCTTCCCAAACACCATCAGGGATGGACCACTCCGCCCATTCCATCGCCTGTTGAACATGCTGAGGCCATGTCACTCCGCAAACGGTCGAAATGATGTCGTCATTTTTCAAAGAGTGTTGCAACGCGACCGCCCCGACTGGGACATCGTAGTGCCCGCATACCTCTTCAACAGCACGTATTGGCGCAAGTACTTCATCATCTGCAGGTCGATAGACGTAAAAGCGATGGATCGCGCTGCCTCGGGCGAGTGCACCTCCGGAATAAGGTGCTGCGTTCAATATCGAAACGCCTCGTGATTTCGCCAGTTCTATCAGTGGGGCCGCGTTGTCGTTTACCAGCGTATGCCGGTTGTGTGTAAGGACCACGTCAAAGTCCCAACCCTCCAAAATTGGCATCATCAAGTCGATACGTCCCGCTGCGATTCCGACCGCCTTTGCCAGACCTTCCTCCTTGATACGGAACAACTCTTCAATCGCGCCACCTGGTCCTTTGACCTCAGATAGATCATTTGCATATTCGACATCATGGACGTGGAGTATATCGACGCTGTCGACGCTTAGGGCCGAAAGACTTTCCTCGAATGACCTACGTGCCTGAGAAGAATCAAAGGCACCGGTTTCCATATCCCGGTCGACTTTGGTGGAAAGCACCCGCCCTTCCGGCCAACCGCCAAGCTCACGAATGACTTTTCCTATGCGCTCTTCACTTCGTCCCATGGCATAGCAACGGGATGTGTCCAGGAACGCATTTGGCTGCGAAAGAATTGCCCGAATTGTATCAATCGCGCGGTCTTCCTCAACTTCGTACCCATAGATTTCCGGAATACTTCCCAACCCTGTCGATCCAAACCCGACGCGAGGAACCCGTATCCCTGTCTTACCAATTTCGCGTAGCTCCGCCATGCCAACCTCCCAATTGGTTCCGGACGTTCATAGATGTTGCGCGAGTAGTTTGTTGAAAACAAGTCAGAGTTTCCGCGAAGCTGTTTGGTCGTGATGAGACCTTTCAAGCAATCGCACTACGGGGCTCTTGCGTCGAAGTCATCAGACGCCGGGCTGTGAATGTCTGAAATGCGATGTTTGCGATCTGTTGCGTGAACAAAAGGCCGAAGTGCAACCAATGGCCGACAGGGGCTCAAAGCGGTTGTTTGGTGCACTCTGCTTGATTGACTGCCACAGTGTTCTTTCCAACAGCCCGTCATGTGACACTGTTCGCTATGCCTCGCTTGAAATCGAGCTTCGTGTGGTATTTGTGGCGTACAACTCATTTGCGTCCAAGTTTAATATATATTTAACAGCATCTTGCAGATTTAGCTACACTGACTTCATCTCCGCCACTTTTCTCATGAAGCCAATTTTTTTTGGGAAGGAATGCCGTCAGCCCGATATTCTGCCCCATTGCGGGAGTTTGCATTTCTCGACTTGGTTAGAACTCGTCGCCCAACGCGATCTGAGTCGAAGTGTCGCGCCCCAGACCTCCGCATCGAGGGAGCCTTGCGCGCTCGGCTACATCAGAATTGAGTTACCGAAGGCGTCGGTTCAAGAACTAGCCGAAATCGTGTTGAAGGAATGTGGCGCAATGTAATTCTGAGGTCTGCTTCGTTTGCTCCCGACCGGTTCGTTTTTCACTTGGGCCGCCGCTTAAGATCGAGATTGCAGATCAGGCGCGCAGAATGAACGGCCGCTCTTTTTTCAAGTTCAACGTGAGCATCTCGCTCGTTAGAGGTGCCAATGGGACCGCAACCTAGGAAAAGGTAGCACTTTTTTGCGAGAAACGGCGCATTAACTGAGGGCTTATGCCTGCTATACTTAGAATACCGCTTTGCCGATTTTTCGAAAACTCCCGACAGCGGTTCAGTCACAGGCTGCGGTCACAATCATTTCAACCTTCAAAACACTGCGGGCAAGTTTGGACTCACCGCAGGCGCGGGCCGGAGCGTGACTTTCTGGTGCCCAAGCGTCCCAAACGGCATTCATCTCGGCAAAATCTGCCATGTCAGCAAGCCATATTTCGCATTTCAGAATACGGGTCTTGTCGCTACCGGCTTTTTTCAAAAGGTCTTCAACCTTAGCTAAGATGTCTCGTGTTTGCTCAGCCACAGTAGATGCGTCCGATGTCTGGCCGCAAAGATAGGCAACGCCGTTGTGTTTGACGATCCGGCTCATGCGTTGGCCGGTTTCGATCCTGGTAATGGTCATGTTTCGAGTAGTTCCTGTTAGTGAATTTCATGGTGGTTTGGGTGGAGCTAGGAAAGGTTGTCTACCAACTCGTTTTGGTACCCAAAGAGTGCAGGCAACCCACCCGTGTGCACCATGACAACTTTCTGGCCGGCTTGGATTTTTCCTTCGCTGACCAAATGCAACAACCCTGCGAAGGTTTTCGCAGTATAGACGGGATCAAGGAATATTCCTTCGGTACGAGCCATCTTGTCCAATGCAGCCCGAGTGCCTCCACTGAGTTTCCCGTAGCCGGGAGGCAGCGCTTCGTCCATGACGTTTAGCCTGTCATGCAACGGTGCTGCGTCGATATCCAACAAATCCGCCAGTTTCTGGAGAACGGTTTTCATGCGGGCCATTTGCTTTTCGCGATCCCGGCGTACGCAAACGCCAAACACAGAAGCGGTGTTTTCTTCCAAGGCTACTCCAGTCAACAAGCCTCCATGTGTGGCTCCACTACCTGAGGGTACGACAACCGCATCGACATCAGGCATCTGGTGACACAATTCTCGTCCGGCGACGACGTAGCCCAAAGCACCCAAAGGCGGGTGGTTTAGTCCCAGATGAATGACATAAGGTTTGCGCCCTTGCGCCTTCAACTCGTCGGCGCGAGCGTGCAACGCAGCGTCCGCACCGACTTCGTCCTCGCCCTCGGGGTAGGTCATGTGTTCGGCACCCAGAATTTGTGCCAAAAACACATTCCCAGAGCTGTAATACGCCTCGCCCATATCCGACACACGCTCTTCCAGTTGGAGGACGGATTGCATGCCCAGTTTTGCTGCGGCGGCTGCAGCAGACCGAACAAAGTTTGACTGAACTGCGCCGGTGATCAGAATGGTATCCGCACGTTTCTGAAGGGCATCACCGAAATAGAACTCAAGCTGCCGCGTTTTGTTTCCGCCAAACCCAAGCCCGGTGAGGTCATCGCGTTTCAGCCAGAGGTCGATGCCCAATTCCGAAGACAACCTGTCCAGCCGCTCCAATGGGGTTGGGCCTGACATGAATTGGGCACGAGGAAATCTGTGTAGGTTGTTGTCTAGTGTCATCAGTTGCCCTTCGAGTTTACGCGATCGCAAATGCGCGATGAAAGAGAACGCCACAGGCTATCAGTGATACCACGCGGATAGCCGTTGTGACCAAAGTCTGCGGTAAATGTGGCCCTATTGCACGACCAAAAAAACTGCCGATCAATGTGAGCGCCACGAAGCCCCATAGCTGCGGGCCATAAGCGAAGGCTTGAGTCTCGGACAGGCTATGCAACAGGAATGCGATGCCGTATGCCACCAGCGCAATGGGTTGAACCAACTTGGCAACTTCTTTGGCTGGGCGGCCTTTCGCAATCAATCCGAAAACCATTAGCGGGCCGGGCGTCGCTGCCCAAACAGTCGCCAACCCGGACAAGCCGGAAACGGTCGAAAACCCTGCTGTTCCAATTGAGCGGCGCAGGGGCAGCAAGGTCGTCACAAGCCCGATCAGCAACAGGCTGGCTGTTAGGGCAAGGACAAACGCCTCGCTCAGCCAGGGGTATACGACCAGGCCCGCGACCACTCCGATGAGGCATCCGATGATTGCCGTTCGAATGGTCTGTCGGTCGGCCTTCAACACATTTCGGTCTGTCGCGACCGCTGAAACGACGGTATTCAAAAGCAGCAACATTGGAACAGCCGTTGACGTACCAAGCAGGATCATCATCGGCGGTCCGGCAAGGATGCTAAACCCGATGCCGACGCCGACTTGCAGCATTGCGCCAAGGCCGATGGCAACCATCAGGATGGCTAGATCAACGGACACTTAAATCCTCCAAGTCCCGCGCGATACTGCTGTTCCTTTAGGTCCAAGGCATGATGCCAACATAGGAATTGCGCGTCGCAACGGTATGCGCCATCTGCGCCAGTGTCGTCAAATCGAAGACGGGAAGTTGCAACTCGTCCTGAAGGCGCGCCGCATAAGGCGGCAGATCGGTACACTCCAACACAAGCGACCGTATGTCCGGCGCTTGGCGTTTAAGTCGCCGCGCCGCCTCAAGGACTTCAGCCTCAATGAGATCTGTGTCCATACGAGTGCGCGTGTTTCGCAAGATCACCTCAGCGAACTCGCTGGTGTCCTCTAGCCCTTGTACCGCGACGGGAATGCCCGCAGCGCCGACACCTTCGAAATGCTTCGGCGTCAGAGCAGATGCATCCGCGGTCAACACGCCCACCGGCGCATTCGCCCCGGTCATGTGAAAGGCCAGAGGAACCTGTATCAAGCTGGATGCAAAGACGGGAACGGAAACCGCCGCAGCCAATTCCTTTTGAAATAGAGCCAGAAATCCACAGCTTCCCGTGATTGCCCGAACGCCCTCGGCCTCAAGCCTTTGCGCGCCCTTGATAAAGGGTGCCAGTAGATCGGGCGTCGGGTTGTTTAGCAGAGTTGGTACGGTGATGCCGTCGATCATTTCGTAGAGAACGGGGAACGGAAGGCTGGACGGGTTCTTGATGTGCCCGGGCGGTTTGGGAAAATAGCTTTCAAGGCACAAAACCCCGATCGATGCCCCGCAGATGTTTTGGCCACCTTCGTAAATTGGCATGGTGCTCAGGTCCTTTCGAATAGGGGATTTAGAAACGGGCCAGCGAGAACGGGTCCAGCTTGATATTTGGGCTGCGTCCGGACACCAGATCCGCCACAAGTTCTCCGGTCTTTGGCGCCATCATCAGCCCGTAATGAGAATGGCCGAAGGCGGCAAAAAGCCCGCCCTTTCCGTTCAGCGGCCCAATCGCCGGCAGGCTATCGGGAAAAGAGGGGCGCCGGCCCATCCAGAACTTTGCCGCGCCAGTATCGAGGTCCGGCACCAAAGTTTTTGCCTGATCGGTCAGTATCTTTTCCTTGCGCGGATCTGCTGGGGCATCAACACTGCCAAACTCCGCCGTACCGGCAACCCTGAGGCCGCCCTGCATCGAACTTGCGACAACCTTTGCGTCCACATCCATAACCGAGTTGTTCAGCACAGCCGAGGGGGCCGGGAATTCGACGTGGTAACCCCGCTCGGCCACCAACGGCACAGGTATGCCAAGGGGTTTGAGCAGGTCGGCAGACCACACTCCGGCCGCTAGGACAATATTGCGCGCGTGTAACGTGTCTTGCGACGTTAAAAGCTGCCAAGTGCCGTCTTCGGTGTGGCTCAGCTTAGTGACTTCGGACCGCACAAACTCAGCACCTTGCGCACGTGCTTTTTCGGCCAATACAGCGCCCAAACGCCCGGGAGACGTTGCGCGGGCCTGACCTTTGATCACAATCGCAGCCTTGAGGTCTTTTGACAGCGCTGGTTCCAGGCGCCGCAATTCAGCGCCGTCGACACGCTCCAGTTCACCGCCTTTTTCCTGGCGGATCAGATAACCAAGGTCGTTCAGCTTGGCCTGTTCAGGGTTGCGGAACGCGTGAATATAGTAACTGTCCACGATCAGCGCTTCGTGGCCCGTGCCCTGCAGGTGCCGACGGTACAGATCAATGGACGGACGACACAAAATCTCCATTGCATCTGAGATCTCGCGAACCGTCTTTTCGCCGGACTTTCCCAGAAAACGCAGCCCCCACGGGATCATCTTCGGCCAGAAGGACGCCCGGACCGAAAGCGCGCTTTTCGGGTCCAACAGCATCTGGGGCAACTTCTTCCAAATGCCCGGAACGGCCTGCGGAATAATCGACCAGGGCGACACAACCCCCGCATTGCCGAACGAGGTTTCCTGTCCGGGGTCGCTCCGGTCGATAATTCGGACCGGTATGCCCCGTTCTTGCAGCGACAGCGCGCAACAAATGCCGACGATCCCTGCGCCGATGATGGTCACTTGCTCTGTCATCGCATCAAGCCGGGGAATGGCTGCGATTGCGCGCGATCAGTTGGGAGACAATGACCGGCGACGCGACAGCAAGCGCTATCAGGTCAGCCGTCAGGCTGGGCGCAACAAAGATCACCCCCGCGATGGCCATCAGGATACGCGACGCGATGTTCAGCGGTTTCAGCCAGTATCCGACCACAGCTGCGGACAGCGCGATGACCCCGGCGATACAACTCGTGGCGGTGTAGGTGAATTCCCACAGGTTGAACCCGGTTGAGGACACGAACAATAGGACCGGCGCATAAACAAAGGCCATTGGCGCGATCACCTTGCCCAACCCAAGGGTAAAGGCAGAGAGACCAGTTCGGAACGGGTTGGAGTTCGCTATGGCCGCCGCCGCATAGGCCGAGGTGCAAACGGGCGGCGTGATCTCGGACACAACACCGTAATAGAGTACAAACAGGTGGCTTGCGATCGGCGGGACACCCAACTGCGCCAGCGCGGGCTGTGCGACTGAGACCAGCATGATGTAGAGCGCAGTGGTTGGGATGCCTGCGCCCATCAGGATGCAAACGATGGCAATGAAGACAAGCGAGATGAACAGTTGCAGGTCTTCCATCGCAAACAGCTGCCAGCTGCCAAACGAGATCATATTGTACAGGTCTGAGGCCAGGTTGCCTGCGCCCTGAGTGACCATGAACCCGATACGGAAGCCAATGCCGGTTGTGTTGATAACACCGACGACAATGCCGACGGCGGCAGCAGCGGCGCCCACGGCCAGCGAGTATTTCACGCCCAACTCAACCGCTTGCAGCATCTCGGGTACTTCGATGCGTTTCTGCGGGTTCAACGTGGCGATCACCGACAAGGCACACAGGATCGCCGTCATCGTCAGATCGAAACCGCCATCTGAAAATTTCCACAGCACGAAGGCCAGGAACGCCGCGGCATAGATCAGCGTGGGTGGTTGTTTGATGCGCGACATGCCTGCGATCACTGCCAGAGAAATTCCGCAGAAGGCCGACATGAACGGCGTATATCCTGTGAACAGCACGACCAGCAGGCCGATCAGAGGCACGATGTTAGCCCAACCTTCGGCCCAGACGGCCTTTAGCTGCGGCAGTTGCTCTTTCGCCAAGCCTTGCAGGTTCAGCTTGCGTGCCATCAGGTGCACCACGGCAAAGACGCCGACATAGTGAAGGATCGCGGGGAAGATCGCGGCGATGACGATGGTGGTATAGGGCACCTCAAGAAACTCGGCCATGATGAAGGCCGCTGCCCCCATGATTGGCGGCGTGATTTGCCCTCCGGCTGACGATGCGGCTTCGACGCCGCCCGCAAAATGGCCGGGGTACCCAAGGCGCTTCATGTTGGGAATGGTCAGCGCGCCGGTCGAAACGGTGTTGGCCACCGAAGAGCCCGAGATCGTGCCGAAGAACGCCGAGGATACCACCGACACTTTTGCCGGCCCACCGGTATAGCGGCCCGCCAAAATGGTTGCGTTGTCGATGAAGAGTTGCCCCAATCCGGTGCGCTGCGCGATCACGCCGAACAGGACGAAATGGAAAACGATGGTCGAGACGACCCAGAGGGTGACGCCATAGATGCCTTCCTGCGGGAAATACATCGACGACACGAATGTTTTGAAGTTCACACCTGGATGCTGCAGCAATCCGGGGAAATACGGGCCCAACAGAGCGTATGAGATAAACACACAGATGATCAGTGGCAGCACCCAACCCAGCGTGCGGCGTGCGATGTCCAGAACCAGCAGGATGATGACTACGCCCAAAACCACATCATAGGTGTTCGGGTTGCCCATTCTGAACGTTTGTTCCTCGATCCCCAGAAACGGAATGCCGCGCCATGCGACCCCAACATACAGCGCTGCGATGATCCCCAGAGCCATAAAGACCAAGTCGTACAGGGGGATGTTGCCGATACGGAACCGGCTGACCTTGAGCGCATAGAGGTTTTTGGAGCCGATTACCGGAATTGTCGCGTAAACCAAAATGAACAGCAGCGCCAGATAGATACCCATGTGCCAATGGTCGGCAGGCAGGCCAAAACCGGCTGTGAAGAATTCGTAGAACGCAAGGATCAGGGCAACAACGCGCAGTACCTTGCCTGCGGTGGGTGTAACCTGCCGTACGGCGGCGCCTTCGTCGAACTGTTCTTCGATGGCGGCCAGTTCCTCGGCCGTCAGTTCGTGGTCATCAAGTTTCTGGGTCTCGGACATGATGGCCCTCCGATTTCGCATAATTCCAGAGTGCGGTGCCCCGCGCAGGGGCACCGACGACAGGTGTCAGTAAGCTACGATTACTGAAGCAGACCGGCTTCTTTATAGAATTTCTCGGCCCCCGGATGCAGAGGTACACCCAGCGCCTCGACACCATCCAGCGCCGTATCGGGCGTGATCTGCTTGCCTTTTGCGTGACCATTGTCCAGCAGCTTGCGGGTATTGTCGTTCCACAGCGCCTTGGTCAGGCCATATACCAGTTCGTCGGATAGTTCCGAGGACACCACCAGCATCGCGCTAACCGCCGGGGTCTTCGTTTCGCCGTCGATACCTTCATAGACGCCACCCGGGATCGCCGAGGGGATGTACGCCGGTATGATCTCGTTGATCTTCGCCATGTCTTCGTCGCTGAAGGAATGCAGGTTCATGCCCTTGGTTGACGACAGCTGCACCATCGCGGCAACAGGCCAGCCTGCAGCGTAGAAATAGGCGTCAAGCTGACCGTCAGCCAGACGCTCGGCGCTTTGGCTGTTGTTCAACTCGGCCTCATCCATGTTGTCACGGTTGACGCCCCAGGCATCCAGCATCTGCAGCACGGCAACCTGTGTACCGGAACCGGCTTGCGCGATGCCGACGCGCTTGCCTTCCAGATCGCTCAGATCGTTGATTGTCTCACCGGCAGGCAGAACCAAGTGCAGGTCTTCGGGGAACAGGTTGGCCACGATGCGAAGATTGGGGTGAGGTTTACCCTCGAACTTGCCCTCACCTAGATACATTGAGCGGGTGACATCGGCTGCGGCTAGACCGGCCTCAAGCTCACCGTTTTGAACGGCGGCGTTGTTGAACACTGACGCGGTGGTGGATTGAGCGATAGCAATCAGCCCCGGTACGCCGCACTGGCCGCCCTCTTCGCAGGGGCGCGAACCCGGAGGGGCGGAGATTCCGTTTGCGATGGTGCCGCCAATGGGGAAGTAAGTTCCTCCCGCGCCGCCAGTGCCGATGCGGAAAAAAGTTGGGTCCTGCGCCAGTGCCGGGGCGGCAAGTGCGCCTGCCAGGGCCAGTCCCGTCAAACATTTCACAAATTTCATCATCATCTCCCTTGTTGGATCGTCGGATTCGGTTTGGCCGAATTTCGATCCTGCAAGCGTAGTAGCAATTTTCATAAATACAAATTTGTTATATTTCATAAAACTAAGGTTTGACTTATATATTGACCATGAACCTTATGCAGTTGACCGTTTTTCGCGAGGTGATGGAGACTGGCTCTATCTCTCAAACAGCCAAGAAACTGAACCGCACCCAGCCTGCGATCAGCCTGGCCTTGAAGAATCTTGAAAAGACCCTTGGCCTGACACTGTTCGAGCGTAAGGGACGGCGATTGGTCCCGGTTCCCGAAGCGCATTACCTTTTGGCCGAAACAACAGGTATACTGGACCGCCTCGCGACGATTTCCAGTACAATGGAAGGGTTGATTAAAGGGCATTCCGGCAGTCTGAATATCGCTACAATGCCGGGCCCATCCGCTTTCTTGTTCCCGCGTTTCATCAGCCAATCAGTCGGCGAAAACCCTGATATACGTATCACATTGTCTACACGCAGTTCGCCTCAGATTATTGAGCTCGCAGGCACGCAGAATATTGATTTCGGCTTTGCAGACTTCGATCATTCAACCGGGAAAGAGCCTCAGTATTCAACAGAACTGATCCGGGCAGATTGTTTTTGTGCCGTTGATCGTGACAGCCCGCTTGCTTCACGCGGAACCATGTCGATTTCTGATCTCGACGGAGCGCCTATGGGGGGATTGCATGCCACGCACCCGTTCCAGCGTAAAATTCGGCAAGAGTTTCAAGATGTTTCAGCTGACTACAACCCAACAGTGACCTGTCAGTACTTTCTACCCCTTATACCCTTTGTGAGCTCAGGTCAGTGTTATTCGATCGTGGATCCTTTGACTGTAGCGACTGAACGAGAACTAAACCTGTCCAACGGAAAAGTTGCGTTCGTGGCCTTCAAAAAACCGCTCAGATATGAGTATGCGCTCCTTGAGCCCGATCACCGCCCACCGTCTCAACTGGCTTTAAAGATCAAGGCGGGCTGGAAAGCCGAAGTTATAAAGATGTTGGCAGGGGTGAATGCCAACCCTCATGCAACTGGGATAGATGAAACAGGAAGCGAGCAAAGCTGAATAGCATTGTTTTAAAACAGAAAACTGATCGGAGGGAATGTCGACTTAGATCGACTTGCGACAAGTATACGAATGTTAGCTATGGGGCCGGAACCTCAAGTTTCTTGGACCGGACCAAAAATTGGCTTCGTCCGCATTCCAGTCGTTCGTGGACGCAAATCATGTCGCCTCGCAGCGATTGACCGCTCAGCGTCTCAAGCCGCCATTAATTCTTGCAGTAATATAGTTTTATTTCGGCAACTGGCTGAGTTCGACTGGAACCTCACGCGCGTAATTCGTGTCCAGAAAGACATGGTTTCTCAGTAACTGAGTTCAGTGCAATTGTGGTACGAACACGTGTGACGGATTGAACCGGATTGATCTGCTGCTCAATGATTTCGTTCAATTCGTCGGTGCCGGAAGCGCGTATCTTTAGTAGATAGCAATCGTCTCCTGCGATTTTGTGCAGCTCTTCCAGTCCAGTCACCTGCGACAGGGCGGCGGCTGTGTCAAAACCCTGGCTCGGCTTGGCGTCGGTTACAAAGACAAAGGCCAAGAGCGGCTTTCCCAGCGCCCGCGGATCAATCCTGACCTCGTAGCCTTGAATGATGTTCATGGATTCCAGACGGCGAACCCTTTCGGAGATCGCAGAGGGTGCAAGACCCACACGACGCGCGATCTCAGCTTTTGGTATGGCCGAGCTTTCAAGAAGGATGGACAGTATTTCACGGTCTTTTCCGTCAATCATGCATCATTACTATACTTTCGATGACTTTTCGTCTACAAAATTCGAAAATTAAAGACGAAAGCTCTTATCAAAGGTCATCGTCATGAACTCTCATATTCTGGAGCTGACGATCAGCGGAGTTTCTCTTCGTTTGTCATGCCTCCGCCGAAACGGCATAAAGCCGGCACTTGTATGCCTGCATGGATTTGGGTCGACCAAAGAGGATTACGCCGATCTTGCCTTTCGCCAAGACTTCTTGGATCGGGATCTTGTGTTTTGGGACGCACCTGGCTGTGGCGCGTCTGATATCAGCAGACCTGATGAGCTATCTATCCCGTTCCTTGTCGAAGTCACGACTGCCGCGGTTGATGCACTGGGATTAGATCGGTTCCATCTATCCGGTCACTCCATGGGCGGGTTGACCGGGCTAATGCTGGCCAGCGCACTTCCGGACAGGGTCCTGAGCTTTTTTGACATCGAAGGTAATGTCGCGCCGGAAGACTGCTTTCTTTCGCGCCAGATTGTCGACTTCCCGACCGCCAATGCGGGTGTTTTTCTTGAAGGCTTTAAAGAACGTGTGCGTGAACGAATGGAATTTTCATCGGCGATCTACGTTGCAGCGCTGGACAGCAAGGTCAGACCATCAACGATTGAGCCTGTGTTCAGGTCGATGGTCGACTTGTCCGACAACACTCCTCTGATGGACATCTTCGAGGGGCTCTCATGTCCGAAGGCCTTTGTTTATGGTGAACAAAACCGCCATCTTTCCTATCTGAATCACCTGCCCGATATCGGTGTTCAAGTGATCGAAATTCCACATTCTGCTCACTTTCCCATGTATTCAAATCCACCTGCACTATGGTCGGCGCTTGCAGAATTTATTGCCGAACAAGAGGAACCACTATGACCCCGTTCGCTACTTTTCCAACTGGTAACTTTTGCAACGCAGATACCAGAGTTCGAGCTATGAGCGCGCGGATCAAGCCGCTGATCCGTGGAACCCGGATTGCGGGGCCGGCGCGCACTGTGCGCATCACGCCAGGGCAGAACGGCGCCATTCACCGTGCGGTGCATGTGGCCCAGCCGGGTGACGTTTTGGTCGTGGATGGCGGCGGCTCGGAGCGGTTTGGCCCGTTCGGCGATTTATTGGCCGATGGATGCAAGTCCAAGGGCATCTTGGGCGCTGTCTTCGATTGTACAATTCGGGATAGCGCAGACATCGCAGCATTGGGGTTCCAGGTCTTCTGCCGGGGCTTTCATCCCGAAGCGACCGTAAAAACCGAACCGGGCGAAATTGATGTTCCGGTGGTCGTAGGCGGGGTCTCTGTCTCGCCCGGAGACATCATTGTTGGCGACGACGATGGCGTGGTGGTTCTGCCTTCGAGTTTCGCCGCGGAAATCCTGGAGAAAGTCTCTCATGTCGCCGAGCGGGAAGAGGTCATCCGAGCTCGAATCCTGGCCGGTACGACCACCTATGAGATTTTAGAACTCGACCGCAGCTAAAGCACCTAAACAAAAGGGTTCAATTTATGTCTAGACCAGAAAACTTTTTCAATCTTGCCGACCTAAGCGAGGGCATCGCCCGTACGCTGACAACCGGGATCGAAACTCGGGTCTTCGCTGGCGAAAAGGCAATGTTCTCTGTGGTCAGTTTTGAGCCTGGCAGCGAGGGCTCCATCCACTCTCATCCAGAAGAGCAATGGGGAGTTCTGCTTGAAGGCAGTGGCATCCGTATTCAAGACGATATCGAAGTAGCTGTGGGAAGCGGTGACTTCTGGCGCACTCCGGGCGGCGTTGCACACGGGTTTCGTGCAGGTCCCGATGGCGCGAAAGTGCTCGACGTGTTCGCGCCACCCCGCGAAGCTTACAGGACCGCGGGATCGGGATTCGCTATCCAGAAAACCGAGTAATGCGTCGGGCCGTAGCGAAAATGATGGTCTTGTCAGAAGAGCTTTGATTGATTCGGGCAGGGGATTTGCGTAGCCTCCGATTATAGAAAGACCATCGCTTTTCAAGTACTTCAAAACCAGTCCCGAGATCATCCGTCTTGCGGTGATGCTGTACATCCGTTTCCCGCTCTCGCTTCGGAACGTCGACAATCTGCTGCACGAGCGAGGCATCGAAGTGAGCCGCGAGACTGTCTGCTAATGTTGCAACAGGGTTGGCCCGATGTTTGCTGCTGAGATCAGACGGAAGCGTTTTCAGCAGCTGCGCGCGTTCTCCAAATGGGAGTGGCACGTGAACGAGGTTTTCGTGAAGGTGAATGGCAAGCGGCACTATCTTTGGCGGGCGGTCGATCACCAAGGCGAGGTACTGGAAGCCGTTGTCACCAAACGCCGAAACAAGGCTGCAGCACTGAAACTCCTTAAGAAATTGATGAAGAGGCACGGTTGCGCTGAGGAGGTCGTCACAGATCGCTTCCTACAAGGTTGCGCTTAGACAATTGGGCGCGCTCAAAAACGTAATGACAGGCAGGTGGCTAAACAACCGCGTCGAGAATTCACACTTGCCGTTTCGACGAAGCGAACGCGCGACAAAGCGTTTCAGGCGTACGCGAAGTTTAAAGAAGTATGTCGCCGTTCATTCCTCCGTTTGCAACCGCTTCAATCCGGAACGAGCGCTCACCAGCCGAGACACCTTAAAGCTGACACGCAGCGCCGCTCTTGCCGAGTGGCGCGAACTTGGCGTGGGATAAAGGTCAGCTTCACTAGCCTAACAGAAGCCGGTTCGAATTCGTCTGACAGCGCTGATACGATGACGCATGGTCTTATGGGGCTGCACCGACCAGGAACGTATCTCACCTAGGCACCGGTTGCCGGATTGGTTTGCGTTCCCTTCTGAACTTGGTTGACGGTCTTGTTGGCGAAGCGCGGCTCGCGCTCGGCCGTAAATGTCTGAGCATGTATCTGATAAAGACGATCGCGCTGCTCGTCATCCTGCCAAGTGGCAACAAAACCACCCTCGACAAGCGCAACGACACGCGCATTTCTTTGATCACCACCACCTCGCTGATTTACAGTGAAGTCGCCCGAAACCGGGTTGCCGTCAGTCGCAAAAGCACGTGCCCTGATTTGACCAAGTCCATTCTGGTTTCTGTCATCGGTCCAGACCACGATGAGCGTTCCATCGTTCAGCAGCGCGATATCGGGCCGGACTTGGTCGCCACGCGTATCCTGCGGAACCGGGCGCTCAGAGAAGCGTTCACTCCCGTCCGCCTCCAAACCCATGATCATCACATCCCGCGCGCCGCGCTCGTAAACAATATAGGAACGCCCCAAGCCATCAACAGCGATTCGCGGATGCGCCTCCTGATCTCCAAGTCCCGTCGCCACAACTGTTTCAGGCCCGTTCGCAATGCCATCATCATCAAAGCGACGACACCGGATCGAGATGCTCTCATCAGCGGACAACTCGGCCCAGGCACAAACAAATCCACCAGTGCCCACTAGGCCTAGCGTTGGGGCCGCCGGTGTTCCAGTGTCCGAAGTCGCGAGTGCTTGAAGCGGGATACGCGTTGACCCATCTGCATTGTAGCCCCGCGCCATAATACGTATGACGTTGTCTCTTGTCTCTTGCCAGGCCAGCAAGAAACGCCCGTCTGGAGCAACCGCTATATCGGGGTCGCGATTGTTCGATGACGCATTTGAACTCGCCCGATGGCCGCCAAAAAGCTGGGAGCCATCAGCCCGGAACGCGCGTCGGGAAATGTGGCGCACGCCGCTCGACGTACTTTCCCAGGCGACCATCGCATTTCGCTGCCCGTCCAGCCCTAGCGTGGGGCGCGATTGGTGGCCACCGGTGTTGTGCAACCTGCGTTGCTGACCACCGCAATAGCTACCCCAAGCCGAAAGCCCTGCTAACCAGATATCCGCTTCACCGTCATCATCATTGTCGTCCTGCCAGGCGACCGAATAATGAGGAGCGCCGTAGATGAGGCAGATCCCAAGCAGATCCAACGCGCTGAGGCCTTCACGTTGACCGATGTCGGCATCAGGATCGAGTGCTGTTATCGTATCCTCGTCATCATCTATGGCAAACCCGCGCCGTCCGTAGTGCATGATGGACCCATAGTCATAGCCTGTGAGCACACGGCCCATACCAATATCAAAATTGCCGATGGCATCAGGTTCGATGTTGTCTTCGTGAACTGTAACAAACATATCGCGGTCGGGCCGGGTGTGTTCGTGCCAAAATCCTACCGCGTGCCCGATCTCATGAATGATATTTCCGCGATGGAAACCATCCAGAACATCACACCTAACTGATTGCCCACCGGGTTGGCGTCCTACGGGTGAGCGGCAAGATCCCTCGGCCGGCTCGAAGCGCACAAAGTCTACATCACCTGTCGTCATAGGCCGTAGCCGCATAATGGTACGCATATTCCAGTGCTCTATTGCGGCTTCGACTTCGTCCCGTTGATCGCTGCTGAAGTCGCTGCTGATGACATAAGGGACGACGCCGTCGGGCCAGATAGAACCGGTCCTGTTTGTAGCAAAAGCCATCAAATCACCTCCCAAAAAGAATCTTAGAAATATCGCTTCCTATTGCTCCAGAATGATGGACAGGCTGCCAAGGCACTGTACCACGTATGCATACCCAATGACACAAGAGCCGTGGCGCTTTCTGAATTGCGGCTTCGGATTTGGCGAAATTCGAATGAGTGGATATGACCTCTGTCGCGATGCGAACAAGACCTCTTCGACGGGAGAGTATATTTCGTGCAGCGAACGTGGGAGTTAGATTTCGACACTTCCGCTCAGGGCTCTAAGCGGACTTGCGGTGATGCAGCGTTTCGTGATTGAAATCAGTCCTGAAAGCAGAAATTGCGAAAATCGAGATGACGTGGCGTTTTCACGGGTTTAGCCCAATGTGCAGACATTCAGCTTTCGGAAGCTGTCGTTCGCACAATCCGGGCTTACTGACGGCTCAGAGCCCGATGCGGACATTGCTCAACTGCATCGCTTGCATCGTCGTAACATTTTTGAGGCAAAAGCTAAATTTCCAATGCGCTGCCGAAAACACATCGCGGTCAGTTCTTAGGTTTTTTGGGCGGCGTCTGGGACGACTGCCAAATCTATTTCGCCCAAACATGTCGACTAAACTCTTTTGTCGTCGGATGAGCTACGATTATTCCCGGGCCATTTAAGTTTTTTGACGCGACTGCAGTGCCGGAGGGTTGAGCATCTCAAACGACCGTGGCATTTGCCACGAAGACTTCGAAAGCCAACATTGCAGCACCTGCAACATGCTCAATGCGTTTGAGACATTCGTCCATGTGCTCTCAACAAAGGAGCCAGACAACATCGCTACAGTCTTTTCAGAAGAACCTTGCTTGAGCGGGGCTGGGCGGTTCGGTAGCTTTTGCGCATGATCAGGCCTGCCTCTTTCATGTATTTCAAGAGCAGCCCCGAGTTCATCCGATTGACGGTGATGCTGTACATCCTTGTCCCGCTTTCGCTTTGCAATGTCGAAGATTTGCTGCACGGGCGAGGCATCGACATGAGCCAGGAAATTGTCAAATATTGGTGGAACAATTTGGCCTGGTGTTTGCCTCTGAGATCAGACGAAAGCGAGTCCAGAAACTGTGGACATTTTCGAAATGAAAGTGGCACGTAGACGAGGTTTTCGTGAAGGTGATTGGCAAGAAACACCACCTCTGGCGGGCCGCCGATCACGAGGGCGAGGTGCTGGAAGCAATCGCTACCAAAAGTTGAAACAAGCTGGCGGCATTGAAATTTCTCGGGAAATTGATGAAGCGCGCGGTAAAGCTGAAGAAGTAGTCACCGATAGCTGCGCCTCTTTTCGGGCTTCTCTCAGAGATTGGCGCTACCGAAAAACAGCAGACGGGCAGGTGGCTCAATAACCGCTCCGGGAATTCGCACCATCTTTTCCGACGGCGTGAATGCGCCATGCAACGTTTTAGGCGTATGCGAAGTTTGCAGAAATTTGTCTCTGTCCATTCCCCTGTCTACAACCACTTCAACAAGGGACGATCGCTCACCAGCCGAGACACCCTCGAACTGACATGATCCGCCGCTCTTGCCGAGTGGCGCGAACTTGGTGCGGGATAAAAGACAGCGTCACTGGCCTACTAGAGACTGGTTGGAATTCGTCTGACAGCACCATACCGGTCTAGCTGAGGCTGGTTCGAATATGTCTGACAGCACACCTGTCACGCCCGCTTGTCCGGGCGTGATATCTTAGCCGCCTTCTGCGAAAAAGAGTGGTTTAAGTGGCGGTGGAAACTCCCTTGTGGAGCAACTTGTTTAGCCTCGAAGCCATGTGCGATTAGCTTCACGAACACTCTGGCACTCAGTGGGATGCCGGCTAGCCACGGCTGACAACACCGTTTTCGACCCATTCGTCAAATTTGGCCAGAACGGCATGGCAAAATGCGGCGTCGTTGATGTGGGCGTCTAGCTCAGTCATCGGCACCTGGTCCGGCATGACCTTGCGGGCCTCATCGAGCATGTCAGCAAGGGCTGCGGGGTCATGTGCCTCTTCGCCTTCCTTGTCCCATGCTTCAACGCCTTGCAACGGCAGGAAGAAATGAACCGGCCCGGTTGCTGCTTCCAGCCGGTTTGCAAGTTCCCTGATCCAGGCGCGGCGTTCCTCGCCATTGAAGACCGAGCTTTTGATCAGGCGGTTATGTTCGTGAAACGGGCGATCTGCATATTGGTCCGGGATCTCTTGCCAGCCCGCGAAATCCAGCAGGTCCAGAGCGCCCGGTGCAACCATCTGCGGCGTGCCAACGCGCCCGGCATTGGTAACGCGATCCTCTCCGCTTGAAACAACGGAACCGGCCAGCAGATTGCCAAATTCCTGCATGCAGAAATCCATCACGCAGACAAAGGCCTTTTCGGCGGCCAGTTTTTCAAAGGCCATGCCACCCATGCCTGTCGAGTGGAATACAGCAACCTCAAAACCGCGCTCTTCCAGCGCTGGTTTAAGGGTTTTCATGTAACGCAGGCAGGACGATCCAAGGCTGGTCATTCCAATCAGCGGTTTGCTCCGATCCGGCGCGATGGCGGCTTTGGCAGCACCGACCACGGCCCCCGCAGCCTGTGACAGCGAAGACCTGCAGATCGAGTTCATACCGTACAACCCACCAGCCCACAGGATCATCTGTATGTCGGGCGCCAACCGATGTGGGGGGATTAACGGTGAGAAACTGACTGTTGAAACAATGTATTTCGGAACCCCCATGGGCAGGGCCTGCGCACAATCCAGCGCAAGGTCGGTGCCCATGGTTCCACCAGTGGCCAGCATCCCGTCAAACCGGCCATCGGCAAAGGCTTTTGCCACGACCTTGGCAGCCCCGGCGGACATGACGCGAAAGGCCTTGTTCTCATCCCCCAGAGCAATCACCTCGTCGATGGTTATGCCTTCGGCAGCTGCGACGTCATGTTTTGAGATGTCGGTCGGTGTTTCAGGATCGCCAAGAACGGAGACGTCCATTGTCAGCACATCTGCTCCCTGCGCCTTTACGGCGTCTTTGATGAACCGCATCTCGGGGTCTTTGGTGTCGTATGTCCCAATCAGCAGGATCGTTTTGTTTGTCATGGTTTCCTCCCGTCCGTGCGTTCTATCCGAGGTAGCGTGTCAGCAACTCTCGGGCGGTATCTTTAAACCGCATATTTCGCGCCTCTGATCCATCTTCGCTCATGCGGGACGAAATCCAGCCGACATAAGTCACCGCGCGCAGGGCCATGAACAGATCAAGATGCTCGGTGTCTAGCGCACGTTCCGACCGGTATCCCTCAAGCAGGGCCGCTTGCAGGGCGTCGTAGTCCGGCTCGCATAGGTTTTTCAGCAGTGTCGTGGCGATATCGAACAGACGGAACCCGAACCCGGCATCGTCGAAATCAATCAGCCAGAGCTTGTCGCCTCGGACCATCACGTTTTCACGTACCAGATCGGCGTGGATCAGGCCGTAATCCAGTTGGTTTTCGATCTGCAGCAAGTGATTGTTAGCTTTCTCGCGGAACGCGGTGAACAGGGCGCGATCCTCAACCGAAAGCGTGGGGTTTTCCCAAAACCGATCCCACAATGGGGCATTGCCCAGCAGTCCAGCACGATCCCAGGACCAGCGCTCAAAGTCATCGGGACGCGTCCAGGCATCGCTGACCTTGTGTAGCTTTGCCATCTCATGCCCGAGGGCCCGAAACAGCCCGGTAGGATCACTATGGTCGATCCCGGTTTCGGTCGATCCCAGTGGGCGACCGGGCAGCCAGTCAAGCATATCGACCTGGATCCCGTCCAGCAGTTGCAGATAGCGGCCATCCGTGGCCGGTACCGGTGTGGGTACACCGACGCTCTTTGCGCCCAGCTCGGCGATCCACTGCAGCTCGGACCTCAAGGCAGTATCCAAATGCAAGCCCTTGCGGTGCAGGCGCAGGGCATAGCTTTTCGCGCCGATCTGAACACGGTAGACATGGTTTTCGCGGGCCGCGACCAGCGACCATTCAGCACCGTCCATGCCCCAAAGGGTCAGGGCTTGCTCGACAATCGGTGTCATAGGGTCAGCGGGGTTTCGGCCAAAACCTCGTCCAATGTGTCAAACAGCAGATCTGCATTCTCTTTCGAGAACGGCATCGGTGGCCGGATCTTGAGCGTGTTTTTATGGCGGCCGAGTTTTGAATGGATTATCCCCCGGTGCCGCATCGCGTTGATGATCCGATCGGTGAATTCGCTGGCCGGTTCCTTGGTTTGACGATTCAGCACCATCTCGGCCCCGAAAATCAGGCCCGAGCCGCGCACATCGCCGATGAACTCGTATTTCTGCTGCAAAGCTGTCATGCGCGCGCGGGCGTGATAGCCCACGGATTTGGCTTTGGCGACGAGGTTGTTGTCCTCGATCTCTTCCAGTACCGCCATCGCTGCTGCGCAGGACACCGGGTTGCCACCGAACGTGTTGAAGTACCGATAGCCCTTGCGGAACATAGCAAGGATTTCGTTGCGCGTTACGACACCGCCCACCGGATGACCGTTGGCCATGGGTTTGCCCATGGTCATGATGTCCGGTACCACGCCCATCTTCTGATGCGCCCACATATGGGTGCCGGTGCGGCCAAAGCCCGACTGGACCTCATCACAGATCAGCAGGCCACCGGCCTTGCGCACCACTTCGGCCACGGGTTTCAGCCAGCCGTCGGGATGGTCGGGGAAGCCTTCGTTCAGGAAATAGGGGCAGAGGACCAAGGCGGTGAAGCCGATGCCGGACTTTTCATGCTCGGCAATCTGTTCGGAAACAGCATCAGCAAACTTGCCGCCGTCCGGGTCCGGGTTGCGATAGCTGTCGGGTGCTTCCACAAACCGGAAATACTGATCCAGACCAAAGCCAACGGTCGGCACGTTTGATTTGCTCAACTGGCTGACCAGAGAAGTGTTGCCGTGATAGGTTGCATCCGTAGCAATGATACCGCGTTTACCGGTCATGCCTTCGGCCATGCGCAGGGCGATGTCATTGGCCTCGGACCCGGTGCAGGTCAGGATGGCGGTGTCCAGCGAGGCATCCATCGTGCCCGTCAGCTTTTCAACATAGTCAAGAATGCCGTCATGCAGATAACGAGTATGGGTGTTGAGCGTTGACGCCTGACGGCAGATCGCCTCGACCACGCGGGGGTTGCAATGGCCGACATGGGGGACGTTGTTGTAGCAATCCAAGTATTTGCGCCCATCCGCATCCCAAAGCCAGACCCCTTCGCCCTTCACGATATGAAGCGGCTCGTCATAAAAGGTCGAGACATTCGGGCCCAGCAGCTTGGTCCGGCGTTCAACAAGCTCGGCGGATTTCGCAGGAAGTGTCATTCAGCAGACCTTTGGTCAGAGTTTTATCCAGGCGGTTTTGAGGTCGAGATATTTCTCGAACGCATGCAGGGACTTGTCGTGCCCGTTGCCCGACTGGCGCACACCACCCAGTGGCACGGTCAAGTCAGAGCCGCCATAGGTGTTTACATGCACGACGCCAGCGCGGATGCCAGCGATCATGCGATGCGCGCGACTCAGGTTGGATGTCCACACACCCGAGGAGAGGCCATAAACCGAGTCATTGGCCAAACTGATCGCTTCGTCCTCGTCCTTAAAGGGGGTCACGGCCAGAACCGGGCCAAACACCTCGTTCTGGAACAGATTGTCGGTAGATTTTACCCCGGTCATAACGGTCGGGGCCATATAGTAGCCGCCGGTTTCCTCAAGGATGCGCCCGCCGCCAGTGCGGCGCACGGCGCCTTCGGCCTCGGCTTTGGCTACGAAGTCCAGATTGGATTCCAACTCGGGCAGCGAATGAACTGCGCCGATTTGTGTGTCCAGATCGAGCGGGTTGCCGACCCGCATCGCTTCGGCATGTTTGACGAGTTCGGCAACAAAGTCATCGTGGATGTCCTCTTGGACCAACAAACGCGATCCGGCGATGCAGATCTGGCCAGCGTTGCGGAAGATGCCGCCTGCCGAAACCTTAGCTGCCTCGCTCAGGTCCGGTGCATCGTTGAAGACAATATTGGGGGACTTGCCGCCCAGTTCCAGATAGCAGCGTTTCATGTTCGAACGCGCCGAATACTCCAGCAGTCGTCGGCCTGTAGCCCCTGAGCCTGTGAACACCATGATGTCCACATCCATCGACAGCGCCAGCGTTTCGCCCACAACCCGGCCTGACCCGGTGACGACGTTCAGCACGCCGTCGGGCACTCCGGCCTCGGCGGCCAGTTCGGCCAGTTTCAGCAGCGACAAGGATGCGCTTTCAGCGGGTTTCAACACGACAGAGTTGCCGGTAGCCAGCGCAGGGGCCAGTTTCCAGCTGCCGATCATAAGCGGCATGTTCCACGGCACAATCGCTCCGACGACACCAACCGGTGCGTGATGGATCAAGCCCAGTACGTTTTCTGCCGTTGGCGCGATCTGCCCGTAGACCTTGTCAATCGCCTCGGCGTAGTAGCGGAATGTGCCAGCTGCCGACATCGGCTCGGCCTTCATGGCCATTGTGATCTCGGTGCCGTTGTCGCGCACACCCAGAACCGCCAGTTCAAGCGCGTGTTTTTCGATCAGGTCGGCCAGCTTCAGCAGGACCTTCTTGCGCTCGGCAGGGGAGCGGCGCGACCAGCGGCCATCCTCGAACGCAGCCCGCGCAGCGCTAATCGCGGCCTCCATATCTGCCGGGGTACCTTCGGCAATCTGGGTCAGCACCGCGCCATCGACAGGCGATAGCACCTCCCGATGTCCACCTTCCGAAGCGGCGACCCAATGCCCTCCGATGAAGTGTGATCGGGGGGACAGAATCTGAGAGCGAAGGGCGTCAATATCGGACTGGTTCATGGCAGAGTTACCCTTGCTGATTGGGGTGATCGGAGTCGACTGGTTGCGCGGTCGGCTCGGGTTTCAGCTTGTTGCGGAACTCGTAGTACAGCGTGCGGAAATGCAGCAGCAGGATCAGCACGATCAGCGCCGTCAGGATCGCCGCAATCGGGCGGTCGACGAAATCGAGCGGTGATTTGACCCGCGCCATGGCACTGCGCAGCTTGACCTCCATGATCCCGCCCAGAACCATGCCCAGAATGATCGGCACAATCGGGAGGTCCAGCCGTTTGAGGATCAGGCCGAACACACCAAAACCAGCGGCAATGGCGCAGTCGGTAATCGAGTTACGCAAACTGTAGACGCCGACGAAGGCTAGGATCAGGATCATAATGCCCAGAAACCGCGTTGGGATCTGGATGATCTTCAGCAGCAGGTTGGTCGAGAAGAGCAGGAAAACCAGAACGATGACGTTCAGCAGGATCAGCGCCATATAGAGCGCCATCACAAAGTCCATCTGGTTTTCAAACAGCTGCGGGCCGGGGATGACATTGTGCACATAGAACACCGACAACATCATCGCGGTCAGCGCTTCGCCTGGAATACCCAGTGCCAGCAGTGGGATCATGGCCGCGCCTGGCACCGCATTGTTGGCGGCCTCAGACGCTACTAGCCCCTCGGGCGAGCCATCGCCAAATTTGTCGGGGTCTTTCGAGGTTTTCTGCGCATATGTGTAAGACAGGAATTGCGATGTGAACTCACCCGTGCCCGGCACCATGCCCATGAATACGCCGATGCTAGAGGAAACGGTTGCAACACGTTTGATGCCCAGCAGTTCCTTGAGGCCGGCGAAGATGTTGCCGC
This sequence comes from Ruegeria sp. CL3, assembly GCF_056536505.1. Classification (NCBI taxonomy): domain Bacteria; kingdom Pseudomonadati; phylum Pseudomonadota; class Alphaproteobacteria; order Rhodobacterales; family Roseobacteraceae; genus Ruegeria; species Ruegeria sp. CL3. The sequence goes on along the minus strand of NZ_JBQFPT010000003.1, from coordinate 400,154 downwards.
TGACATGCGTTTCGCCCGGGGCGTGGTTCTTTTCAAGCAGCAAAAGCAAGGCCTGACTGATGGCAAACAGGCCCAGAACGACCACGATAAGATCGACACCCGACGCCAACCAGCTTTGGTCAAAGGTAAAGCGGCGGGTGTATTTGACAGGCTCAAGCCCGACCGTGTTCAGGAAAATCCCGAAAGCGGCCAACATTCCGGCGGCAAAAATCTGGCCGCGGTGGGCGAGGATCACCAGAATGATCCCCAGAAGGGCGGCCAGAAATATCTCTCGGCTGCCAAAATGGGGGGCGATCAATGCAAGAACTGGCGATAGGATCATCAGGCAGATGATGGCAAAGACACCGCCGAAGAACGATGCGGAATAGGCCAGTGACAGAGCGCGATGCCCCTGACCGCGTTTGGTCATGGGATAGCCGTCATAGGTGGTCAACGCGTTCACCGCCGTACCAGGCGTGTTGATAAGAATGGCGGGAATGGCACCTCCATACATTGACGAGCCATAGATACCCAATAACAGCGTCAGGCCGACAATGGGTTCAAATGCGAAGGTGGCGGGCAGAAGGATGGCGATGGCAACCGCAGCGCCAACACCGGGCAGCGCGCCAATGATGACCCCACCGATCGAGCCAATCAGAAGGGCAACGATCACCTGCCATTGTGTCAGGATCGAAAGACCGGACAGAAGCGTTTCCATTTGCGAACCTCAGAGATAAGTCAGCGCAAAGGCGCGCACGGAATCGGGCAGGTATTCATAGGCGGCACCGGCCGGGATTTTCACTTGCAGGAAGGCTCGGAAAATAATGGTAACCGCCACACCGAAAGCCGCCGCAAGGCCAATTGCCCCAGCGCTTCGGAACCCGGTTCGGACTGCAAGGAATACCGCGAACAGAACGGTCGAAGGCAGGTATCCAAGAAGCGGGACAACGGCGACGTAGATCAGAAAATAGGCGACGTATTCAAGGGACCGCAGCCAGAACGCGACTTCGGGCCAGCGACCCGGAATGCGGTCCGACATGGCGGAGCTGAGCCAGTGCAGAAAGGCAAAGGCGGCCATTGCCCAGAGCGAGACCATTGGCCAAAAGCTTGGTTGCGCAAACCACTTGGTGCGTTTGACAACCTCGGTCTGCGTGCCCAGTTGGCTCAGCAGAAAACCCGAAAATACCAGGAAGGCCAAAGCAAAAACGACATCGCCGGGTCGGCGGTATCGTTTGAACATGTCTTGCAATGTCTTTGCGATCATTATGGCCTCCTGCTGGATAGAAAAAGGCCCGACAGTATTGCAATACGCCGGGCCGGTTTCGCGTTATTCGCCTAGAATCTCTTCGATTTTAGAGAACGAGGCTTTGTCCTGTTCGATCTGTGCATTCGAGGCATCCGGATCCTGCCAGTAGATCAGTGCTCCAGTTTCTTCGGCAAGTTGCTTGGCCTTGTCAGATCCCAGCGCTTTCTGCGCGGCGGCAGTGATCTTTTCGCGTGCTTCGGACGGAGTGTCCTTGTGGACGAACAGACCATTCCACAGCGCCAATGGCAGTTCGGGGTGCAGCTCGGTAACCGTGGGCGTATCCGGGACCAATGAGATCCGTTCGCCACCGATGCTGGCCAGGACATTCACTTGGTCCAGACAGGGAAGAACAAGTTGAAGCGTCGTGTTGATCACGTCTACGTCGCCCGAAGCCAGGGTGTTGCAGTCCAACGCGTCGAAGGCGGCTTCGCTGGCGAAGTCAAACCCACTGCTGACTGCGGCCGCAAAGGTGACTTGTGTGGGCGGCAGAACCGAGCCGAAGTGACCAAGCGCGACATCGTTTTCTTTGCCGTGTTCCACCAGTTCTTCCCATGTCGCGAACGGGGCATCCTTGCTGGAGGCAATGACGAAGGGATAGGTCAGAAAAATGCCAATCGGTTCGAACGGGTTGGGGTTTAGCTCGGGAATGCCAATGTCCGGGCCGATGACCGGTACGCCTATGACGAACGAGCCAACGGTGTAGCCATCTGCCGGAGCGGTCGCAACTTCCACCGCTCCGGGGAACGGACCACCGCCGCCACCGGGCTTGTTCACGACGGCGGCAGGAACACCATACATGGCCTGAAATTCGTCGGCGATCATCCGTGTGAGAACGTCTTCCAAGTCACCCGGAGGCCATGGAACGACAAAGGAAACCGGTTTCTCTGGATACTCGGCCAGTGCGGCGGTTGCAGAAGCAACAAAAGCGGCGGCTGTTAGAACTTTCTTCATTGACACCTCCCGTCAGTGGTTCATTATTTGATCCGCGTTAACAATAATAATGTTGCTTTGTTAAGCTTGTTCTGTCAAGTATTACCTTAACAGGAGGATGTGAATCGCATGGGTACTGCCCTGAACGCCCTGAAAATGCTCAACTACTTTTCAAACGCTCGGCCAGAAATTGGGTTGAGTCAGTTTGCGCGCCTGTCTGGATTGAACAAAGCCACCGCGCTGCGCCACCTGCGGGCGCTTGAGGAATACGGGCTGATCGAGCAGAACCCCATGACCAAATCCTATGCGGTCGGACCTGCCGCTTTGCGCCTGGCCGCGTTGCGCCAGATCGCCCGTCCCGGTATCGAGAGCGCCCGCCAGAGAATGCAGGTCGCGATGCAGGACGTTGGTGAAAGCCTGCATCTTTCCCTGCTTGAAAAGGAGTGGCTTCAAACCGCGCTGGTGGTCGAAACGAACCGCCACAGCGTGCGCGTCAGCCTCGACCCCAGCGAGATTCTTCCGATCAATGCGACAGCATCAGGTCTTTGTATGCTCAGCTTTGGGCCATCCTTCTTGCTGGACCGTCTCGGTCAGGAAGAACAAGTACGATACACGGACGCCACGCTGACCGACCCGGCCAAGATCAAAGAGCGGGTCGCGGCAATCGGTCAGGCCGGTTGGGCGAATAGCAGTGGAAGCTACGAAGACGGCGTCTATGGCTATGCGGCACCCATCTTCGGCATTGATCAAGTAGCGCTGGGAACCATTGCGATTGCCGTTCCCGAAGGCCGCGCCGGAGACGACCGGCTGCCGGAAATCCTGACCGTCCTGCACACCCTCTCAACTGACCTGACCGCAAGTTTTGGCGGTCAACTTCCCGACACTTTCCCAACCGAATTCCACCCGTGAGCGGGTGGGCGAAAAACCCGGAGACCAGAGAAATGAAAGACTCGAACTTTCTCAAAGAAAACAACGCGCGTTACTTCTGGCACCCGATGGCGCATCCCGCCGACAGTCAGAAGAATCCGCCCACGATTCTGAACGGCGGTGAGGGTGTCAGTATTATCGATGTCGACGGTCACAAGGCGCTGGACGCGGTCGGGGGGCTTTGGAACGTCAATCTGGGCTATTCCTGCGAGCCGGTTAAGCAGGCCATCGCCGATCAGCTGAATGCGCTGCCCTATTATTCGACCTTCCGTGGCACCAGCAACGACAAGGCAATCGAGCTGTCATATGAACTTGCGCAGTTTTTTGAGCCCGACGGCCTGACACGCGCTTTCTTCACCTCGGGCGGCTCGGATTCTGTTGAGATCGCGCTGAAAATGGCGCGGCAGTTTCACAAGGTGCGGGGCGAGGCTGGGCGCACGAAATTCATCGGCCTGAAACAGGGCTATCACGGCACCCATTTCGCCGCCGCTTCGGTCAATGGCAATCAGAAGTTCCGCGCGGCCTATGAGCCGATGATGCCGGGCTGTTTCCATGTGCCCGCGCCATGGACCTATCGCAACCCGTTCGACGAGACCGACCCTAAGCGTTTGGCGCAGCTTTGCGTCAAGGCGCTTGAGGCCGAGATTGCATTCCAGGGTGCGAACACAGTTGCGGCTTTCATCATGGAACCGGTCCTTGGGGCGGGGGGCGTAATCCCGCCGCATAAGAGTTTCATGCCGATGGTGCGTGAGGTCTGCTCGAAACACGGCATTCTGCTGATCTCGGATGAGATCATTACCGCTTTTGGGCGTACCGGCAGTGAAAGCGGCGCACGGCATTGGGGGGTGCAGCCCGACATCATGACGACGGCCAAGGCCATAACCAACGGTTATTTCCCGTTTGGGGCGGCGATGATTTCAGGTGCAGTTGCCGAGGTGTTTGAAAGTGATACCACCGGCAAAGCATCGGTAGATCAGGGCTATACCTATTCCGGTCACCCGGTTGGGGCTGCAGCGGCGCTGGCCGCGCTTTCCGAGATCAAGCGCCTGCGCGTCTGGGAAAACGCCGCTGCGCGCGGGGATGAGCTGTTTGCCGGGTTGCAGAAGCTGGCTGAGAAATACGACGTGATCGGAGATGTGCGCGGCGGCGAGGGGCTGATGTGTGCGCTGGAACTGGTCTCGGATCGCTCGACCAAGGCACCCATCGCGAAACACTTGCCGCTGCAGGTTCAGAAAGCGGCTTATGAAGACGGTGTGATGGTGCGTGTGTCCGGCAACAACATCATCCTGTCGCCGCCACTGATCATAACATCAGAGGACGTGGCCAAGATCCTGTCTGCGCTGGATACCGGTCTGGCGTCTCTTTAACCAACACTTACGTGACCTCGCCCGCCTTAGGGCAGGGTCAGACTTTAACCGCCTGCAACTCTTCAAGCAGGTCCAGCAGTTGGTTCAGCTTCTCGCGGCCCATCTGCGACTCGATATTGTTTGAGATCGCCAGCGACGTGGCAAGGTTGTCTTCCAGAACCGCGCGGCCGGCGTCGGTGATCCGAACCATGGTGCGGCGCTTGTCTTGTTTGTCCTGGCGACGGGTGATCTGGCCATCGGTCTCCATAGTGCGCAGAATGCGGGTGAGACTGGGCAGAAGCAGGCAGGCCTCGTGGGCAATTGCGCTTTGCTCAACCTCGCCCAGCTCGTCCAAAACCCTCAGGATGCGCCACTTCTGTTCGGTGAGCTGAATGTCATGAAGCATGTCCCGGATCGGTGCCATGACGGTTTCCCGTGCGCGCAACAGCGCAATCGGAAGAGATCGGGCGGTACTTTTTGTATGGCTTTGCGTGGTCATGCGGCTTTCTAAATTGCCGATTCCGAAATTGCAAAGATTAACAAGGCAAGTTCTTGACAGTGAGGTCGCAAGAAAGTAAACATGTTAACCAATAAGGGAGGGCACATGCCACATTTTCACGTCGAGTATTCCGGGAACCTAGAGGACAAGGTCGACATGGGTGGCTTGTGTGAGTGCATCCGAGCAACGGCCGCTGAGATTGACACCTTTCCGATGCCGGGAATTCGTGTCCGCGCTGTGCGGGTCGATCATTTTGCAATTGCAGACGGTAATCCGGCGCATGGCTTTATCGATATCTCGATCCGCCTGCGCGCCAGTCGGTCCGACGAGGTAAAGCAGGATGCCACGCAGCGCATTTTCGAGGCGGTCAAAGCGTATTTGGCACCAGCCTTCAAACATCATTCAATCGCGCTCTCGCTTGAGATGCGCGACATCGACCCGAAGCTTTCGCCCAAGACTGGTACGATCCGCGATCACCTTGGCGCCACCACGCAGGAGACCTGACCCATGAGCGTACTGGACACAAACATCGAGAAACTTGCAGGCTTTCTGGTGCGGTTCAAAGAGACGGGTATCAAAAACCGTATCGCGGGCGAGGATTTTGCTGGTTCCGCTGGCGTATTTCAGTCTACCTCGCCAGTCGACAAATCTGTGATCTGCGATGTTGCACACGCTACAGCAGATGACATCGACGCTGCGGCCAAAGCAGCCCATGCCGCCTTTGCAGAGTGGCGCGACATGCCCGCCAGCGAACGCCGCCGCATCCTGCTGAACGTGGCGGACGCCATCGAAGCACGTGCCGAGGAAATCGCGCTGTGCGAATGCTGGGACACGGGTCAGACCCTGCGATTTATGTCCAAGGCGGCTCTGCGCGGAGCAGAGAATTTTCGCTATTTTGCAGATCAGGTTGTGCAGGCGCGCGACGGTCAGCATCTGAAATCGCCGACCCTGATGAATGTCACCACCCGCGTGCCGATTGGTCCGGTTGGCGTGATCACCCCGTGGAACACACCGTTCATGCTGTCGACCTGGAAGATCGCGCCCGCTCTGGCTGCAGGCTGCACCGTGGTTCACAAACCCGCCGAGGATTCGCCCCTGTCAGCCCGCTTGCTGGTCGAAATCGCCGAAGAGGCAGGTCTGCCCAAAGGTGTGCTGAACACTGTGAACGGCTTTGGTACCGATGCGGGTAAGGCGTTGACCGAGCACCCTCTGATCAAGGCCATCGCCTTTGTAGGTGAAAGCCGCACAGGTAGCATCATCACCAAACAGGGCGCGGACACGCTGAAGCGGATGCATCTGGAACTAGGCGGCAAGAACCCTGTCATCGTGTTTGACGATGCCGATCTGGACCGCGCTTTGGATGCCGTGATCTTCATGATCTACTCGATCAATGGCGAGCGCTGTACCTCGTCCTCGCGACTGCTGGTGCAGGACAGCATCAAGGAAGAGTTCGAAGCCAAGCTGATCGAGCGCGTGAACAACATCAAGGTTGGCCACCCTCTGGATCCGGCAACCGAAATCGGTCCGCTGGTGACGGAAGAGCACTACAACAAGGTGACCAGTTATTTCGACATCGCCAAAGAGGACGGCGCGACCGTCGCAGCCGGAGGTGTGAAGCTGGGCGACGAAGGTTACTTCATTCGTCCGACCCTGTTCACTAATGCCACCAACCAGATGCGCATCGCGCGCGAAGAAATTTTTGGCCCTGTCCTGACCTCAATCCCGTTCTCAACTGAGGCAGAAGCGCTGCAGATGGCCAATGACACGCCTTATGGTCTGACCGGGTATGTCTGGACCAACGACCTGACGCGGGCGCTGCGCTTTACCGACAAGCTTGAGGCCGGAATGATCTGGGTGAACTCGGAAAACGTACGTCACCTGCCGACGCCCTTTGGTGGCGTCAAAGCTTCCGGCATCGGCCGTGACGGCGGCGACTGGTCGTTCGAGTTTTATATGGAGCAAAAGCACATTGGCTTTGCAACAGGTCAGCACAAGATCATGCAGTTGGGGAAGTAAACTGGCGGCACTGTCCCCATTGGGCGGGGACAAGGCTAGGATAGACAAAACTGGTCCGGCACTTCCCGCTTACTGCAGGACCGAACGATGTGAGGTAGCTTCAACTTCGGTTGCCAGGCGTTACAAATGCGAGGAGGAACTGCCATGGGAAAGATTGTACAGGCCGCGAAGATAACGCATGTGCCAAGCATCTGGATGTCCCACACGATGCCGAAATACAAAGGCATCCGCCAACCTGCCATCGACGGCTATGCGCGTCTTCGTCAGGATGCGATCGACCGCAAGGTCGATACTTTTGTCATTTTTGACACGCACTGGATTACCAATCAGGGGTTCCACCTGAACACGAAAGAGCACCACAAGGGCCGGTTCATTAGTCATGAACTGCCGCACATGTTGGCGGATATGGAGTTTGACTATCGCGGCGATCACGAGCTTGGGGAAACTATCCTTGACGTTCTGCGTGAACGTGGCGAACGGGCCTTGGGGCATTCGCATCCCGATATGGGAATGGAATACGGCACCTTGCTGCCGATGCACTTCATCAATGAAGGCGTGAATGCGCGGGTTTTGCCCGTGGCGGTCAATCAATTCTCGTCCATCGCTGAAAATAGGGTCTGGGGCGAAGCCATTGCCGAAGGCATCCGACGCTCGGACCGGAACGTTTCGATCCTGGCTTCAGGGTCGCTGAGTCACGATTTCACGCCCAATGAACGCTCGGTCGACGGTCTTAACTCGGTAAACGGCGAGTTCAATCGCCAGATGGACATGCGCGTGCTGGACCTTTGGGAACAGGGCCGCTTCGAAGAGTTCCTCGAACTTCTGCCCGACTACGCCAAGAAATGCGCTGGCGAGTGCGCCATGAACGATACTGCCTTGCTGTTCGGCGCTCTTGGATGGGGCAGCTATAAAGGCAAGATCGACATCTACACCCCGTATTTCGGTAGCTCCGGGACCGGGCAGGCAAATGTCAGCTTCTCGGTCTAAAACCGGAAACACAGGGAAATTTGAATGACTGAACTGCGTCTTAACGATCCAAGCCTGCTTGCCGAAAGGGCGCGGGTCGGGTCCAGATGGGTTGATGCTTCAGACGGTGAGCGCGCGATTGACGTGATAAATCCGGCGACGGGTGAGGTGATCGGGCGTGTGCCCAAACTGGGTGCTGCCGAGACGGTCGAGGCGATTGCCGATGCGCAGCGCGCTCAGAAAGGCTGGGCCAAACGTACCGCGAAAGAGCGCAGCCAAGTCTTACGTCGCTGGTATGATCTGATGATGGAAAACCAGGATGATCTGGGTGCCATCCTTACAGCCGAACAAGGTAAGCCTTTGGGCGAAGCGAAGGGCGAAATTGCCTATGGCGCAAGCTTCATCGAGTGGTTCGCCGAAGAGGCTCGCCGGGCCTACGGCGATGTCACACCCGGCCATACGCCAGACAAGCGGATCATTACCGTCAAGCAACCCGTCGGTGTTGTGGCCGCGATAACGCCGTGGAACTTTCCCAACGCCATGATCACCCGGAAGGCTGGACCGGCCTTTGCCGCGGGCTGCTCGATGGTATTGAAACCTGCTAGCCAGACGCCGTTCTCGGCCATCGCACTTGCCGTTCTCGCCGAACGAGCGGGACTGCCCGCTGGTTTGTTCTCGGTCATCACCGGTTCGGCGCGGGAGATAGGTGGCGAGATGACCTCAAGCCCGATCGTGCAAAAGCTGACCTTCACCGGTTCGACTGAGATCGGAGCGATGCTTTATGCGCAATGCGCGCCAACGATCAAGAAGCTAGGGTTGGAGTTGGGTGGCAATGCGCCGTTCATTGTGTTCGACGATGCCGATCTGGATGCCGCCGTCGAAGGCGCTGTGATCGCGAAATTCCGCAACAATGGACAGACCTGCGTATGTGCAAACCGCATCTATGTGCAGGCCGGGGTCTACGACGCCTTTGCTGAAATGCTAGCTGAAAAAGTTGCGACCCTGCCAACCGGCAATGGGTTCGATGAAGGTATCATCTTTGGCCCTCTGATCGACCAAGCCGCCGTGGAAAAGGTAGCCGAACATATCGATGATGCAACCGCGAAAGGCGCAAAGGTCGCTCTTGGGGGCAAGCTCCACGCGCTGGGCGGTACGTTTTTTGAGCCAACCATTCTGACCGATGTGACCTCGGATATGGCGGTGGCGACCGAAGAAACTTTTGGCCCCGTCGCTCCCTTGTTCAAATTCGAAACCGAAAGCGAGGTTGTCGCCGCTTCCAATGATACCGAATTCGGCTTGGCTTCATATTTCTATTCCCGTGACATGGCGCGTGTCTGGCGCGTATCCGAGACGTTGGAATACGGGATGGTCGGTGTGAACACCGGTCTGATCTCAACGGCAGAGGCTCCGTTCGGAGGCGTCAAGATGTCGGGTCTTGGACGCGAGGGATCTCGATATGGCCTCGATGATTTCATGGAGTTGAAGTACATCTGCATGGGCGGAATTTCCCCTTCTGAGGAGGCTTAGTGTATGAATTGGGACGAATTTTCTCATTGGGGGCAGCAAATCTCCAACTGGGCTGTTGACTACCACAAGACTTTGGCGGATCGGCCTGTTCGGGCGCAGACAGCGCCGGGTGATATCACTGCTCAGCTTGAGGTCTCACCTCCGGAATCTGGTGAGCCGATGGAGGCCATTATGGCCGATTTCGAGCGTATCGTGATGCCCGGGATCACGCACTGGCAGCACCCTCGGTTCTTTGCGTATTTCCCGGCGAATGCAGCCCCGCCTTCGATGCTGGCTGAGATGTTGGTGACCACCATCGCCGCGCAATGCATGCTCTGGCAAACCGCACCCGCAGCGACTGAGGTTGAAGGCGTTATGGTGGACTGGTTGCGACAAGCACTCGGTCTGCCGGATGGTATGACCGGCGTCATTCAGGACAGCGCGTCTTCGGCGACTTTGTCTGCGGTTCTGACGATGCGCGAACGCGCCACTGGGTACACGGGCAATCGCCAGGGGCTGAACACCAAAGGGGCGCTGCGGATCTATTGCTCGGACCAGGTACATTCCTCGATTGACCGGGCCTGCTGGGTTGCTGGCATCGGCCAGGATAACTTGGTCAAGCTGCCGATACAGGGACCGACCTACGCGATTGACGCCGTCGCGCTTGAGGCCGCTATCCGCGATGATATTGAAGCCGGTCATGTGCCAGCCGGGATCATTGCGATCACAGGCGGCACAGGCGTTGGGGCCTGTGATGATCTGGAAGTTGTGGCTGACATCGCGCAGAAACACGACCTTTATACCCATCTCGACGCGGCTTGGGCCGGATCGGCCATGATTTGCCCGGAGTTCCGCGAGGCCCTTTGGGACGGGGCTGATCGCTATGACAGCATTGTTTTCAATCCACACAAATGGATGGGCGCTCAATTCGATTGCGCTATCCAGTTTCTGCGTGACGCCACACCGCAACTCAACACGCTGAAGATCGAACCCGAATACCTCAAGACAACCGGTGCTGAGGTGACGAATTATTCGGAATGGACGATCCCGTTGGGACGTCGGTTCCGTGCGCTGAAGATTTGGTTCTTGTTGCGCTCTTACGGGTTGGACGGTCTGCGTACACGAATCCGAAATCACGTCGTTTGGGCCAATGAGGTTGCCGAGAAGATTGGCGCGATGGAGGGATTCGAGATCACGACCGGGCCGATACTCAGCCTGTTTTCCTTCCGCTGCCCGGGTGACGATGCGATGCAGCAGCGTCTGGTTGATGCGCTGAATGATGACGGCCGGATTTATCTCACCCAAGGCATGTTTGATGGTCGCAAGATCATTCGTTTTCAGGTCGGACAATTCGATACAACACGCGACGATGTACTGATGGCAGCAGACGTTATTCGTGAGGTTTGGGAGACACTTAAATGAAATTCGCAACCTTCTCTGCCGATGGGCAGACTTACTTTGGTGCGATCACGGACGTCGGCGCAATCGCGTTGAATGATGCTTTCCCAGATCACGCGAGCCTGTATGAGGTAGTCGCTGCTGGAGCTTTTGATCAACTGGCTGCAGCCGCCGAAGGTAAGGGCGTGACCCACACGGATTTCACCTACGAGATGGTGATGCCCGATGTCCGCCGCATCCTGTGCGTCGGCGTTAACTTCCCGGACCGCAACGCTGAGTACAAAGACGGCAGCGCGCAGCCTAAATACATGTCGTTGTTTCCACGTTTCGCAAGCGGCTTCACCGGTCACAACCGCCCTCTGATCCGTCCGCCGGAAAACCACACGCTGGACTACGAAGGCGAAGTGGCGATTGTTATCGGCAAGACCGGACGTCGGATTTCACAGGAGGACGCCTACGACCACATCGCAGCCCTGACGCTGTGCAATGAGGGCACGATCCGTGACTGGGTGCGCCATGCCAAGTTCAATGTCACGCAAGGCAAGAATTGGGATAATACGGGTGCTATCGGCCCGTGGCTGGTGCCGTTCACCAACGCCGCGCAACTGGATGATGCCCGTATTCAGACCCATGTGAACGGCGAGCTGCGCCAAGATGATACCCTGAACCGCATGATGTTCCCGATCCGGCGCGAGATCGAATACATCTCGACCTTCATGACCCTGCAGCCGGGCGACATCATCGTCACCGGCACGCCGACCGGGGCAGGGGCGCGGTTTGATCCTCCGAAATATCTGGCACCGGGTGATATGGTTGAGGTGTCCGTCGAGGGCATAGGTACGCTGCGCAACACTGTAGAGGACGAAATGCGATGACGCCCGAAGATCATTCCCGCGCAGCTGCTGATCTGCTGATGGCTGAACGGAATGGAGATCAGATCGGCCTGCTGACCCTGCGCCACCCCGAGATGGGCATGGACGATGCCTACGAGGTGCAGAACGCCATCTATCGCCAGAAACTAGCCGAGGGGCGCAAGGTGATTGGCTGGAAGATCGGTTTGACCTCGAAAGCGATGCAATATGCGCTGAACATCGACATCCCTGACAGTGGCATCCTGTTTGACGACATGGCGTTCGAAAATGGCGGGACTGTTCCGACGGGCCGTTTCATCCAGCCACGGATCGAAGCCGAGATCGCCTTTGTGATGAAGTCTGCCGTTGGAGGCGAGAACGTCACCCGCGAGGACATCATCGCTGCCACGGACTATGTAGCGCCTTCCATTGAAATTCTCGACACGCGTATTCAACGCGTGGATCCCGAGTCCGGCAAAGCTCGCACAGTATTCGACACGATCAGCGACAATGCCGCCAATGCAGGAATCGTGCTGGGCGCGGACCGGCACGCCGTGGATGCTTTTGATCTCCGCTGGGTCGGTGCGCTGACCTTTCGCAATGCTGAAATCGAAGAAACCGGCCTAGGCGCGGGCGTTCTGAACGATCCGGTCGAAAGCGTTGTCTGGCTGGCCCGCCGCATGGCGCAATACGGACAATACATCGAACCCGGTCAAATCATCCTGTCCGGCAGCTTTATCCGCCCGGTCGAGTGCCCGACTGGGACTGAAATCCATGCCGATTTCGGGCCATTTGGCTCGGTCGATATCAATTTCGCCTGAAAGGAAAGCCGCATATGCCTGCGCCAAAGAATACGTTCAAAGCCGCTCTCAAGGCGGGGCAGCCGCAGATCGGCTGCTGGATCGGGATGGCCAACGCCTACACGGCCGAGATCGCGGCGACCGCGCAATTCGACTGGCTGCTGGTTGACGGTGAACACGCGCCGAATGATCTGCGCTCGATCCTCGAACAGGTGCAGGTGATCGAAGGATCAGGTAGCACTCCGGTCGCGCGCCTGCCGATAGGCGAAACCTGGATGATCAAGCAGTATTTGGACGCGGGCGTGCAGAACCTTCTGGTGCCCATGGTCGAAAGCGGGGATCACGCGCGTGAGCTGGTTCGGGCAGTACAATACCCACCGCATGGCGTGCGGGGCGTTGGATCGGCACTGGCGCGGGCCTCGCGGTTTTCAGCCATCCCGGACTACCTGAAAACGGCGGACGAACAGATTTGCCTGCTGGTGCAGGTGGAAAACAAAAAGGGTCTGGTGGCGCTGGACGATATTCTGACAACCGATGTGGATGGGGTGTTCATCGGCCCATCCGATCTGGCCGCCGATATGGGACATATCGGAAATGCCGGTCACCCCGTTGTGGTTGCGGCCGTTTTGGACGCGCTGGCCCGCATCGTGGCGGCGGGCAAGGCGGCGGGTATCCTGACCCTTGATCCGGCGATGCAGCGCAAATGCCTGGATCTGGGGGCCACATTCATGGCCACCAATATCGACGTGACCCTGTTTGCAACTGCGATGCGTAACGCAGCCGAAGTCGGGCTAGGCCTGCTGCCGGATCAGACCGCCTCAGGCGTTGCGGAAACCGCTGCGGCCAGCAAATATCTGCAGCAGCTGTGTAAACACTGGTCGCACAAGGCCGAGGTGTTTTTTGACGAAAAGAAGGGAAACGTGGCCTTTGCGGATGGCGACAGCGTGACCCTTGAAGCGAATGACGACAGGCTGACGATTAACGCTGCGACCGGGCCGCGCGGGGACTTGGAGCAGTGGAAAGGCGTGATAGAAGCCCACTTGGTGCGTTTTGCCTTTCGGGAAGAGCTCCGTATCCACTGGTCTGAATAAGAGCGCTAAAAATGCCAGAACCTATCTATGCCATTGGTGACATCCATGGTCAGTTGCACATGCTAGAGGACGCGCTGGCCCGCATCGAAAAGGACGGTGGGCCTGATGCGCAAATCGTCTTTATCGGTGATTACACGGATCGCGGCGCCCACAGTCGACAGGTTCTCGATCTATTAGTGAAAGGGCAGTCCGAAGGCAGAAACTGGACATTCCTGCGCGGCAACCACGATCAGATGTGCGCAATGTTCCTTGAGGACTACCCGCGAAACGACGCGCGTCTACTGGTCGGGTATCATTGGCTGCATCCTCGGATAGGCGGTGTTGAAACGCTGAACTCCTATGGCGTTAAGGTCAGCGAAGGGGATCGAATATATCAGGTCCATGCTCAGGCCAAAGCCGCCGTGCCGCAGGCCCATATCGATTTTCTGGCAGGTCTGTTACCCTACTACCTTCGCAACAACGTGCTGTTCGTCCATGCAGGCATACAGCCCGGCATCCCCTTGCATCGTCAGGACCCCGACGACCTGATCTGGATCCGAGACGAGTTTCTGGACTGTCCGGACCCTCACCCGTGGCTGGTTGTTCACGGCCACACCCACGTCGCCAACCCTGAACACCATGGAAACCGTGTGAACATCGATACCGGGGCGGGATATGGCAAACCTCTGACGGTTGCGGGTTTCGAAGGATCGAAGTGTTGGCTGTTGCACGACGAGGGGCGCAAGCCCCTGACTTACATTGGCTCCCTATAGGTTTCGGTAGACCGGAAGGTCTTGTCACAAGAACTTTGCTTGAGCGGAGCAGGGCGGTTGCATAGCATTTAGGAATGACTAAACCTGCCTCCTTCAAGTACTTCTAAACCAGCCCCGAGATCATCCGCCTGGCGGTGATGCCGTACATCCGTTTCCCGCTCTCGTTTCGGAGTATTTAGGACTTGTTGCACGAGCGAGGCATCGACGTGAGTCATGAAACTGTCCGGTATTGGTGGAACAGGTTTGGCCCAATGTTTGCTGCTGGGATCAGACAGAAGCTTTTTCAGCAGCTACGCGCATTATCCAAATGGAAGTGGCACGTAGACGAGGTTTTCGTGAAGGTGAATGGCAAGCGGCACTATCTTTGGCGGGCTGTTGATCATGAATGCGAGGTGCTGGAAGCTGTTGTTACCAAACACCGAAACAAGGCTGCAGCACTGAAATTCCTCAAGAAGTTTGTGAAGCGATACGGTAAAGCGAAAACCGTCGTCACGGATCGCTTCGCGTCATACCAGGCCGCGCTCAGAGAGCTTAGTGCTACGGAAAAACAACAGACGGGCAGGTGGCTCAACAACCGAGTCGAGAATTCACACCTCCCGTTTCGACGGCATGAACGCGCCATACAACGGTTCAGGCGCATGCCAAGTTTGTAGAAGTTCGCCTCCGTCCATTCCTGGGTCTACAATCACTTCAACCAGGAAAGATCGCTCACCCGCCGGGACACCTTCAAGCCGACACGCACTGCCGCTCTTGCCGAGTGGCGTCAAATTTGTTCCGGATAGGTTCGCGGTTTCCGCGGCACACTGAGACTGGTTCGAGTTTGTCGGACAGCAACCAATTGAGATCATCTATGAGGCTCGGCGGTTAGTCAGCCGTAGTTAAGCGGGTGATTAGGGCAGCGCCTGCAAGTTTGTCGGTGCAGCTGTTGCTTCGGCAAACCACGTTTGTTTGGCGGTCTCCGGACCGTCGCGGCGCGTTAAAAACTTGACTAAATCGGCAGTTTGAGAGAACCTAAGACCGTTAAAGTAAACGCATTTGGTTTACAAAATAAGGATTGTGACATGTACCATGCAGTCAAGTCCCAGAGCATCCGGAAGCTCCTTGTTGTTGAGGGCCCGTCGCTGATAATTTCGATTGCCATCGCAAACACGTTTTACAAGTTTGGTTCTTTTCTTCTGGAACTTCTGGCCTTTCTTCCGACCTGGTTTGTGGTGAGCTTCTTGATCTCACAATTGCTGACACGGTTGCAGCCAGAGAACAGATCCTAAGCCTGCGCGGGGCCGCGAAGAATATATAGTATCAAAGACTTTGGGGTTGACCGGTCAGCAAGCCGGGAAACCAGTAGAGATATTGAAACGACCGCTGTTTGTTTTTCGTCGACAGCAAGGCAAGCCCTAGTTTCGGGCGCTTGAACATTTGTACTGAACAAAAGAGGGGAGCGTGATGAATTGGATACCACAAGGACCGCGACCCGCTACGGATGGCCAGTCTGAAGCTGTTGCCGACAACGAAATCGTAGGGGCCGTAAACGCCGTGGCTCCACATCCGGCTGACAGCGACATCCTCTATATTGGTGCCGTGAACGGAGGCGTATGGCGTACACGGAACGCGCTGGACGCACAGCCAGACTGGGTTAGTCTGATGCCAAACGAAGACTCTCTTTCGATCGGAGCCCTTTGTCTGGATCGCAACGATCCGACAGTGCAGACACTCGTCGCCGGCACCGGGCGCTTCAGTAGCATGCGCCGTGTCGGCGGGGCGTTGTTGGGCGTTATGCTGTCTGAAGATGATGGTGCCAGCTGGAGCATTCTGGACAATGGCGGGCTGTTTCGCGCCCTACATATCAGGGCAATTCACGCCGCCGGAGATGTGATTATTCTTGCGGGAAACGGTGGGCGGGCTTCTTTGGCGGATGGAGTTTACCGTTCGGATGACAAGGGTCAGAGCTTCACTCATCTGTCGCCCGCCTCTCTGCAAACAGGTCCGTCATTCGCGGTCGCGGCATCTCCGGTTGATGCGGATTTGGTCTATGTGCACGCTGGCAGGGCGATCTTTGTGACATCTGACGGTGGCGTGTCGTGGGCAAAAATCAGTTCCAGCGTCATGGAGTCGTTCCTATTCAGTCCAACCAGTGTGCGCATAGCACCTGGGCCAGGCGATACGGTCTTTGTTGCGATTGCGGTGAATGGCCGGCTTGCAGCATTGTTCCACTCGGCTGACCGGGGAGCTAACTGGTCCAATCTGGATCTACCTACGACAACCGAAGGCGGCGGCAATACCTTTGGCCTGCATCCGGGCGGACAGGCAGGTATCCACTTTTCGATGGCAGCTGACCTGCAGGATGCCAACATTGTGTATATCGGAGGTGACCGGCAACCTTCGTTTGATGAGAACGCACCACCGGGGCTTGCCTTGCCGCAGTTTCCCAACTCGATTGGCGCACAAACCTTTTCGGGCCGTCTGTTCCGTGTCGATGCGAGCCAGCCGACCGGAGCACAAGCCAGCCCGATCACGCATCAGAACACCAATGCAAACAGCGCGCCGCATGCGGATTCCCGAACCATGGCCATAGCGAGCAACGGCGATCTGATCGAAGGCGATGACGGTGGTGTTTACCGCCGCACAGATCCGCATTCGAACCTTGGTGACTGGGTAACGATGATAGGGTCGCTGCAGAACACGGAATTTCATTCCGCCGCCTGGGATCCGGCGACACAGGTCGCGTTGGGCGGCGCACAGGACAACGGAACGCTGCGCCAACCCGGTTCTGGAACCGAAAGATGGCCGACTGTGATGGGTGGAGATGGCGGTGTCGTGGCAATTGCACCTGACACCACGAACGGCGGATCGGTCCGCTATTTCAGTTTTCAGTTTCTGGGAAATGCGCATCGGCAATTCTTCGATGCAAACGGGGTTTCGCTGGGGTTCCAGCGGCTTCAGCTGTTTGAGGTCGGAACGACGATGTCCCTTTCGCCTCAGTTCTATTCTCCGATCCAGACGAACCCGGGCGATCCTTTGCGTCTGGTCATTTGCGGAGCTAATGCCGTTTGGGAATCTTTTGACCGGGGTGATACTTTGCGTCTGGTCGGGCCGATCGGAGTTCAGGCAAATGCGGCGGCCTCTGTGGCTTATGGCGGTACAAACGACGCGGATGTGCTGTATGTCGGCGCAGGTTTGGATGTCTTCGTCCGGACCGGTCCTGCGCCAGCACAACTGCAGCAAACAACCAGGTTCAGTAACGGAGAGGACGTGACCGCTGTGGCATTGGACGCAAGCATGCCAACCACTGCGTTCGCGACTCTGTTCAACAGCATTCATCAGACAGTCGACTCGGGCCAGACTTGGTTGGACATAACCGATAACCTGCTGGCCGCCGGCGGGCGTACCATTCGATCGGTTGTCTGGTGCGGAAGCTTTGGAAATGGCCATCTGGTAGTGGGGACTAATGCAGGCATCTATGCTGCCGAGGCTCCGAACTTTAACGGGTGGTTTCGTTTGGCGGCCGATTTGCCTGCGGTGCCGGTCATGCAACTGCAATATGATGACGCCAATCAAGTGCTGCTTGCCGCGACACTTGGTAGAGGGGCTTGGACCCTCGATCTGTCGCAACCGCTGATCGCCCTGAACCCCGCGGCCAACACCGTGCAACCCAGCTGAGAGGAGGCGAAGAGGATTATGACTACAAGCATCGAACTCAGCTCTGGCATTGTCATCGATACCGAGGGCGGACGGGCCTATGTCATGGCCCCCCAAGGCGGCGTGACAGCAATATCACTGCAGGACGGGGCCAAAATCTGGCATTCCGAAAACGCAGATAAGCCGTTGCTGTTGAAAGAGAACCTTCTTCTCAGCCAGGCATTGCCGAAAGATACGGGCAACGGTGTCGCGATCCGCATGTTGCGGATCGATGACAAAGGGGCCGTGCAAAGCGAAAGCACGGTGCCACTGCCTGCCGGCGTACAATCAAGTCTAGCCGCGACGACCGACCGCGGTTTCAGCGTTTCGGCAGAGCCCATGGACGGCGAAGCCGTATTGCGCTGGGAATACCGTGAGCGGCCCCTGCGCGGGCTTGCGAGCGGCCCTGACGAAATGCTGCCCGACGAAATTCTGCCCGGAATGGGTCCTCCGACCGGAGCGCTGGGAGCATTTCCAGGCGCAACCCCTGCCGAGGCGCAAGATGAAGAGACTGTAATCCGGGGGCAGGTCCGGTTGTCGCCGCAGGACGGAACAGTGCGCCCGATGGTCGAACCGACCGTCGAACGTGCGCTTCCCACCGTACCTCAGTTTTCGATCCGCCGTCCTGGTGCGGCTGGACAGCCAGCGGAAGAAAGCACAGCACCCAACCCTCTGCAGTTCCAGTCTGCTGACGGAATGACCTGGTTGGAAAGCGCACCTTTGGAAGGCGAAGGTATCTGGACAGTTTATCGCTGGAACCTGCACAACATTGGCCGCACCGAAGTTCTTGGGTCGGTTGACCTACCGGTTAGTTTTTCACCCTTTGTCGTATCCGAAGGCAAGCTGTTTGTTGAACTGCAGCCATACGCACGTCTGCAGGATGGCGAGCTTTTGGAAGAACCGATGCAATTGCTTGCATACGACCTTGAGACCGGAGAAAGGCTGTGGTCGGCTGAAATCAGGGATATCTACGCGGTTCCGGCTCCACCGCCCTAAATCGGTTTTCTAGAACAGTTGAATGCTCGTTACCTGAGGATCAGATCGACGACCGAGCGCGGAGCTTCAAATAGCGTAACGCATTCGCGCAGGAACGCTTCGCGCACCGAGGCGTCGGCGCGGCCGCTCCTCAAACCGGCCGCTGCCTCGTCATAGCGCTCCCGTTCTTCGGCGGCTTCAAGAATCGCGCGGGTCAATTCAATCTCGCGCTGCATGATGCGATCACCGCCATATTGTGGGATGCGCCATGCGAAGAATGGTTGGGTCCGTGAACGCAGGGCTGTGCGGCGCCAAAGACTCGGCGGTATCAGGTTCGGATGTTCGACGGAACTCGCCAGAAGCTCTAACCAACTGCGTGACAGCATTGGCGGAAATTTTATCGTGTTCATTCCTTTGCCCAGACCGCGCAGAGCGACAATGTCTGGGTGCTGGTCGCCGAAAATACGTGCGGTGTTTTCGACAACTTCGCGATACAGACTGTCGTTATAGTCAACCGGACGCGGTATGCTGGCGGCTGAATTCTTTCCTTTGAGAAGTAACAACAGATGGGCCCCATACAGGCCGAGCATCGGGTTTTCAAACTTTCCACCCACGTATCGCAGCAATTCGTTTGTCGCCGTCGACCTTTCATCCGCCAGCGCGAGCCGTGCCGCATCCGTCAGTCGGGCCATCTCGTCACCCATAAACATCCGGTCGCGAGAGATATGAATCGAAATATCCACAAGTCGTTTATTTACGTTTGTAACGGTGCCTTCGATATTTTCGATCGGCGGCTCATAGAGGGCGAATACATGGGTGCGCCAGCCGGGCAGGATGGTAATCATCTGCTCGATTTTGCTTTCGCCATCGGACAAAGACAGAGAATACATACCGGGTGCCGCGTTCAAAGATGCGCCGGAAAATCGGTCCGATGACAAATCACCCGAGAACCAAGTCGCTTCAGGTGCTATTCGGGGTCCTGCATGGGTGGGACCCGTTTGGTCGCCCTCTTCTGTGGACAGGTCCAGAAGCAGTAGGCCCCGGCCACCACCGGTACGTAGGCTTGCCCCTTCAGCCGGATTGTCCAGATTCATTGGCCCAAAATCGCTCCAAGGTGTCCACCAACGGGCCATGAAGACAAAAGATCCGCTGTGGACGGGCGCGCGCTGCCGACCCAAAGACAGGGCAATGCCAGGGGCTGCGTCAACAATGCCCTGTTCCGGCGGCGCAGCCTGTTCGGCTGCATACATATGAGTTTCGTGTGTCCGGTTCGTGCTGGCCAATGGGGCCGCAGATCCAAATTCGATCTTTGGTACGTCGAGAATGGTATCCTCACGCAAAACAATGACACGTTGCCATTCACTCCTGCCGGAAACTGCGCGTACCTTGTAAATGCCGGCCTGCAGATCCTGATCCAGCCGTCGGGCCCCGCGTCCGCGCAAGGCGAAATCTGCAGCAATAACGAAGATTTCGGTGGTTTCATCTGCAGCGCGTACACTCAGTTTAGGCATTGCTCTTACTCTGCTCTCTGCAAATCAATCTCGGTTTCTGCGCCGGTAAATTCAAATGCGCGTTCCCACCCAGCACCGTCGGAAAGCACGTACAAACCCGGTGAAAGATCCAGAGTGATGCTTTCGTCAATGGCATCTATCTGCGCCTCTTCCTTAAGATTGGCATTTTCCAGGATCAGTGTTTTGCCGACCACCGGGCTGGGCAGCAAGATTTGGACGGATTTCAGAAAAGGCGGGGCGTTTTTGACCAGTATGACCGAGTCAAACGGACCAAAATCAGGCTCTGTCGAAACCAGAGGGTGCTGACGTTGATCGTCTGTCATCAGTTTCTGCATCGTTGCGATCAGATAGTCGCGCAGGCTTTCACTGGTTATAACCCGGTTGCCTTGGCCGTCGTCCACCGCTGCAGCACCGTCCAGCGCCATCTTCAAAGCATAGGAAAAAGCACCGTGGTCCTTGCCGTTTTCCATTGTGCGTTCAACAGCGCGTCCCGCAAAACGCGCCGCATAAATCCCTAATGCCTGGATATTGTGGCTGGCTCGGTCTACCTCGCGCCGCCAATGTATCGGCGCCGGCGAGGCTAGCCGCCCTTGATCCATACACGCGTCATAAAACAGGATGCATTCCTTGAACCGGGCGGCATCCATGAACCAGTGAAAATAGTCGGTGACAAACAAGTTGGTGAGGTTGTCCGGCGTCGCGTCGGCGAGGTAGAGCCCGCCTTCGGTCCGTCGTCTGCCATATCCATGACCGCTAACATAAATATACAGCCTTTCTTTCGCGGGCGGTTCCTTGGCGACCTTTATCAGGTCGTCAAGCTTATTGGTAAGGTCCGCCAGAGCGGGGCCAATTGGACCAGGAGCCGGGAAATCGTCTGATGTTACGTCAAAGATGTGAGCATCCGGTATCCCCTGAGATTTCAGCCACTGGATAAATGTTGTGGCATCATTGACGGGGCCTTTGAGATCCCGCGAACCCGAAGAAGCATTGCCTCCAAAACTGGGATAACGCTTGATCGCAATTACCAGTGCCATGGCATTTTGCGGCATCTTCCGTTGGCCTCAGATTGACGGATAGGCACGTCGGATCAGTTCGCGATCTGACGGGCTGAAGTCCGAATTGAACCCGGTTTCAAAGTCCCCAATCGTCCATTTATTTGGTATTGGGTACATCATGATTGAATGCGGGTCGATTTCTGTCAGGGTCAGGATAGTTGGATCGTAGTGATCCAGAACGTTGCGCCGGATCGTGGCCTCGTCCCAGAAATTCGGTGCGCCGGACAGTTCCTGCAAAACAACCGCTTCGTTCCATTCAATACCGCCATCGGGGTTTTGATGCTCGTGGATCAGCCCAAGGGCATGACCGAATTCATGCAACACCACCTCGCGAATTTCTTCCTCGCTGGACTGATCTGTCAGCCAGCCGAAATTCATCGTGGGTTTTGTCTGATCAGGCTCTGAAAAGCACTCGGTCCCCACCAGCGACCATGAGCCTGCGCCCTGAATGAACGAAATCCTGATATCCGCGTCACCGTCAGTGACGAATTCGAATGTCAGTGACGCCATATCACCAGCAACCCAAAGCTGGGCGTAATGTTCAACCCGGGCTTTCAGGTGATCCGTCCCTTCAAGGAATCGCACTTTGATCTTTGAGTTAAAGGGCCATTTCGCGCTGTTCAGCAAGGCCGCTCTTGATCCTTCTAACGTTTCAACTTCGCTTGGATCCACGTTTTTCATAAATGCCGCGCAGAACCGGTCTGGGTTGGCTTTTACAGTCTGGATACCGTGCTGAGCGACATTGAGGCTGGCTTGCGCCGTACCTCCGCCTTTCAGATTCTCGCCCCACAGCGTGCAAGTTTCTTCCCAACTGGGTGCCAAGAAGCGACGCACGATGATTGCCGCGACCGGGGCTGCGACAAAGGCTGTCAGGCCCAAGGGGCCGCTAGCAAGCAGGCCCGCAATCGCCGCGGCCAGCGCGCCTTGTCCGATGTTGAAGGCATCCCGCAGGGCTTTGCGGTCTTCCTTGTCGGCATCGTCGGTTCCACACAGCAGACTGTGTAACTCTCGGTGTGCCCGCCCGAGGATTCTGGCACCCAGTTGGCGAAGCGTTGGGTACCCGCCGGCTTGGCTGGATTCAGGTACATTTGCGACGTCGTGCTGCATAGCCATTGCCGCACCCGCAGGTACGGCCCGTTCCAGCGACGCACGGCGTCCGATTTCGGACAACAGGATAGTGTCATCGAAATGGTTGGCGAGCGAAAGAACTGTATCGCCGAGAGCGTTTTCCTCGGGTGCGGGACGTCGCAGTGTGCCCATCGCGCCAATTGCCTGTGCGGGTTGTGCGCCAGAGGTTACCCGCTTGATAACCGCCTGGAATTTCTGCGCTACTTTGCCGAATGATTTGGAATTGGGATGAAGCTCATCTTCCCAACCAGGATCGGGTACGGTGCCGCGGCAATCCACAATGTGGAGCTTCCCGGCCAGACCCGGTTCTTTGGCGAGGCTGAACAAAGCTGCGGCCCAACGGTCGATCAGGATGCGCACGATTTCACGCTGCAGGCCTTTGTCAGTGATGCCGCGTGAGTCAAGCGGGCGGCCAAGCCAGCGACCGTTATCGGGGATGGCGTGATCATAGGTATGTGTCACGATCGGTGTTCCGGGCGCGGCTGCGGCCACGTGGTTTGTGATGTTGCGCATATGCTGTTTTACATCGGCCAGAATGCGGTCGAACATGTTCGTTATGTGGCCCTCAGCATCCAGACCGGGAGTAAAGGGGCGGACAATGGCGGCTAGGTTGCCGCCACCGACGAGATCATTGCCACCACCGCTAAGAAGCACGACATGCGGGCGCTCCGCCAACACCGCCGTGACCAGTTCGTTTTGTGCAGAAATATCGTCCAGCTTATCTCCTGCTGCGCCGAGGCTCAGAATGGCGTGTTTTCGAGATAGATGGTCGATGACGTCCTGCAACAGGAAAGGGTATTGAAACCAGCTGTCGCCCTCGGATACGATTTTCAGCCCGTTCCAACCAGCTGCAATTTTTGCCTGGTAGGCTTGGCGTCTGCGTGCTCGGGAAACGTCATTCAACCCTCCTAGAGCCAATGCACCCTGCAAAGCGCTGTTCAGGCCGCTACCGCTGGGCGGGGGCTGAATCAACGCAGGGTTTACCCGCACGACCGGGGCGAATGGCCGACTGGCTGATGGATCGAGCACCATATAGGCCGCCAGATCTTCCTCTGAAACGGAAGGATCAAACAACTTTCGGCGCAGTTCGTCTGTTTGAATAGGGTCGGGCAGGGCGTTGTCGACCATAGGGCTCTCCTTACATCCAGAGTGCGGCGCGGATCATCGCGGGGATATCATCCACGACGATGCCGTCCGGTTTGGCGCCGTCCTGTGGATGCCAACGCCCGTTGTCGGACCCGGATTGATGCCAGTAAGATGAAGGATCACATAGGGTCAGACCAACCAGCGTTTCGGCGACAATGCGGCTGCCCAGTTGTCCCAGATGGGCTCCGTCAGCCTGAACCTCGGCCTCGCGAAGGACATAGAACCAAAGCGGAGTTTCGTTTTCGAAACCTCCGTCCGAAACGGCCTGTCCTGTATCGCCCGAAGTCAGCTCAGCGGTAGTCAGCGCGGTGATGCCGCCATAGCTGTCGGTGTTGAATTCCGCGATGCTGGCCTGAGCTGAAGGTAGGTTCAACCGATGGCCGCGGCGAAGATTTCGGCGGGCAAGGTGCTTGAAGACACCGGATGGTTCGTTGCGCATATCGGCAAGTGGCGGTGCCAACTGGGTGTCGATCTTGCGCGCAAAGTGGTCGGGCTCGCTCGGGTTGTCGAGTGTAAACCGATCCCACTCGATGATCCAGTTCGTTGGTAGCGTGGGGTTATTGCCAAGCCCTCCACCTCCGGTAAAGGCGAATAGCAGATCGAAGCCCGCTTGCGGCAATATCGGCGACGGTCCGCGGCCAAAGAAACGGTTGTGGTCATACGCGCCCCTCACCATCGAGTGGCCAAAGCGGAAGGCAGCAACAGAAAACTCGAATGGCAATGGAAGGTTTTCCGCAGGCAGAGAGCCTCCACTGGCTGTTTTCACTCGCTCGAAGAAAGCCGCATAACTTGCTGCACCGTTTGCGATGACTTCAGCCACCATGGAGGGGTCGCATACCTTGTTCAGGTAGATGTTCATCACAAGCCACTGATAATGCCAGCGCGTCAGCTTCTTGGCTTCTTCGAATACGGCCTCTTCTCCGGTGGGGGCACCCGCCTGCCCCCTAAGCCAGACGACAACGCGGTTATGGAACCGCAGGAACGCGGCGTGGAGTTGCGCAACCAGAAGGTTCTCATCGTTGCGTGCGTCTCCGATAACTGCTGCGCGCCGGTTGATCACGCCATTCGAAGCAAACGCGTTTTCGATTGGAGTTCCCAGAATATCGCTTTCCTGTAAAGTTCCTTGATCCAACAACGTGCCGAGCCTGAGCAAGTCGCAGGCGTCATCCGCAGGCAGCGGGGGACGACCACCAACGTCAGTGGGCACGTCAAGACGCATCATGGCTGGAAATCCGGGCGACCGCATGGCGTCTTTCAGTTTGACTGCGGCAGGTCCATTGTCTGGTCCGTCACCATATAGGCTGTCCAGTCCCAGCGATCCTTTTCGAAGGTTCAGCAGGGACGCCGTCACGGTACTTCTGGGCAATGGGTCCAGGGTTCCTCCGGCGGGTGGTTCGATTACAGACTGATCCCCCGAGGGATCCATGTTGGCTGTAATATCATGATCGATAAACTGGCCGAGGTAGGTGATTACAGGGGGAATATGGCTGTCTGCATGAGGTGGATCATTGTCGGCTTCGACCATCGCATCCGCCAACGCGTCCAGCTTTCCAATCGTCGTATCGTCAGTCGAAATTTCGGGCGCGTCGGGGAAGAAGTAACCAAAAGGTCCGCCCGGCGTTGAACCATCCTGCGGCATGGCCATAGCACCGGCAGGAGCAGCGACCGGCGAGTTTGCCGTAGCCTGGGCATAGGATACGGCATCGGTGCGCACCGACGGCGCCAGACCTGCCATAGCCCCGGGGGCGGCTTGTGTGGATAGGATAATCTTTTGACCGTGACCGAGCGTGAAAAGCATTTCAGGATACCTCGCTAAGCGGCGAAGCCATCCGATTGCTTAAGAGATTTCATCTCAAAATAGAAATTGGTGTTTGTGACGAAACTAGTTAAACCGAACGACTTCCTTATATGAAAACAGACCGAACTAGGTTCTCTCGGTCCGAGTAAATACTAGCAGAAAATCGGTACAACTGAAAGTTGACCATGAAAAATAGGCAGTTTCCCGCCTCAAAACAGTTGGTTGCAGTTTGGTGGACTGTTCGCAAATTTTGGCGCCAAGTCAAATGGTTGCGCATGGCGCAATCAAACTGCCAACGGTGTTATGCCCCCGGCAAATGAAGCCAGAATCGGAGCGACAAGTGCAAATCCGGCACGCAGGATTTCGCCCGTACCTTCCTTAAGCCCATGAGTGGCTTTCCAACCGGCGATATCAAAGGTTTCTTCGGTTCGCGAGCGCCCGCGGGCCCGCAGGGCAAGTCTTTTTACGCGGCTGTCCAGAACCAAAGCAACCGGAAGATAGAAGCTGAGCAGCAACAGGCAAAAATAGGTTCCGGTAAACAATGCAGACGCTTTGACCAGCGACCCGTAGGCGGCCTTTCCGCTGTCCTCTATAAGGGGCATGGGCCAGTACATCCAGCTTGAAGCAAAAAACATGCCGAAAGTCAGAATGAGGCTGGACAGGTACAATTGCTGCCGCATCTGATGCATGTTGGCGGCCAGTTCTTCGGCTCTCTCTTCGATATCAGGGCTGTCTCTGGAGGCCAGACATAGGATCATACCGGCAATCAGTGCCCCAACGGACAGACCAGCAAGTGCATTGACGATGTCCAAAACCCGGTTGAACATTGAAAATACAGGGCTTTCACCGCAAGTGCCCAACAGCCAGGTGTCATTCGCGTTCATGCAACCGGGTAGCGAACCATTGGCCAAGGTCGTTTCAAAAACCGTTTTGCCGACCTGATAGTAAATCCGGGGCGCGGTGGATGTTGTAAACTGCTGGATTGTTGGCGTCAGTGCCAACAAAAAGACAGCCAAAGTCGTTACTATGGCGGCCACCCTGGTTTGCTGTTCCATCGGTCGCGCCAAACTGCGGGCCAGCACGGCAACGGCGAGAACGGCAAGCGCCGCAAAGAACCAAGATGCTGCAAGAAATCTGAGCCGGCCTACCGCTTCAAGCCATGTGTTCTGATCGCTCAGGATCTTAAGCGGGATATCCAGTTCCGATGCGATCATGTGATCTTGGATCAGCTTGTGAACACCGAATATCAGAACTGGAAGCAAAACAATCGAAAAATATCGCAGTTTCACCCGGCGGTTAGACATGTTCAACCTCATGAATTGCCGAAAACCCCTCTGAAATCCTTAACACAATTTCTGAAGTCAATCACCGCTTGACGGTCGACCATGTTGGAAGTCGCCGTTTTGAAGGACCAGACGACCCGTTTAAGTACAGCGCCCAGATGCTTGGCATGAGTTGAGTTCAGGAGGAATTCTTCTGAATTTTGATATGTTGTGATAAGATTGGCCAAGTCCCAGGATCGCAAGTTCTGACAAAACCATGGGTGTTGACGGAGCAAATAACCAGGAAAACGCTTCTGAAAAATCAGAGGCTCTACTCCTTTACGCCCGCAGCGGTGGGAACGCAGAACGACCAGCGTCGCCCGAACCCAGAAGCAGACGGACCGGGGTCTGGTTCGCAGAACTTTTATCTTCGCTCATCAAAACCTCGGTCGCATTTTTTCTAGCATACCTGTTGGTTCAGAGCGTTGAACTGGATCTTAAGCGAGCGCAATTTACTGCGGACGCGGCGGATAAGCTCAAGACCTACATTCTTGACCTCAACAGTGATGAGTTCGCGAATAGCGCTGAAAAATCCAAGGCGACCGCGCTCGCGCTAGGGGGCTTCGGCAGTGTTGCAGCATTTCCGCTGGTCCAATTCATCGACCATGGAAATGAGTTTCAGGTCAGCTGGGGAAAGCTGGGATTGGAACAGGCGGGGCTGATAACGAACGACGAAACCTGCGAGGTTATCATCCGCGTGATTGATGATCCTACCCAAACTTTCAAGTGGGGAACACGTAAGGCTGTTTCCGAAATCGCTGGCAGCGTAGGTTGCCTCGACGCTGTGAAACCGCTGGAACGCCTCGGCGCGGATTTGACAGATGCAGGGGTGCCTGCTGATGCGCAGCCGGAATTTCAAAAGGCAATTCAGGCGGCATTGGCGAAAATCGAAAGAGCAAACCAAAGGGCGCAGAAATGGTGGATGTTCTGGTGAATTGCAAACCTTCTAAACAGAGCTTCTCGCAGATGTGCAGGGGAGTTGTGGTGGGCTTGATCGTAATCTTTCTTTTGGGTGAGGGCGCGCGTGCGGGGCTTCAGGGTTGCCCGGATGACACGGCAAGAAACGACAAATTGCTTATAGGTTCGATGGATATGGTCAGCCCGATCAGCGAACGCAGAAGGCGCGCCCTGCTTGCTGCATTCGAAATGCACTTTGACAAGGCCGACGCCTCGCTTGGGTCTCTTGCAAAGGTGATCTATTGCCCGCAGCGTCAGTTGCGGGATCGAAATACCTATGATGCCGACGTAACAGGCGTTCTGAACGACGAACGGGTATTGCTAGAAGTCGGTGCCAGGGTCAGCGGGGGTGACATTATCGTGGCCTATGTGGTCATTCCCCTGCGCCACTACGGTTTCCATAGCGTTGAGCCGCCTCGTATGCAGGGTTACCACGAGGCCCTATACGAGCAGGCCCAGATCGATGCAGGGCTGGATAAACTGTTTCGGGGCAATGCCGAGTTGCGTTTGTTCTCAGCTTTGGCGCTGGGATTGCGGCACGAAAGGGCGGCTGACTCTGCGGTTCAAACCCAAGAGCAAAAGACAATGTTGCTACGTTCTCGTGCGTTTTATTGTGATGCGATCGGAACGCTAGAAGCAGCAAAACCAAGGCCTGACTACCTTGGACTGGAGCCGGACGAATGGCAGGCGCTGGGCAATTTCGCTCGCGAAGGGGCGGATCGTGTTTATCGAGAGACGCTGAACAGTTTTGGTGACCAGAGTACACTTCCAATTCTTCGAGAAATTCGCGGAAGTGACGCTGACGACAAGGGACTCTGTGTTGATCCGCTTCCATCTCAAACCGATGGAGGAGGTCAATAATGGAACACGCAATCAGGTCATTCATGACGCGTGCAGGGTTGGCCGTTTCCGCTACCCTGTTGTCTCTGGCGGGCGTTGTGTCGGATTCACGAGCCGTTCAGGCTGGTGGATTTACCGCCTGCGAGTATCCGTTTGTTTTTGAGGACTCTGCAGCAAATATCGTTCCTTTGGAGTATCTGGCGACCTCGGCCGATGTGTCATCAGGTGACGGGGACCGACTGGCGAAACTACAGAAAACGGCACGACGGTTCAGCTGGCTTTTCAAACTGGATAGCTGGCATCAGCCGACCTATGGTAGTCTTGGAGTCGTCGCACATATGTTCCTAGATGGTGTTTGCGATCCTGACGTTGTTCTGGGCCTGTTATTGTCAGGCGGGGCGTCGCAGCCATTGCGTGAGGGGCAAATTCTGGTTTTCTTGCAGGGTCGCATTTTTTTGGAAGAGGACCAGATTTTCGTTCAGTCCAGACTCCGGGGGTTTCGCCGTCTCACGGATCAATACGAAGCCGTGCAACCTGTTTCTAATAACTTCGCCGAAGAATTTCTGCATGCTTACCTTGGCCAGTCCGGCGAGCCGATGTCGATTTCGATACCTGCGCTCGACGTGACTTTTGCACCGCGCGTGGTTTCCGAAGAGTTGTTCCAACGCATCGACACTACGTTTATCGAGGCCAGCAAAGTCTACAGTAGTCCTGATCTTGAGGCCTCCAGCGACGAGCTGCTCTTTGAGCCGAACGAGCGAAGAGCGTTCAGTGTTGAAATTGGGGCCGAACCTGGTTGGATCAAGGTGGATGACATGTTCGGCGGCCATCCCAACCAGGGATACATTCGCATCAACCCC
Source organism: Ruegeria sp. CL3 (assembly GCF_056536505.1). Classification (NCBI taxonomy): domain Bacteria; kingdom Pseudomonadati; phylum Pseudomonadota; class Alphaproteobacteria; order Rhodobacterales; family Roseobacteraceae; genus Ruegeria; species Ruegeria sp. CL3. Next base: position 370,520 of record NZ_JBQFPT010000003.1, on the reverse strand, counting down.
GAAGCCTCGCATCTGTTCCATAGTAGCTTGCCCGAACTTGATTTTCTGAATGGTGCGCTCGGGTTTCTAAGGCTGCGGCAAAACCGGTTGTCCGATGAGTTTCCGCCTGTGTCCGACGGGACAGTGCAAATGGCACAGGCCGCGCTAAAGCGTTATCTGGAAAGTGAGTTGACCCTCAATGAACCGGAACTCAGGGCATTGGCCCATGCGTTGATAGGGTTCATTCAGGCTTCGGAAGAAAAAGACTGGATGGCTGCGCGCGTATCCTTTCTTGAGGCGGCGACGTTGTCCCCGACCGATACCCACTACCGCAACGCTCTGGGCGTGACGGATGCCATGCTCTGCTGTTCACACGATGTCTCACCTCCTTACCGAGATCCCGCAAGATGGTTCGCAGATGCCCTGTCCGTAAACCCGGAAAACGGAGAGTCGCTGAGCAATTTGCTTCGCTTCCTGGAGTACCTGAACGAAACAAATCAAAAGCCGGATGGGATTGATACGACCAATTTGCCAACAGCCCTGGACGTGGTTCGAAAGGTCGCTGACCAGAATCCGGACCTGATGTCAAAAGGACAGCGCTAGGACGCGAAGGGGACCTAAATTCACCCCGGCTTTTCGATTGCGCTGCCAGAATTAGTATCTTGCCTGCCACCTATGCACGAGTTTACGGGCGCTCTGTTTCTTAAAAAGACAATTTCTGCTATGATCGCAGCATATTGTTGAAAGTTTATTGGGTGGTATTGAATGCGTGTCTACGAAGCGGTTGTCGCCGCGCTTGAAACCATTGGGGTAGACGCCGCTTATGGCGGTGCCGGCGAAAATGCAGCCGGTTTGATGCTTGCGCTCGACGCATCGGAAAAGATCAGACCCATTATAGCCAAAAATGAACAGGGAGCGTCGTTCATGGCCTGCGGTCACGCGATGTTTACCGGAAATCTAGGCGTGTGTTTTGCCACTGCCGGTCCGGGTGCGTTCAACCTTATTTCAGGAATGTGCGTGGCTTTGACCGACAGCTATCCTTTGTTGGCGATCAGCGGGTATTCGACGGTGGCATGGCAGGGAAGGGGGGGATTGAACGAAACCTCTGGCCTTGCCCGCACTCCGGATTCGCGGATGATGTTTCGTGCTGCCACAAAAAAAGACCCGCAGTCCGGCGAACCGGCAGATTTTCTTGTAACCGACCCCGATGACTTGATCGATACGTTGCAAAAAGCCATCGAAATCGCATTTGAAGGTCGCCCTGGCCCAGTACATGTTGCCGTCGCAGAGGACATAACCGACCCCAAGATCGAAGTGTCCAACTTCAGGCCTCTGCGCATGCCGCAGACTGGTGTGACGCCTGATCCGGCTTCGCTGGATCGTGCTGCAAGCGTGTTGGAAAAGGCGATCAAAGCTGAGAAAAAAGTCGTGATGCTTGCCGGATTTGGGGCGATCCTGGCCGGAGCCAATGATGTCACCAAGGCGTTCATCGAGCGGTTTCAGATACCGTTGCTGACCACAATGGATGGAAAAGGGATCGTAGCCGAGGAAAACCCATTGGCTATAGGGCTCTATTGTGATTCAGGGCACAAGGCAGCGTGGGATCTTTTCGACGACGCGGATGTGGTGCTGGCGGTCGGCAACTCATTTGCGCAACATGCGACATTCGATTTTTTCGACAGATTGTTCGAAAACAAGACCCTGCTTCACGTCAACATTGACGCAGGTGAGTTTGACAAGTTCTACAAAGCTGATCACGTCGTTTTGGGGGATGCGAAACAGACCTTGCAAGGTCTGTATGATCGTTTAGACGCCTCGGTAGGACCCGTGCCGGAACGGGAATACCGGCCCAAGGATTACGATGAACGCTTCATCATTTCCCCGCAAAAGCAACTGCATCCGGGGGAAATGGTTCAAAAGATTTCGCAAATGCTGCCGCCGGGCGGTGTTGTGTTGGCAGACGCTGGCGCACATGCGGCCTGGGCCGGCTACTATCTTGAGTTGAAAGAAGGCCAGAATTTTAGAAAACCCGGAACCTATGGTCCGATGGGGATCGGGGTGTGCGGAGCGATCGGTGTAAAGTATGCCGAGATGAATCGTTCGGTCGTAGCTGCTGTTGGTGATGGTTCTTACCTGATGACCGGGTTCGAATTGATGACGGCCGTGCAATACAACATTCCAGTGGTTTGGGTCATTTTCAACGACTGCGAATTCAAGCTGATCAAGCTGTATCAGCTGTCTGCTTTCTTCAAAACAGGGCTCGTCGAATTCGACAATCCAGACTACGCCGCCTACGCCCGAGCCTGTGGCGCAGATGGATACGTGGTCAACAAGCTCGACGAGTTCGAGAAGGCGTTTGCGGCGGCTCTGGCAAGCGGCAAACCGACCCTCATTGACGCGCGGATTACACGTCTGGCGTTGCCGAATTATTCACCCCATCCCGAAGGTGTGCTTGCCGCGATCTGGCAAGGCATTCGTTCAAGGTTCGGGTTGTAGACAGGAGGCCACCATGGACGGTAGCTCGGATTCCCTGCGAAAATGGCGCGAAGTGTATGTCGGAGGCTCGCCCGAGGCAGAGTTGAAAGAGACAAAACAGCTTGCCGAACTGATGATGGCAGCACAGCAGAAGTCTGCAAAGGCTGGCAAAGCGCCCAAGGTCGAGCGCGCCTTTCATAAAAAGGCAATCGCCGCATTTGAAGGCGCTGAATTGAGGTTTGTCGACGACCTGCCAGAGGACCTTGAGGTGGGGTTCGCGATACCCGGCAAATGGTATCCAGCGATGGTGCGGATTTCCAACGCATCGTCGCAAACCCAATCCGATGAAGAAAAAGACCTGCGTGGATTGGCAGTACGCGTTCGCGATGCTGACGGCGTTGACCATGACTTACTGGCCACGAATTTTCCTGTTCCCCACGCGCGCAATGCCCGCCAGTTCGTGGTCTTCGCACATGCGGTGTCCGGTGGGAGGTTGTCAAAGCTAGTGGGGTTGATGCGCCTGTGCTTTGTTCTGGGCTTCTCTGAAACACGCCGGATGCTTGACAACGTGCGGACAGCACTCAGGGAATGTGACAGCGTAGCGATGGAAAGCTACTGGAGCCGCGGGGCCATTGCCTGGGGAAACGAAGCGGCGCGGTACGTTTTCAAACCGGCACCGGATGCGCCGGCGGTGAAGGGTACCCACTCTGGCGCGTCGCGTCTGTCTTCAGAATACGCCACACGTCAGGCAAATGGTGATGTGGTGTTTGACCTGTTCGTTCAGCGGTTTGTTTCAGAGGATCAAACACCTATCGAAGACGCGGCGCATGAATGGGACGAACGGGTCAGCCCGCCTATAAAGGTGGCGGAATTGGTAATGCCTCAGCGCGATCTGTCGTCACCGCAGGCCCTAGCCGAGGCGCTGAAAATCGAGCAACTAGGGTTCAATCCGTGGAATACAGCGGAAGAGTTCCGTCCTTTGGGAAACTTGAACCGCGCGCGCAAAGCGGCTTATGACGCATCCGCCTCGCACCGGCAGGGCAAACGGTTCAAGGCCGCACCGCCTCCGGTTCAGAATAGAATCTTCGGAACGGCCGCGCGATCCGTACTGCGCGCCGTTAACCGCAGGATTCCGTGGCACAAAATTCCGTTTCTTTTGGTTCAGCTGCTCAACCTCGACGCGCTCAGGTATGATCTGAGGCAAAAGAATCTCATTGACACCGATCTGGAAGAAACCGTGCCAAGCGCGCGCGCGGTGCCGCCTGAACCGGCCCCCGAACATCGCGTTTACCGAACTCATGACGGCACATATAACGATCTGTCGGATCCGACGATGGGTGCGGCGGGCGCAACCTTTGGCAGAAACATGCCACCGCAGGCCCAGCCAGACGGCAGCCCCAACCCAATTGAGGTAGCCCGGAAGTTGATGGACAGACAGGCCTTTATCCCTGCCAAAATCCTGAACATCCTGGCGGCCTCGTGGATTCAGTTTCAAGTCCATGACTGGGTATCGCACGAGCGGCGTAAACTGGGCGAAGATGATGACGTCGTTCCTGTCCCAGATGGCTACCCTGATTGGAAGAACCGCCCGGACGGAGAGCCGGAACGTAGTATGCGCATCGCCGGAAACATCCCGAAAGAGGGGGCAGATGATCCGATCCTGTTTGCAAACGAGAACTCTCATTGGTGGGATGGCTCGCAAGTTTATGGCGTCAATTCCGAGGCCGCGAAAAAACTTCGTAACGGACCCAAGCTAAAGCTGACCAAAGACGGCTACCTCCCTTTGAATGTGAAGGGATTTGAGCTGACCGGCTTTAACGAAAGCTGGTGGCTGGGGCTGTCGACCCTGCACACGTTGTTTGCCCGAGAGCACAATGTTCTTTGCGACGAGTTGCAGCGCGAATACCCTAACATGGACGAAGAACGGGTGTATCAAACCGCCCGCCTCATCGTGTCGGCCCTGATCGCGAAGATCCACACGGTCGAATGGACGCCAGCCATACTTGGCACCGAAGCGCTGGATATTGGAATGAACACCAACTGGTACGGCCCGCCTAAGTCGTGGTTGACGCGCTTGGGCATCTGGTTGACTGACGTTCACGCGCTTAAAGGTATCCCGGAAACTGAGCCTGATCACCACACCGGGCGCTACGCCCTGACGGAAGAATTTGCGACGGTTTACCGAATGCATCCATTAATTCCGGACGACTACATTTTCTATGATTTTCAATCCGGCAAGGAAAAAGCGCGCCGTGGCTTTCTGGAGATTCAGGGCGAAGAGACTGACGAGCAATTGCGAGAGCTTGGCCTGCGCGATTGTCTTTATTCTCAGGGTATTGCCCATCCCGGTGCGATCACATTGCACAACTTTCCGAAATCCCTTCAAAACCTCGAACGTTTTGATGAGCTGATCGATTTATCGGTGGTAGACATCGTCCGCACGCGCGCCCGGCACGTACCGCGATACAACGCGTTCCGCGAAGGGCTGCACATGCCTCGTGTTACCGACTGGGATGACCTGACGGCTAACCCCGACACTAATCAAATACTAAAGGATCTCTATGGCGATATCGACAAGGTCGATACGGTGATTGGCCTGTTGGGAGAAACCCCGCCTGAAGGATTCGGATTCTCGGACACGGCGTTTCGTGTCTTTATCCTAATGGCATCGCGCAGGTTGCAGTCGGACCGCTTTTTGACCACTGACTTTCGACCGGAAATCTATACGCCGCTTGGGATGGAGTGGGTGGCGCAAAACGGTATGAAATCCGTTTTGTTGCGGCATTTCCCCGAGTTTGCAACGGTTCTGCCAAAGAATGCGACGGCCTTTGCGCCCTGGAATGTGGTTGAGGGGGAATGAAATGCCGAAGGACAAAGTTCAAAATGGGCTGAAGGCCTTTCTGAATGCCCCGCTGGCGCAGACGTTGTGGAACCGCAGAACCAAGCGTGTCAGCCGCGGTTCGAATGTAGTCGCCGGTTCGCTCAGTTGGGAATCTCAGAATGAGCGCTCGTCACTTTCACCGCTGCAAGAGGCGATCCTGATTGCCGCGACCGGCGTTACGGGCCTGACCATGCCTGACAGGCCGTTTTTCGACGACGAAAGCGGCGATCCGATCATGTCGAAGCCGAACCTTGTGATGGAGGGGCGCACTGCCGGTAGCCCGGACAATGCACAAGGTACGCATTTCTTTATGATTAATGACAGTGGTACCTACTTTCTGCGCAGGCTTGAACCTCTTGAAGGTGGGACCGAAAGCTGGACGCCCGAGGTATTGATCGAGCGTGCAGAACAGGCAAAAGTGCAAATTCTGGACCGACGTGTCGACGTGCCCGAAGGGATGCGTGATTTTCCGGCTTACCTCGATTCGAACCGTTTTTTGTCAAACACTTCGGGTTCGACCATTTTCTTCCCGGTGGTGGATCTATCTCACCAATACATTAATGCATTGATGTACATTCTAACGCAGCCTGACAAGGCGCGGCCGGTCATCGTGGACGACCGAAATTTTTATCGGCCCGCTGGTGTCAAGAAGTGGATCGACAGGGGTTTTCTGAACCCGGATATCAAGATTCCGCTGGGGATCTTGGGCCAAATGCGCACACAGATCGAGGCTGATCTACTGGTGCAAAACTTGTTTCTTGTGACCGAGGCTCTGGGTCTGGGCGGCTGGATTCATGCCGCGATATCTCCACCGGTTCTGATGGGCGATCCGAAGTTCAGCGACAGATTCGGTAAGATGTTGGGGTTTGACTATGTCACACCCAAATGGCGGCTGATGGATCTGCTCCGCTGGCATACTTTGCCGGTTGCGGCGATGAAGCATGTCCGTGCCCATGCGGTGGGATTGCGCCATCATGGAGAGCACCTGATCAAGGGTAAATGTCCGCCTTATTATTCGTCTATGTCCGAGGCAGTTGATGCAGTTGTTGAAGGCAAGTTCGGTTCCGACGGTATTTACAAGAACGACGCGCTGTTCAGCCAAATCTACAAGGGCGATTTTGGTGCCAAGTATCTGGAAGAAGCGGGTGAATACGAGCAGGACATAATCGAATGCGCCCGCGATATCTGTACGTACGTTTACGAAACACACGGGCGATTCCCGGCTCATTGCGAAGCAGTTCACGCACCTGGTGTTTGGCTTCAAACGCATCGGGTCGAGAACGAATACTACGACGCTTATTTCCAGAACGGCCTAACATCCGCCCAACGCGCTCACGACCTGAATTGGCCGAGCTGAATTGGGAAACCAGTCTTGAATTTGACTTTACATTGGTGAGTACCTCGGGGCCGTTGCAAACTCACACTAGCAAATCGAGCCCTGCTGTCACCGTGCCCTCAAATATTGGGGATGTGTAGCAAACTATGAGGCCTAATTGACGAACACGCAAATTCGGTTTTTTGTTCTCAGAGATTTAGTCCTCCAATAGGTTTCAACTTGATTTCTTAGAAAGGCTGCCATGGCCTTGTCAGAGGAACTTGGGTTGAGCGGGGCAGGGGTGTTGCGTAGCCTCCGATTTTGAAAAGATTGTCGCCTTTCAAGTATTTCAAAACCAGTCCCGAGATGATCCGCCTTGCAGTGATGCCATACATCCGTTTCCCGCTTTCGCTTCGGAATTTCGAAGACTTGTTGCACGAGCGAGGCATCGACGTGAGGCACGAAACTGTCCGATATTGGTGGAACAGGTTTGGCCCGATGTTTGCTGCTGAAATCCGAAGAAAGCGTGTTCGGTAAATGAGAGCATACTTCAAATGGAAGTGGCACGTGGATGAGGTTTTTGTGAAGGTGAATGGCAAGCGGCACTATCTTTGGCGTGCTGTTGATCAAGAAGGTGAGGTGGTGGAAGCCGTTGTCACCAAACGCCGAAACAAAGCTGCAGCGCTGAAATTCCTCAAGACACTGACGAAGCGATACGGTAAGTCGTAAACCGTCGTCACGGATCGCTTCGCATCGTACCGGGCCGCTCTCAGAGAGCTTGGCGCTACCGAAAAAGAAAGGACGGGTAGGTGGCTCAACAATCGCGTTGAGAACTCGCACCTGCCATTCCGACGAAGAGAACGCGCGATGCAGCGTTTTAAGCGTATGCGAAGTTTGCAGAAGCTCGCCTCCGTCCATTCCTCGGTCTACAACCATTTCAACCAAGAAAGATCGCTAGCCAGCCGAGACACCTTCAAGCTGACTCGAGCCGCCGCTCTCGCAGAGTGGCGCGAACTCAGTGCGGCATAAAGGGCAGCGCTACTGGCCTAGCTGAGACTAGTTAGAATTTGTCTGACAGCACCTTCGAGTGTTCCTCGTTGATTGGAATAGACGGCAGCTTTATCAGCCTAGCTGAAGCTGGTTCAAATTAGTTGACAGCACCTTGACTCAGAAGCTGAAACACGGGAACCGTTCCGGTCAGTCCTTTGAATACTTGATCCCGTAAAAATCGTGTTTTCTTGGATGTTCCTAACGCTTCGACAACCGACGCATCGACTAGTGTTTCGGCAGCTCGCGCGTGTTCACATAGCCGAGCTGCAAGATTTGGCACTTCTCCAATGGCCGCATAGTCAAACCGGCCTTCAAATCCGATACAGCCAATAGTGGTTTCACCCTTGGCGATACCGATCCCGAGACCCAAGCTCGATCCCTCCTTTTGAAAGGGTTCAAGCGCGTTTGCGACCGCAGCATGCAGCTCGCTCGCAAAGGTGACAGCCTGGCCCGTAGGATCGCGTGCCCGCAGCGGGGCATTAAACAAAACAACGATGCCGTCGCCCAAGAAACGTTCAAGTGTGCCCTGGTGCCGTTCAATCAGTGGTCCAGCGCAATTGTGAAATACGTTGAGGGCTTCCAGTACTACTTGAGGATCAGAGGCTTCCGTAAAGGCCGAGAATCCCCTTAGATCTGCAAACAAAACGACGATGTCCGCTCTTCGGTTCTTGAGAATAGCGCTGTCATCACCAACCGAAATAATTTCTTCTGCCACTTGCCTTGGTAGAAAACGGCGCAAACGATTGAAGCGCTCAATCTGACCAATCTGTTGATTTACTCGTTTTTCGAGTTCCTTGTTCCAGCTCTGCACTTCGTCATGCAAAGCTTTTGTTCGGAGCATTGAACGTACACGAGCAAGGAGTGCGATTGTGTCAACTGGTTTGGTGAGATAGTCATTTGCACCAGCCTCAAGCCCTTGCACCATATCTTCAGTGTTCGAACGAGCTGTGATCAGAACCACCGGAATAAAGGGGAGTATTGGATCCATTCTCAATCTTCGACAGACTTCGAAACCGTCCAGCTTAGGCATCATTACGTCTAGCAAGATCAAGTCGGGCGACAAATCAGTTGCTTTTTCTATAGCGTCTTCGCCATCTATGGCCTCGGCAGTACTATAACCATGCGCGCTAAGTCGCATGGTCAGCAGGTTGCGATTGTCCTGCTGGTCATCGACAATCAAAATGAGTGGTGGGTCTTTCATTTTTTCATTCAGACCTGTCCAACAAAGGTAATGACTTTGGCCAACAGAGCACGCGGACTGTAGGGCTTGGTAACATAGTCATCACATCCGGCTTCTCGTGCTTTTGTTTCGTCGCCAGACAAAGCAAAGGATGTTACGGCGATGATTGGAATGTTCGCGACCTTTGGGTGCTGTTTTATCTGGCGCGTGGCATCGTAACCGTCTAATTCTGGCATCTGGATATCCATCAAGATTAGATCGGGCTTTTCAGCAATCGCTCGGTCTACACCTAACGCTCCGTTTTCGGCCTCCAGCACTTCGAAGCCGTGACTGCCTAGAAGGTCTCGGAGTATGCGTCTGTTGTCAGCCTGGTCTTCTATTACAAGTATTCTTTTCGACATGCTCAGCTCCTCGTGGCCTGAACGGGGAGTACAACAGTGAATGTCGAACCGTTGCCAAGGCTGCTGGCGACTTCAATTCGCCCACCGTGCATTTCTGCGATCTTTTGAGAGATAGACAGACCGAGGCCAGTACCCCCGGCGGCACGCGTGGACGAGGCGTCAGCTTGCTTGAATTCCAGGAAAACCTCATCAATTTGCTCTGCGGAAATTCCAACTCCTGTATCAGTTACGGCTACTACAAACCGTTGATCACTACGCGCCAAGTTTATTTCGACGTAGCCCTTGTCAGTGAACTTTACCGCATTTCCGACGATGTTAAGTAAGACCTGTCTAATACGACCCGCGTCGCCATACCCAGCGGGGAGGCCGCCTTCTACTTTGGTGCGGATTTCCAGTCCCTTGCTCGCTGCTATAGGCTCAATCGTGGAAACAACGTCTTTGAGGATATCAGACATCGAATATGTGTCCAGTGCCAGTTCGAGTGCGCCGGCTTCAATCTTTGAAAGATCCAGAACATCATTGATCAAAGACAGTAGCATTTTGCCGTTCACTTGAACCCGATGCAGCGGATCGTCGATTTTTTTGGGCACCGGACCATAAATTCCATCCCGGATCATTTCGGTGTATCCGAGGATCGAATTCATCGGAGTTCGCAATTCATGGCTCATATTGGCGAGAAATTGCGACTTGTGTAGGTTTGCAGTCTCAAGCTCATCGTACAACGTACCCAAACGCTCTGTCATACGATTGGCGCTGCGGGCGAGATCTCCAAGCTCGTCGGTGCTCTTGATATTAGCTCGGGCGGTAAAGTCGCCTTGAGCAACTTTTCTTAGCGTGACCCGGATTTGCTCAATCGTGCGGATCAAAGATTTGCTGAGCAGGAAGCCAAGCAAAATCGCAATAACGACTGCAATCCCAGCTGAAGCAAGCACTATTCGCCACGATTGATCAAACGCGTTTTGGTTAATCAAAGCTTTCGAACGCATACCATCGCGCAAAAGCAGGTATCGTTTCTCAATCAGATTATCCAAAGACTTAATTATTGGGACCAGCTGCAGCTCAAACATTGATTTGGCAACTACAATCTGCCCAGCTTCATATCGCTCAACGATATCAAGTCCTATTCGTTTTATTTCTTGAGTCTTTCGCGACACATCCGCGATTTCATCCTTCGAAAAAAGGCTGAGATCCGGTTGATCCCTTGTCTCAATGAGATGGCCAAGCGACTGAATAACATGCAGCTTATCTTTAAAGAAGCCTGCACTGTCGCCAAGCATGGTGTTGCCTCCAGTTTCGGCAAAAATTGCTGTTCCATTCAACCAGATTTCTTGCAGACTGCTTTCAAACACCTTTAGATTTGATAGCCGTACCTGATCTTGAAGCAACTCAGCAGTTCGAAGGTTCGCTTTGCGCAACTCAGATAGCCCGGTGAACGCCAGTATTAGCATTAACCCAACAATTCCAAGTAGCGCGACCAGCAACTTGGTTCTTATCTTGATGTGAAACCCGCTGGGCGAATTGGTAGAGGTTACATTTGCGCTATCTGCGGCTTTCACGAAATCAGAAGTTTCGGCAGTCATACAATCGCTCCCGACAGTATTGATCGGATATGCAATTGACTAATTATGCATCAGAAATGCCAGATCACAAAACCATTGAAGAAGCTCAGGGAAGTTGAATGGCTATGCTTATATTGAAGAACGTCTTGCGAAAGGACCTTCCGGCTCGTTGCCGACACTTGCTACTACCAATATGAAATCCCGCTGTCGGAAAATACACGGCACAAAGTTGCGGTGTTTCCGTATCTAGTAGCCACTTTTGGGGTGAGGGCGATGGCACTCGATATGCGTCTGAAAGTATCTTTGGCGCAATTCGGCCTCGGTGACGGTTTGGATCGTACTGCTGGCTTTGAACCTGTCGGGGCTGATGCGCCATGTAAACTTTGGCAGCGCCTATAACTTCTCGTCTTTCCTGAATTACAACGCGATGTTCATTGCGATCGCGCTGGGCATATGTTTCGCGATCATGACTGGCGGGAGTGATCTGTCGGTCGGATCCGTTGCGGCCTCTACGTCGGTTGTTGCTAAGTATCTCAGCCCAAACGCAGTTCAGGTTGCGCTGCCGGAGGCTGGCCGGAGTCTTTTTGGCCTCGGGTTTTCGAGCCGGACAACCCCTTTAGGGCATCGGATGGGAATTGTCGGCCGCCGCGTCCGTCGTGGTGGGCTGCACTTTGTTAACGGGTGGGATGGGTTCGATCCCTGCGACGGCGGCCAGTGCGCTGATGCTGGTCTTCAACGTTCCAAAATACGAAAACGAGCAAGGCACCATCAGTTTCAGTGCCTATTGGCAGATGGTCATACGTGGAGGCTTTCTATTTGCGGTCATCCTTTTACAGTCTCGGGTTATTGCCAGGCAGCAGAAGGTCTTGGGTTCATGAATCGCATAGAAAGTGTTTCAGCGCGGCTGTTCAACGTTCCGCTCGCGGAGGTTCTGGTCGATGCCAAACATGGGGATCACACGTTTTTTCAATTGATCACCGTCACTGTACAAACCTCTGATGGGGTCGAAGGGGTCGGGTATACCTATACGGGGGGCAAGGGTGGGCATGCCATCCTGGCTATGATCCAGCATGATCTGGCACCGTTCCTTGTAGGACAAGACGCCGAACAGATCGAAAGCTTGTACGATGCCATGCAGTGGCACGTGCACTACGTGGCACGGGGCGGGATCGCCTCCTTTGCCATATCGGCCGTGGATATTGCTCTGTGGGACATTCGCGGCAAAACACAGAATGTACCATTGTGGCAGATGGCCGGCGGAGCGTCCAAACGGTGCAAGGCCTACGCCGGTGGGATTGACCTGAATTTCTCGTTAGAGAAACTACTGCGCCAGACCGAAGGGTACCTTGCGCGTGGGTTCAACGCAGTCAAGATCAAGGTCGGTCAACCAAACCTGGCCGACGATCTTGCACGTGCCCGGGCGGTGCGCGAGATGTTGGGCCCGGACCGGTTCTTTATGGTCGATGCGAATTACTCTATGAGCGTCGAAGAGGCGATTGTGGCTGCCAGAGGGTTTGCCGACTGTGATATTTTGTGGTTCGAGGAACCGACTATTCCAGACGACTACAAAGGTTATGGCCGAATTGTCGAAGCGACGGGCGTTCCCCTCGCCATGGGTGAAAACCTGCACACGATACACGAATTCGAATACGCTTTTGATAACGCGAAGCTGAGTTTCATCCAGCCCGATGCCTCAAACTGCGGTGGAATTACCGGCTGGCTTCGCGTGGCCGCGCTAAGCGCAAAGCACGGCATTCCGGTTTGCAGTCATGGGATGCAGGAGCTGCATGTCAGCCTTGTTTCTGCGCAACCCAACGCAGGGTGGCTGGAAGTACACTCATTCCCGATAGACCAGTACACGACCCGTCCGCTGGTTGTGGAAGATTGTCTGGCCGTTGCCCCGGATACTCCGGGAACCGGAGTGGAATTCGACTGGGACAAACTGAATGCGGAACACAGGGAGATGCATACATGACGACCCAGACAATCTCTGCGGCGTATTACAGGGGCGATAAGAGCTTTGCTGTAGAGCAAGCCCAAACGACGGATCCGGGCCCCGGCGAGGCCGCCATTCGCGTTGCCTATTGTGGGATTTGCGGGACGGATATGCACGTCTACCACGGCAACATGGATGCTCGTGTCGGCCTGAACCGGGTGATTGGGCATGAGATGTCAGGTACCGTCGAAGCGGTGGGCGAAGGCGTCGATACGGTCGAACCCGGCCAGAAGGTCGTTGTCCGACCGCTTGATCATTGCGGCGAATGCCCGGCTTGCAAACGGGGACATCAGCATATCTGTCAGAACCTCAGGTTTCTCGGCCTCGACACCGATGGTGCCATGCAAGAGATCTGGACCGTTCCGGCCCACACGTTGCACGTTCTGCCGGATGACTTGCGCATGGATCACGCGGCGCTGATCGAGCCGGTCGCCGTTGCCTGCCACGATGTGCGGCTATCTAGCCTGCAATCTGGAGAGGACGTTGTCGTCATTGGCGGAGGCCCGATCGGCATTCTGGTTGCCATGGTTGCGCGGGACGCAGGCGGAAACGTCGTGATTTCCGAAGTGAACCCAAACCGTCTGGCGATTGCTGAAATACTTGGTTTCGACACGATCAACCCAACCGAAACCGATCTGGTGTCCACAATCAACGCGCGCACGGGCGACAAAGGGGCAGATGTAGTTTTCGAGGTGTCAGGAACGCAGCCCGGCGTTGATGCGATGACCGCCGTTGCCGCGACGCGGGCTCGGATCGTGATGGTCGCGATCCATGCTCAAAAGCCCCAGATCGACCTGTTCCAGTTCTTCTGGCGAGAGCTGCAACTGATCGGTGCGCGGGTCTATGAGCCAGAGGACTACGAGAAAGCCATCGCAGTTGTCGCCTCGGGCGGAGTGGACGCGGATGTCGTGATTACTGACGTCAGCCCTCTAGCAGACATTCAGGCCGCGTTTGAAGCTCTGGATCGCAGTCCAGCCGCAATGAAAAGCCTGATCGAAGTAGGACCGCGTTCATGAGTGTTTTGCAAAGTTTCGACCTGACGGGAAAGACGGCCCTTGTGACTGGGTGCAAACGCGGTATCGGGCGCGGCATGGCCGAGGCATTGGCATCGGCCGGAGCCGATATCATCGGAGTGTCCGCCTCGCTCGAGCTGTCCGGGTCGGATGTCGAAAAAGCCGTGACGGCGATGGGGCGAAAGTTCCGGGCGTACCAATGCGACTTCTCGGATCGCGCCGCGCTGCATGGGTTCGTTGATACGTTGAGGGCCGACGGGCAAACCCTTGATATCCTTGTCAACAATGCTGGCACAATCAAACGCAAACCCGCCGCCGAACACCCGGACGACTGGTGGGACGAAGTGATTGAGGTGAACCTGTCCTCGCAGTTCGTTCTGTCTCGCGAGATTGGCAAGGACATGCTGGTGCGCGGCTCTGGGAAGATCATCTTCACTGCATCGCTGCTGACATTTCAGGGCGGCATTACTGTGCCGGGTTACGCGGCCTCGAAGGGTGGGATTGGACAGTTGACCAAGGCTTTGGCCAACGAATGGGCCGGGCAGGGCGTGAATGTGAATGCGATCGCACCTGGCTACATCGCGACCGACAACACTCAAGCCCTGCGGGATGATCCAGTCCGATCGAAGTCGATCCTTGAACGAACACCGCAAGGCCGTTGGGGTACGCCTAATGACTTTGCCGGACCGGTGGTCTTTCTGGCCTCTGCCGCGTCTGACTTCGTCAACGGTGAAATCCTTGTCGTCGACGGGGGCTGGATGGGGCGTTAGCACTGCCAACGCCCCATTTAATCCAAAATCTCATGTCCCGATGTAGTGCACCTTCAATCGGCGGGTTTTTGGCGCCTCTCGATGTTCGAACAGGTATAGGCTTTGTACGCGGCCCAGAGGAAGCTGCCCCTGTTCGACCGGGATCGATACCTGAGTTTGCGTCAACAGCGCCCGCAGATGCGATGGAGCGTTGTCGTCCTCGGTCGGACGGTGGTGATACTTCCCTGGTGACTTGGGTACGAGTTTCTCGAAGAACGTCTCGATATCCCTGAGCACTTCGGGATCGGCATTGGCCTGCACCAACAGCGCAGCTCCCGTGTGGACGCACCAAAGGGTCAGCAGGCCCGAGACAAATTCATGTTCGGACACCGCACGCTGAACCATCCCGCTGATGTCGGTGATGGATTTGCCGGGCGTTTCAATGGACAGGTCAAAAAACTCTTGCTTCATCCAGCAGGCCCTTTCGTTGATTTCACGCGAACGCGCCCAGCTTTCTACACCCTACTTGGCCTTTAGTAGCAGGGTTCAAACATATGATTTTGAACGCATATTGACTGTACCCTTATGCAAACAGGCTTTTGAACTTTTCCACGCACAGACGAAAACCATCTTCGAAGTTTCCGTTGCCGGGGTGATAAACGCTCTCGAAGGAAATGACGCCATCATAGCCGTCGGATCTGAGCGCGTCCGCGATGGGTTGGAACAGAGGCGCGAGCTGACCTTCCCCCATGCGGCGCACTTCCAGCGTCGCCCTCGGCGTGTCGACCTTTACGTCCTTGATGTGAATGTGACCCAAGTAGCCGCCGCGCAGTTCTTCATAACCGTCCGGGTACGCCAATTCGTGGCACCAGCAGTTGTTTCCGGGGTCCCACAGCACTTTCAAACTGTCTTTTGCGTCCAACTCGTCAATCAGCCTGCGGGCTGTGTAGTTGGAATTGACCATGGTGCCGTTTCCGGTTTCAACGACAAGCGTCACGCCCTCAGCTCTTGCCAGTTCAACTGCCGGCGCGATCAGAGGCGGCATCGAGTCCCATACCCCATGCGCTACGTTCCACTTTTCGGCGCCGTTTTTCCCCCAGAGTATCTGCTCTTTTCGTTGTGTCATGATCCGAACAAGAGGAGACCCAACAACATGAGCCATGTCGATCACTCGTTTCAAAGCGTCCATGTGCCGAGTGTGCAGGTCGTCGCCGGGTCTGTTGGCAGCTGTCATCCCTGCAAAGATATGGCGCGACAGACAAGACACAGGCTTGCCCCGGTCGCGCAAGAGTGCGTCGATCTCGGCAATTTCCTGCGGGGAATGGTCTCCGACCTCCGTATCGCCAACGAATTGAAGCTCTGCATAGTCCAGACCGAATTCGTCCATTACGTCCACGGCATGCCGCAGATCGCGGGAAATGCCGTCGCAAATCACTCCTAATTTCATGTCCGGTCCTCTCAGCGATGCAATTCTGCGTCAACGATCTCTTCGATGACGCGGGTACAGACCCAGTTGTCGCCGTTCGGGTATTTGGTTTTCCCAGCGTGAAAGATCTGCATCGCGGATGACGCTGTGTGCATGGGAACGCCCAACGCACCGGCCAGTGCGAGAGAGATCGTTAGGTCCTTGTGCATGGTAGCGATATGGCTGCCGGTGGCTTCGAACTTGCGATCAATGATGTTTTCAAGGGCGTTATTCACGACGCCGCACCCGGCGCTGGAGGACGAGAACACATCAAGCAAGGCCTGACCGCTGACACCGGCTTTGGCCGCCAGGGCCGCAGCCTCGAATGTAGCGGAAAAGATTGATCCGATAAGGGATTGGAGGCAAGCTTTCACGGTTTGCCCGGCGCCGGCGTTTTCTCCGACCCGATGAATGGTAGCTGACACTGCCTGCATTACTTCGGCATTTCGATCCAGCACATCCGAAGCTCCGGCAGCCATCATCGTCAATGTGCCGTTTTGCGCGCCGGGAAACCCACCCGAGACTGGGGCGTCAATCAGGTGGATGCCCGAACCTTCCATGTCTTGCCCGATCGCGCTTGCTTCGGCCGGGGTAATGGTCGCCGACAGGATGACCGTTCCGCCTTTGGCCATGTTCGCAACCAGCCCGTTTTCACCCAGAATGACATCGCGGGCCTGATCTCCGTTCATCACCATGACAAACACAGCGGCGGCGTGACGGCCGACCTGTCCCACGCTGTCCTTGGCCAGGCCGCCCATGTCGGTAAATGCCGTCATGCGTGTCTCGCTCAGGTCGAAACCGGATGTTTCAAAGCCATTCTTGATCAGGTTCTTGGCAAGGCCGCTGCCCATGTCACCAAGACCGATTACGCCTGCTGTTTTCATTTGGAATCCTCCCGTTTTTCCGCCATTTCCGTATGGCAGACGTTTCGAAAAATGATGCCCAATCGCATCGGTTTTCGCGGGAGTTTCACGCGTCTTGAGCAGACGTCGGGCGAGTCCGGAAGACACCCCGCTGCCCGTTTACGTGCCGTAAGTAAACGAAGAATGCAGCGCTCAGGCAAGCAAAGAAGTGTTACGGGCGGAAAGAAACTGCCTGATCCGACGCGTCAGGAAAACGCCGCCACTATGCCGCGTAGTTCCGCCAGCCCGCGCATTCGTCCGATCAGCGGATAACCGGGAGTGCTGTGTCCGCCGAGATCGCTCAGCAGTTCTTGTCCGTGGTCAGGCCGCATCGGAATTTGCCAGTCGTCCCGCCCCTGGGATTTGCGGCGGCGTTGTTCGTTCATCAACTCGCGAATGGTGCCGACGATGTCGGTGTCGCCCTCCAAATGCGGGGCCTCAAAAAAGTCCGGCTTCTGACTGTCTGACCCGGCGATGCGTTGGGTATTCCGCAGATGGACAAAGTGAATTCGGTCGCCATGCCTGCGCACGAAGTCCGGCCCATCGAATTCGGGGGACACTCCCAGCGATCCGGTACACAACGTTGCGCCATTCGCCAACAAATCAACCGCATCCAGAACGGCGCCGTAGTCATCGGTACTGGACATGATCCGCGGCAGACCAAGCAAGGAGAACGGCGGATCATCCGGATGACAGCACAAGCGTAGTTCCAGTTCTTGGGCGACTGGTGCGACTTCTGACAGGAAGTCGATCAGGTTTGCGCGAAGCCGGTCACGGTCTATATGAGCATAGGTCTGCAACAAAGCGCGCACGTCCTGCACGCTCCACTGATCGTTGGCGCCGGGCAGCCCCGCAGTGACATTGTGTTGCAACTGGGCCTTGGATTCATCCGACATGCGCAAGAAGCGATCCTTGGCCGTTTGCTGGACGACGCTGGAATAGTCTTCGGACGCGCCCGGTCGCTTGAGAATATGTATGTCGAAAACAGCAAAATCGGTCAGGTCGAACAGCATGGCCGTTCCGCCGTGCGGCTGCGGGGCGCGAAGGGCGGTGCGCGTCCAGTCCAGGATTGGCATGAAGTTGTAGCAAACGACTTTGATGCCACGGGCGGACAGGGACCTGAGGCTGGACTTATACGCCTGCAGATGTTCAGCCATGTCTGCGGACTGTGTTTTGATCGCCTCGGAGACGGGCAGGCTTTCGACAACGTCCCAACTGTACCCGGCAGTAGCCAGAACTGCCTGCCGATCGGCGATGCTCGGTTCGTCCCAGGGTTGTCCCGGGGGGATGTGATGCAGTGCGGTGACGATGCCCTGAACTCCGACTTGATGGAGATCGGCCAGGGCGATCGGATCATCGGGTCCGAACCAACGCCAGCATTGTTTCATGGCAGCCATCCTTCATACAGCGGGTGATCGGGCCTGATGGGAAGGGCAACACGCTGCCCGGTGCGCGCCGCGTGATAAATCGCCGTCACAAGGCCGATGGACGCAGCGCCGTCCTGCAGCGTAACGGCCGAATTTGCCTCGGACCGCAGTGCCTTGCCGACTTCGGCAAAGAAGCCTTCGAAACCAATTGGCTCGGCGGCGACGGCCGCAAGAGCCTCGTCGATAGCGGCTTGATCCACCGGGTCCCGCGCGAGGAATGTCCAGGGCGATTGACCTGGGGCATAGGGTTCCGTACCTGAGGTGGCGGTCACCTTTTCAAAGACGAACCGCAGGCGGGTTTCGTCCGTGGCGGCGCCTAGTGTGATATTGCTTGTGCACAATGCTCCGGAAGTCATGCCAAAGCAGATCGCTGCGCAATCTTCGGTCTCGATCGGGTTGACCCGCGTTGTGGCCATTGCGGACACCCAGGCTATATCACCCGCGATATGAGTCAGCAGATCATGGTTGTGGATGGCATGGCCCAGCACTGCGCCGCCGCGTTCACCGGCCCATGTTCCCCGCCACGGCACCGCGTAATAGTCTGCCCCTCGGGACCAATGGGTTTCAAGCGCGGCCGTTTGGACTGCTCCGGTCAGGCCGGCGCGTTGCAGGTGGCGCAATTGGGCCAGTGACGGCCCCCACCGGTATTGAAAAACTGGAAAAACATGCTTGCCCGCGCTGCAGGCGGCTTCCGTGATCCGATCCACATCCTGCATCGAGGTCGCAAGAGGCTTTTCGCAGACAACGTGTTTTCCTGCGGCCAGTGCGGCAAGGGTGGTCGGTACATGCAGATGCGGCGGCAGGCAGATGTCGATGACATCAATCGCCGGATCATCCAGTGCGTCCTGAATGTTGGTGAGAGATCGAAAATCCGAGTTCTGTCGAATCTGTTCGATCCGGTCCGTATTCTGGTCGACCACAGTGGCTACGCGGAAGTCGCGGTCAAGCCGTTCCAGTGCGCTCAGATGTTGCGCACCGATACCTGCGCCAAGGATCGCAACGTTGATCATCTACGTTCCGCCATTTCCTGCGCGCGCAGCGCGAGTTCCATGACCGTGAAGCAGTGGGTCTGCGTCATTGCGGTTTCCGTCCGGTTGCGGATGTCATCGGCGAGGCGCGAAAAGTAGGGAAGGCCGGCGTCAGATGCGTCGATCTTTTGGCAGGTTTCACCATTGACGAGGATCAGATGGTCCGTCCCTGAGGCCCCACCCACATCAACATATTTTCGCAACTCGATATAGCCTTCGGTTCCTAGGATCGTCAGACGACCATCCCCCCAGTTCGGAAGGGCATCCGGCGTAAACCAGTCAACCCGGATGTAACCGGTGCCATTCTCGCTTCGTAGATTGACCTCGCCAAAATCCTGCATTCCGGGATCGTTGGGGTTTGCATAGTTCGCCACATAGGCGTTTGTGATTTCTGCGGTTTTTGAACCTGTGTAATGCAGGAATTGGTCAATCTGATGCGAGGCGATGTCGGTCAGAATACCGCCATAGCGGTCACGCTGAAAAAACCACTCCGGCCGGGTTGCCCGGTTCAATCGGTGGGGGCCAAGTCCGACCGTCTGGATTACGCGCCCGATGGCACCGGCCTCGACCAACTCGGTCGCCCGGGTGCTTACGGCCGTTTCAAACCGTTCGGAAAAATTCACCGACCAGATGCGACCGGTGTCCGCGACAGTTCGCTTGATCTGGTCGAGTTGTTCGAAAGTCGTGCAGCCCGGCTTGTCGCTCATGACGTCCATGCCGTTCTGCATGGCGCCGATCGTTAGCGCGGCCCTATCTGCAGGTACTGCCGAAATAAGCGCTAAATCCGCCCCGCAAGTTAGGGCGTCTTCCAGTCGAGCCAGCCGCGGAATATCGGGAAACCTTTTGACGTAGCCCGCCAGCGTTTCGGGATCGCCTTGTGTCCAATAGCCAACGCAGTCCACTCCGATTTTGCGCATGTTTTCCGTCATGCCATAGATATGGCGGTGGTCCAGGCCAAGGGCGACGCAGGTCAGACTCATGAGATGACTCGTGTTTTCTGGCCGGTTTGATTGGCGATCTGCATCGCGTCGATGGCGGCGTGGGTCAAAAGGGCACTGCGTCCGGTGGCCATGGGCTGCGTTCTACCGGCGATGGCCTTGGCGAAATCCTCGATGACCGTCTGGTGCCATTCATGGGTGAACGCCATGGGATCAGCCCCTCCGCCTGTGGCGGACGTTTCGCCAACCGTGGATTTCCGACCATCGAAAGTGGTCAAGGTCAGGACACCTGACTCTAGATGCGCCTTGGCGTGCATGCCCTGGATCGTGATGGACTCAGCGGCCCCAGGATATACGGCAGTAGTCGCCATCAAAGTTCCCACCGCGCCGCTATCCATTTCAAAGACTGCACATGCCCAATCCTCGGCCTCGAGATCGTGCAACGGAGTTTTTCTCATCATGGCTTGAATGTCCGAGATCGGCCCCAGCAGCCACATCGCGAGGTCAAGCGTGTGGATTGCCTGCGAGATCATGACACCGCCTCCGTCGCGTGCATAAGTGCCTCGACCCGGCTCGTCATAGTAGCTCTGATCGCGCCACCAGGGGACACGGATCTCCACTGTGGCGATCGCGCCCAACGCACCCTTTTCAATGACGGATTTCAGCGCCTGCGAGGCGGCGCGGGCGCGGTGCTGAAAGACGATTCCCAGCGGCACACCAGACACCTCGCACTGCTCGACAATGGCTGTCGCGGCGTCCAGCGTTCTTTCGATAGGCTTTTCCATCAGGATCGGTTTCGAAGCGGTCGAAAGAACCCGAACCAATTCTGTGCGCTGATCGGGCGGGGTTGCGATGATCGCAAAGTCGACGTTTGAGTCGTTTGCGATTTCCTCGACCGAGCTGAACGCGCGGGTGTCGTTTCGCTGCGCGAACTCAGCTGTTTTTTCAGGATTGCGCCCGAGGACGCCGGCAAGATTGAGGCCTTGCTCCGATGCCTGAATGGCAGCGACATGCGTGCCCGAAACCATCCCCAAACCAATCAGCGCAATATTCATTCGTTCCCCCGGATCACCCGGTCAGTCTGCGGGTTCGAACGGGAAAGATGCAACCATTAAAAACTGTGTTAACAATTGCGGGCAGCAGCATCGGAGGCGGAATTGACTGGTAATTTGAATGGGATGGCAGAAGACCTGTACCTGGGCATCAAGGACCTGCCGATCGTGTCTCCGCATGGTCACTGCGATCCGGGGTGGTTCGCAACCGATGCGCCGTTTCCCAACCCGGCAGAGCTGCTTGTGGTTCCCGACCATTACGTGTTCCGTATGCTCTATTCACAGGGCGTTCCCTTGTCCGAACTTGGCGTTGGGGAAGAGGGGCGAAAGAAGGATCCTCGCGCCGTGTTTCGCACCTTTGCCGAGCACTGGCATCTGTTTCTGGGAACGCCGTCCCGGATCTGGATGAACTATGTGTTGCATGAAACGCTGGGCGTGTCTGAGGAGTTGTCTTCGCGCTCGGCAGACCTGATCTATGAAGAGATTGCCGAAAAGCTGGGGCGACCCGAATTTCGCCCGAGGGCTTTGTTCGACCGGTTTGGGATCGAGGTTCTGGCCACCACAGACTCCGCTCTCGCCAGCCTTGCGGAGCATCGGGAGATTCGAGCAAGCGGTTGGGGCGGGCCGGTTGTTCCGACGTTCCGCCCAGACGGGGTTTTGGATGGGGCGGACTCAGAGTTCGTGCAGAACCTGAACAAGTTGGCCGAGCTGACAGGCTGCGATCTGGGCAGCTATGATGGCTACCTAAACGCGCTGCGTATGCGGCGGGCTTATTTCATCCAGCTGGGCTGCACGGCCACCGACCACGGTATCGAACGCGTGCAGACCGAGTGGCTGGAAGACCCGGATGCGCTGTACCAACGGCTGAGACGGCGGGAAGGGACCGAACAGGATGCTCGCCGGTTCTACGGGCATATGCTGATCGAAATGGCGAAGATGTCTGTCGATGATGGTCTGACCATGCAGATACATGCGGGCAGCAAGCGCAACACGAACGACGCAGTAATGCGGGACTTCGGACGGGACAAGGGGGCCGACATTCCAGTCGCGATGGATTGGGTCACGGGCCTTGAGGCGCTGTTGAACCGGGTCGGAAACTCGCCCGAACTGCGGATCATACTCTTCACATTGGACGAAAGCACCTATGCCCGTGAACTGGCCCCCATGGCGGGACATTGGCCGTGCCTTCGGATCGGTCCGCCCTGGTGGTTCCACGACAGCCCAGCCGGGATTGCGCGGTATTTCGACCAGGTGGTTGAAACGGCCGGATATTACAATTTGGCCGGATTCAATGACGACACGCGGGCTTTTCTGTCCATTCCTGCGCGGCACGATCTGTGGCGACGAGGTGTTGCGATTCATTTGGCCGAGCAGGTTGGGCGTGGTTACTTCGGTCGGGACAGTGCCGAGCATCTTGCACGGTTGCTTGCGGTCGATCTGGCGAAACAGGTTTACGGATTGCAAAGCTAGATGGGTACTATTCTTCACTTCGGCCTTGGAAACTTCGCCCGGGCGCATTTGCTAGACTACACCGATCAAGCGGGCGGATGGGACGTTGTCGGCGTCAGCCTGCGTTCATCATCGGTTCGCGATGGATTGGCCCGGCAAGGTTTCGAGTACGATTTGTGCGTACAGGGGCAGGGCGTCCGGCGCATCAAAGCTCTGCGGGACGTTCTGGTCGCGCCCGAGGATCGCGCCAAGATTTTCAATGTGATGGCGGATGCCGAGATCATTTCGGCGACCGTCACCGAAAAAGGTTATCACTTGGACGCAGCGGGCAATCTGAACCTTCAGGACCCGGCGATTGCCGCCGATCTGGCGGGGCAGGGGCCTTCGACGCTGATCGGGTTTCTAGCTTTCGGCCTTGCGGGATGGCGCAAGCCTGTGACGGTGCTAAGCTGCGACAACCGAATGGAAAACGGCAAAACGCTCGAAACGGCCGTTGCCGATTTTGCGAATGCAGCCAGTCTGGACGTGAATTGGAATGCCGTTCGCTTTCCAAACGCGATGGTCGACCGGATCACCCCGGCCACCACGGACGCTGTTCGCGCAATCAGCGGCGATCCTATGGCTGTTCCGACCGAGGCGTTCTCGGAGTGGGTGATCGAAGACAATTTCGCCGGTCTTCACCCGGATTGGCCGGGCGTGCAACTGGTCGATGACGTAGCCCCGCACGAGATGCGAAAGCTGCGCATGTTGAACGGAGCACATTCCCTGTTGGCTTATGTCGGGTTGGAGCGAGGCCTGACCTACGTCCACGAAGCGGTTCGAGACCCGGTTTTGCGCCCGTTGGTTTCCCAGTTGATGAGGGATGCGGGCGCAACGCTGCCCGCAGCGCTGCAAGCACAAGTTCCAGACTATGCCGAGGCTCTGTTGCACCGCTTTGAAAACCCCGAGCTGGCGCACCGTCTGGACCAAATCGCGATGGATGGCAGCCAGAAGCTGCTGTATCGGTTTGTTCCCACACTCCGTGAGACCGGCTCTCAGGCGGTGATTGCGGGGATGCGGGCCTGGATCTCCTATTGCATGTCCGAGACCGCCAAGAGCAGGGCGCTGAACGATCCTTGTGCGTTGGAAATCGCCTCGGCCGTCAAGCAGCCAGATCCGATAGTGCCACTTTTGGGCCTTGTCGGTGCCGAAGATCTCGCGCCACTTATCCGGGAATGATCGCGCCGCGGAACTGAACAACGGTGGACGCCAGATTGTGTCCGACCATCAGGGCCTCGGCCTGCGATTTTCCCGTAAGCAAGGCTGCGAGGTACCCACCGTTGAAACTGTCGCCCGCCGCTGTGGTGTCCAGCACATTTTTGGCAGGTTCATAGGTTTGGTCAATGTTCTGACCGATGGACAGAGGGCCATTCTCTCCGCGTTTCAAGGCACCGACACCGTGATGATCGGTAAATCGTGCCGCCACCTGATCCGCGCTTTCCCCGAACAGCGCCATCTCGTCGTCAATGGACGGTAGGGCAATATCCGCGCGCTGCCAAAGCCGTTGGTTGATCTGCCGGGCGTGTTCGACGCTATGCCAAAGACGAGGACGAAAGTTGCTGTCATAGACCAACCGGGCTGAAGCGCCTTCGAGCCAGTCCAAAAGCGCAATCCTCACCGAATGCGGAAGAATGGCCACGGAAATCCCCGACAAGTAAAGCACGTCGTAACCTTTCAGCGAGCTGAAGTCGTGATCAGCAAAAAGCTGGCGGGCGGCCGCCTCGCTGCGCCAATAGGTAAAGCTGCGTTCACCGTTCGCAGATGTCGTGATCGCGTATAGTCCCGGAGAAGAGTTGGGAATGATGCGGATGCCAGATGTCCCGATGCCATGACTGGCGATAAAGTCGGCGATGCGCCCTGAGAACGGGTCGTCGCCCAGACATGTCACATACTCCACCTGCAGCTCAGGAGCGGCGCGGTGCATGTAGATGGCCGTGTTCAGCGTATCCCCCGCAACGCCCACCTTTGCGCCGGTGTCCAGCATAGACAATTCGATCATTGCTTCGCCGATGCAGGCAATTCGCGTCATTTCTTTTCTCTTTTCCAGATGATGAGCCCGGCGACCATGATCAACGCAGCTCCTGCCAACGTGAATGCGTCCGGTACCGTGTCAAAGAAAAGGTAGCCCCAGATCGCAACGTAGATCAGGAACGAATAGGTGAATGGCATCAACTGGTTCGCCGTTCCGAACCGATGCGCGTTCGTCAGCAGTTGATGCCCGCACCAGCCAAAGACGCCAAGACTGATCAGGACAATCAGGCTCCACGTGTTTTCCGGCTGGACCCAAAACCAGATGGCGAAGGGCAGCAGGACCACCGTCCCGGTAAGCCCGAGGTAGAATTGCATGGTATCCACGGCAACAACCCCGGATAGCCTGCGCGTCATGATTGAATACAAGGCCAGCGCGGTTGCGTTGTAGACGATCAGAAGCATGGTCGGATGAAAGGCCGAACCAAACGGCCGCACGACAACCAACACCCCCAGAAAGCCCAGTATGATAGCCGCCCAACGCCATGGGCCCACTCTCTCCTTCAACACGAAAACGGACAGGAAGCACACGATGACCGGGCTTGAGAACATGATTGCCGACACGACGGTCAGAGGTAAAAACCGCAGGGCATAAAAATTGAAAACGGTTGCTGAGATCAGCAGTAAGGCCCGGCTAATGACCTGCCATGGATGGTCGGTCTTGAACCGGCTGGCCTCAATCCCGCCCTTGGCGATCACGCCCACAGAGATCACAAAGTGCCCCGCATAGCGCATGAACGCCAACTGAAATGCCGGCACGCCGGCCAACGCCAACCATTTGGCCCCAAGGTCAACCAGCGAAAAGAACAGCCACGCCGTCAGCATCAGCACGATGCCAAGGCGCGGCAGGTCCGCATTGGGGTTGGCGGTGACGGCCATCGATCAGGTGTTGAAACGCTTGACGTAGTAGTCAACCATCTGGCTGACCATGTCATCCGCCTGACCGTGGTCGCGCGCGTCATTCAGCGCCGAAAGCGCGCACTGCGACATCACGCTGGTGACGCCTGCATCGCGTGCCATACGGTCATAATACCCGAGGTCTTTTGCCGCGTTCTTGATTGCAAAGGCCAGCTGGTTTGGATCTTTCTCGACGCCGTAGGCTTTGACGAAATCCATCATTCCGGAATGCAGCGGCCCAGCGGCCATAACGTCATACACCTGCTTGCGGTCAACTCCGGTGATATCTGCCATGGCGAAGGCTTCGGCCATCGCGTTTGCGACGGTCATTCCGAAGAAGTTGTTGATAAGCTTGATCGTGTGTCCGGAGCCAACGGGGCCAAGGTAGAAAACGTTTTCGCCCAAATCCATCAGTGTCGGCTCGGCCTTGTCAAAGGCAGCCTTGTTGCCGGACGTCATAATGTTGAGCTTGCCTTCTAGCGCGTGCGAAGGCGTCCGACCAAGCGGCGCATCCAGGTAGCTTCCGCCAGCTGCAGCGACCTCCTCGGCCAAGGCGCGTGTGCTGCCTGGGAGCGAGGTGCCAAAGTCGATGACGATAGCCCCAGGTTTCAATCCCGCAATCACTCCATCTGGGCCGCGCATTCGGCTCTCGACCTGTTCGGAGGTGCCCATGCACAGCATCACGATGTCGCTGGCCTGAGCCAGCTCTTGGGCGTTTTGCATCTCGCGGGCGCCCCGGCCAATCGCGGCGTCCAGATATGTTCGGTCGCGGTTTCCCAATACAGCGACTGAGTATCCTTGGTCCAACAGTCGGCTCACCATGGCTCCGCCCATTAATCCCAAGCCGATAAACCCGATTGATGGTTTGCTCATTGGTTTCCCTTTCCGTGAATGTGTCTGGTTTTCATTCTTGTGTCTGGCGCGGGCGGCTTTGCAGTTTGAATGCTCACATTGCCCGGCGGATAATCATTGGTTTTTGAGTGGTCCGGAAATTTGCCGGGCCGCATGGCCATCAGGCCGGTGCCCGCGCTCGAGCTGTTCGCGCCTTGAGCCCCTGTTCGATCCATGATGTGACCTCAAGCGTCCGGGCTGCATCCTCGACGTCGATTAGTGGAGGGGCGCCGTCGATTACGTCAAGGAAGTGATCCAGTTGCGCTTCAAGCGGCGCGCGTTGTTGTTCCGGTCGTGTAAGTTGGTTTTTTTGGGCCGCAGTGCCCCAATCCTTTCCACGCCACAGGGTCATGGAGGGAAAACTGACAGCGCCGCTGGTTCCCGTGATCCACATCATGTCCTGACGGGTCGTGCCGATGTTCGGGTTCTCGCCGGTTCCGGCCTCAAACCCCCAAGGGCTAGGTGCGGTGTCGGCAAAACTAATGGTGCCCGTCGCGCCGTTTTCGAACGCGATCGCAACAGCCCCGCTTTCTATCCTATCCGATCCGCGGATTGATGCTCCGGGCAGGGCGACGACATCCGAGATTTCTCCGATCACAAAGCGCAAGACATCGATATCATGCACCAGATTGATCATGACTGGGCTGCCATCGGAAGTCCGCCAATTCTGTTCAAAATAGCTTTCGGGTTTGCGCATGGCCCACAGCAACGAGACGTTGATGACTTGCCCGATTGTACCTTGCGCGATCACCTCTTTCAGGTGCTGTAAGGTTGTGTGATATCGCCGATGGTGGCCTACAAGGCTGCGGACATCGGCCTTGCGAACGGCCGCCCTCAAGCGCTGGGCATCATCGATCGATGCGGCAACCGGCTTTTCGATCAGCATGTGCCAACCGCGGGATGCGGCCAGAATGCCATGTTCGGCATGCAGGCGGGTCGGCGTCGCGATGATGACGCCATCCACCGGGCCCTTCACCTCGTCCATACTGGCAAAACGCGGCGCGTCGATCTGGATCGAGCCATCTGGATCGGCCAACCCGACCAACACGCAGCCGGGATGCTCGATCACGGCGCGCACGTGGCGGATACCGATCAATCCACCGCCGGCTACAAGGATCCGTTTCACATCACCGCTCCGATTTGCCAGGGAACGAATTCGTAGTCACCCAGGCCCTGCGCCTCGGACTTGGTCCGTGCGCCCGATGCGACTTGCAGAAGTCGTCGGTATATTTCCTGTCCTTTTTCTTCGACGCTGGCACCTTTGGTCAGAATGTCGCCCGCATCCACGTCCATGTCTTCCGGCATGCGCGCTGCCAACTCAGAGTTAGTAGCGATTTTCAGCGTCGGCGCCGGTTTCGACCCAAAGGCAGAGCCGCGCCCCGTGGTAAAGCAAACAAGGTTGCACCCGGCCGCGATCTGCCCGGTCACCGAGGCCGGGTCATATCCTGGGCTGTCCATGAAGGTGAAGCCTTTGGCGGTGATGGGTTCGGCGTATTTGAATACACCGGTCAAAGGGGTGGTTCCGCCCTTCGCCGCTGCCCCCAGAGATTTCTCAAGGATGGTCGTCAGACCGCCTTGCTTGTTGCCGGGGCTTGGGTTGTTGTCCATCGAACCGTGATTGCGGGCGGTATAGTCCTGCCACCAATCGATCAGTCCGATCAGTTTTTCCCCAGTTGCGCGACCAAGGGCGCGACGGGTCAAAAGGTGTTCGGCTCCGTAGATTTCGGGCGTTTCCGCAAGGACTCCTGTGCCACCTTGGGCAACCAACAGGTCGCAGGCATGTCCGAGCGCCGGGTTGGCGGTCACACCGGACCAAGCGTCCGATCCTCCGCATTGCAGCGCAACCATCAGTTCAGACGCCGGGGCTTCGCTGCGCCTTGCCTCATTGGCAATGGGTAGCATCTGGTTGATCTTGCTGATGCCCATTTCCACGGTCCGGCGCAATCCGGCGACGTTCTGGATGTTCATCGTCTGGAAGGTGGGGCTCTGCTTCAGCCCATACGCGTCCAGTAGCCAGTCGATCTGGTTCATCTCGCAGCCCAGACCGACCATCAGAACAGCAGCGTGGTTGGGATGTTTCGCAAACCCCCACATGACCCGTTGAAGAGCTTCGAAGCCGTCGCCGGAATCGGCCATTCCGCAGCCCGTTCCGTGGACAAAGGCCACCACGCCGTCGACGTTCGGAAACTCGGCCAGCTTGTCCGGCGTAAAGTGGTTGGCGATCATCCGGGCCGCAGTCGCTGAACAATTCACGGTGGTTAGAACCGCGATGTAATTGCGCGTACCGACCCGACCGCTGTCCCGGTGGTAGCCCATGAACGTATCGACCGAAGTGGCGGGTTTCGTAGGCCTGTGATCCGTCGCAAACTCGTAGTCCACGCTGGTGTTGCGGAACTCGATATTGTGGGTGTGCACATGGTCGCCGGGTTCGATCGGTTGGGTGGCGTAACCGATGATCTGTGAGTACTTTCTGACCGGATCGCCGGGTGCAAGAACCCGCGTGGCGACCTTGTGTCCCGAGGGGATGCGCGCATTGGTCGTAACATCCTCGACAATATTGCCGACCTCCAGGGGCCGAGTTGCAACCACCACGCTATCCGTTCGATCTAAACGTACAAAAGTCATAGTCAGCTTTCTTGGGGGCAGCAGCTAGGCGCAGAACGGCGAGTCCGATGTCCACCGGTGAATATCTATATGCGGCTGTCCAGACAGCCTTGCTCGCGCCGCCTCCCAATTGGATTTGCAGACACGCCAATCTCGTAGCTCGGTTTCGGGGCGCGATCTGGACCTTGCGACGAAGCTGGGGAAATGGTCTCGACCAGTGGGCTGGCCCACCGCACTAAAGCGGATGTCGAAAGACCAGCGGAACCGGTCCGTTTCATTGACCAGCGAAGCATGTGGCGTCAGAGGGTGAAACAGGATGATCCCGCCTGCTTTGACTGGCAGAGGCACAGCTCGACCTTCGTCAATGAAGCCGTCAGCAATGCCTGTCTGCGTTCGCGCACAATGTGGTAGAATGGATTGGTCCTGTGCCTTTGGCAACACTTGCAGGCAGCCGTTTTCGACCGTTGCATCGTTGACGGCGATCCACACCGTGACCATGTCGGTCTGGTCCGCATCCTCCAACGCAACCGCCCGGTCCTGATGCCAGTCTGTTGCGGTGATGTGCGCGCGCACCTCATCTTTGGACAGCTTGAGGGCGGGGGGCTTCAGCCGAACGTGCTGGATCGGATTGCTCACCAACTCTGGCCCGATCAACTGCTCGACAATGTCGAGCATGGGCTGGGCCGTCAGCAAGTCGAACACCGCGGGCCCAATATGGAACGGTGTGTCCGCCATGATCCGATCGCCGGGCAACGAGATGTCCAGCGGCTGGAAATAGTCGCAACCGGCCTGATAGGCGGACAGAAGTTTGTCCCAGAAGGTCTTTCCTGACGGTTCGTCCTTGACCAGCCCGTTTTCGTACCAACCGTCATAGAGCCGGTTCAGGACATCCGAGTATTCAGTCTGTACCCGATCCAGGACATCGCCGGGAATTACATCCTCGACCACGAGGTATCCGTCCGTCTGGAACTTGCCAATCTGATCTTGTGTCAGCATGGGTGCAACCTCACAACAGCAGCGCGATGATGCCCGGCCAGATCAGAAGGACGGAAAGCGCCAGCAACTGGATTCCGATGAATGGCAGGAAGCCGCGGAAGATATCCGTCAGACTGATATGCGGCGGGGCCACCGACTTCAGGTAGAACGCCGCCGGGCCGAAAGGTGGCGAGAGGAAGCTGACCTGCATGTTCATACAGAACACGACGCCGAACCAGATGGCGACATGACTCGGCTCCAACTGGCCAAAGACTCCGATTTCTTCGATAGGAAGGCGCAGGACGATCGGCAGAAAGACCGGAATGATCAAAAGCACGATGCCGACCCAATCCATGAATGCGCCCATGAACAGCAAGATCAGCATCATCACCAGAATGACCAGCATGGTCGGCAGCTCCTGGCCGACGATCAGGTCGGCCACGTATTGGGGCCCGCCGGCAATGGTGTAGGCGCCCGCCAGCGCGGCAGCCCCGATTGTAACCCAGATGATGGTGCCTGTGGATTTCAGGGTTCGCATCAAGCTGTCCCAAACCAGCTCGAACGATCCTTCGCCCCGCAGGATGGCGATGATCAGAACAGCAAAGGCGCCCATACCAGCAGCCTCGGTGATACCTGTGATCCCGCCGTAGATTGAGCCGAGAACGACGCCGATGACGACCAGCGGCGCAACGAGGCCTTTGCCCATTTCCCACCCGATTTTAGCGCGCTCCCTGCCAAAGACGAAGAAGATCAGCAGAAGGGCAACGATCGTGATACCGGCAAACCAGGGCAGGTAGTCAGCTGTCCCCAATCGCGCTGGTTCACCTTGGCTGGCAGCGTTCGAGCCTGAGAGCTCGAAAAACGCGGCCCGGATAAACAGAACGGTGGAAAATCCGGCGACGACGATGCTCATGAACGCCCCAAACAATTTGCGTTTTTCAGCCGGTTCGGGGTCGTTCGGGTCCGGTTCCGGCAGCGGAGCGTGATGAGGATTCAACTGCGTGCGGATGATGATGTATAGGATGATCATCGAGGCAAGCATGAAGCCCGGAATGAAAGATGCGGTGAAGAGCGACTTGATCGAGGTTTCGGTGATCAGCCCATAGATGATCAGAACGATTGAGGGTGGGATCATGGTTCCCAGCGATCCCGAGGCGCAGATGACGCCGATCGCGAGGTTTTGGTCGTAGCCTAGGCGCAGCATCTGGGGCAGGGCGATCAGGCCCAGCAGGACGACTTCACCGCCGATGATGCCGGACATGGCCGCCATGATCACCGCCATGATTGAGGTCACGATTGCGATGCCGCCGCGTGTTCTGGACAGCCAGACATTCAACGACGAATACATGTCACGCGCGATCCCGGACCGCTCCAGCAGCGACGCCATAAAGATAAACAATGGCACTGATATGAGCACGTAGTCCGTTAAGAGCCCGTATATCTTCTGCGCCAGGATATACAGCGGCCCAGTGCCTGGCCGACCGGTGAGGACCCCGTCGCCGAATGAGAACGGGTTCAAAAGCAGCGTCGGTTCGAACTTCAGGACAAGAACCAGAACCGCAAGGGAAGCCGAGGCCAGGCCCAAGGGCATCCCGATCGCCAGAAGCACGATCAGGGCGACCATCAGGATGAGTGAGATTGTTCCAATATCCATCAGTCTTGTCCCACCGCTCGTTTGATCATTTCAATTTCGTCTTCGTCCGGTTCATCTGTGTGGATTTCCGGTTCTTTGTTCCAATCCGCGATTAGGTTCAAAATTGCTTGCATTGCGACGAGCGTAATCACGATCAGCACCATCGGCTGCAACGTCGCTGGGATCGGAGGATTGAAGGCAGAGCCATAAAGCTCCCATTTATAGAGCTTGTTGACGAACACCTGCTTGTAGCTGCCGTAAACCAAAAAGAAGGCAAACAGCACGATGAGTATTGTCGAAACCGTATCAAAAACGCGTTGAAGCCATCGTGGAACTGCGTCGTACAGCAGGAATATTCGAATGTGACTTCGTTGCTGCATGGCGTAGTAACCAGACATCAAAAACACAAAGCTGGCGAACCAGAGTGTCATTTCATTGGCCCACTCGGTCGGCTTTTCCAGGATATATCGCATGAAGACTTCGTAGAGCATGACGACAGTCATGATTGCGATCATCATCATCGTCACTCGGCCTATGAACAGGGCGAAACGATCCATAACCGTCGAGCCTTCGAACTCCATCGTAGCTGGGCGCACGGTCTTGGTACCAATCACTGCAAGAAACGGTAGAAGGACAAGCGCTGCCACGTCGATGATGTCGACATACCCCCCGAACACGCCAGACAATTCGGGCGTGATGTCGCTGCGCAGATATATTTCTGTTACCTGACTCTTGAGGGATTCAGAGGTGTAAGGCAGCCAATCCAATAGGAATGCTGGGAGATGCCAAACAAGCCAACTGGCCGTCGCGACGAAGGCCAACGGTATGAGCCATTCAATTGGTCCGCCTGAATTCTTGTGCATCGCGTAACCCTCGTCCCTATCCTTCGATCCTGTAGTGATCGATAAAGTCTCGATCCGGCTCGACACCCAGTCCGGGGCCAGTCGGGATCATGACACGGCCGTTATTGCCCTTGACCTGATTTTGAATTTCCAGCGGTACGGTCAGCAGATCGTCCCTAAACTTGTTGTCCGTTGTGTCGAACTCCAGCATCGGCTCCCATGGGTGCAAACCGCCTGGAATTGCAGGCATTGCCGCCAGTAAATGCAGATTAGTTGTGACAGCGATGGCGCTACCCCAGACGTGATTTACGACCGGAGTGAAATGTGCGTGGCATAGGGCCATTACCCTGAGATACTCTGAAACACCGCCCAAAGCGCATACTTCTGGCTGCGCAATATCGATGCCGCGATTTTCAAGGAGACTGCGCCAAGCCCAGCGATTGAATACCGCCTCTCCGCCCGAGATGTTGACTTTCAGCGAAGTACGCAATTCTCGGTATCCATCCATGTCTTCTGGCGCGACGGGTTCTTCGAACCAATATGCGTCCAGTTCTTCCAGCGCCCGACCGACAAAAAATGCGTCCGAAGTCGTATAGGCGTGGTTTGCGTCGACCATAAAGGGAAAGTCGTCACCAACCCCGCGTCGAACAGCTTCACACAGCTTAACATCAGGCTTCGGGCCAAAGCCCGTTTTCATTTTGGTGGCGGTGAATCCCATCTCCTTGATCTTTGCGGCTTCATCCTCAAAACGGCTGGCCAGATTAGAAATCGGTTCTTCCCGAAGCATCATGCCGTAGCCGTAGCAAGGAACGCTTGTGCGATGCGCGCCGCCGACAAGCTTATGGAGGGGGAGGCCAGAGACTTTGCCGGTGATGTCCCAAAGTGCGATGTCCACCCCGGACAAAGCCTGCATTGGCATTCCGCTTTGGCCATGGTCTCGCAAAAGGTTGTACACCTTGTGCCAGATCACGTCTTTGTCCAAAGGGTCCATGCCAAGGATCATTGGTTGGATGACCTTTTCCACGATGGATTTGTTGGCAATGGCTACGTTTCCGGGACCAAAGCACTCCCCCCAACCAGTTACCCCTTCATCTGTCTGAACCTCGACCAGATGGGTTGTACGCTTGTCGTAATACTGTTGCGAGTAGCCCAGAACTTCCGGCATGTCGTACTGCAGTACGTGACTTATTATTCTGGTGATTTTCATGAAGTTTTGGATCCCGGCACCGATCCGTAGAGGCCGCTAGTGCGGCCTCTACGTGTGTCGTAAGTCGGTCGCAGCCTGACTACTGCATTGCGCCTAGGTCACGCAGGAAGTTGATGTGGCTTTCCAGCAGCGCCTGTGCTTCAGGGGTCGTTGCGAACTCAGTCCAACCGACCTGAACGGCCGCGCGATAGGCTGCCAGATCTTCAGGCGTCCATTCGTACAACTGAACACCTTTTGCTTTCAGGTCTTTTGCTGTCTGAGCGTTCTGCACTTCGTTGATGGTCGCATTGTGCAACGCCAAGCTATCCATCGCGACTTCCATGATCTTCTTGTGGTGCGCAGGCATCGCTTCCCAAACGTCTTTGCGACAGGCTAGGTGATCTGCAGGCATCGAGTGGAAACCGGGATAGTTTGTGTGACCTGCGATCTCGTAAAGACCCAGACCCACGTTGTTCGTCAGGTTCGCAGCATCCGCACCATCAATGATGCCGGTTTCCAAAGCCGTGAAGATTTCGTTGAAGTCCATCACGATCGGAGAAGCACCAAGTTCCGCGAATACCTTGGTTGCGAGGCCTGGAGGCGAGCGGAACTTCCAATCTTTGAAGTCTTCCACCTTTGCAATCGGCTTGGTCGAAGAAAGCGACTCTGGCCCGGGAATCCACCATCCGATGAATTCCATGTCGTAGCCGTTGTATAGATCATTTACAGCTTCTCTTCCGCCACCATGAAGAAGCCAGGCCATTTGCTGATATGGGTTCTGATACCCGCCGAGCAGGTCGCCCGCGAACTGGAAGGCCGGATTCTTACCGGTCTGATAGCCGCCACCCGTCATGTCGCAATCTAGAATTCCAGTAGCTGCGGCATCGAAGGTTTCAACTGATTTGACCACCGAAGAGGAATAGAACATTTCAACTTCGATTTCGCCGTTCGACATCTCCTGAATGTCTTCAACGAATTTTGCAGCCATCTGGCCAGACAGAGTTTCGGGCGAAAAATGGGTTTGAATTCTAAGCTTCGTGGTTTCAGCCATCGCGAAACCGGCTGCCATTGTCGTGGCTACGGCCGCCACGGCCGCTGTCTTGACTATTTTCATATTGTCCTCCCAGACGTTGAGCGTTGCGCGGAGAGGGAGATCTTGCCGCCTCCTTTGCCGTCACGCAGATAAACGTTAAGCCGACGAATCGAATGCAACAAGAAGAATTTGAAATTTCTAAAAATTTCGAGATTCTTGCGTAAATTCGAAAATGGGCTTAGGACCCTACTTGGACAAAATTTGAAGGCGCATACCGGGATGAAAGAAGAAATCGATATTTATCAAGATCTTAAGATGCGCCTCATCTCGAATGGATTCGAGCATGGAGCCAAGGTGCGGGCCGAAGAATTACGTAAAGAGTATGGCTGTTCTGCGAGTGCAGTTCGCGAAGTCCTTTTTCGATTGTCCGCTGTAGGGTTGGTGGACTTTCAGGAACAAAAAGGTTTCCGCGTGCCAATGCGTTCGCCGCAGAAGCTTATCGAATTGACACATGTCCGTGTTTTGTTGGAGGCCGAAGGTACCGCAATGTCGATCCGTAGTGGCGGGGTGGATTGGGAAGCAAGACTGACGGCCGCGCATCACAAACTCAGCCATATCGAAAAACGCATTCACGCCACAGACGACCCGAGCGGCCTTATCGAGATTTGGTTTGCCTCAGAGAAAGAGTTTCACCAAACGCTTATTTCTGCCTGTGGCTCGGAAACCTTAAAACAAATGCATAGCCGAGTTTACGCGCAATTCAGACAGCAGTTGATGGTGGCAGACCGGAACTTTGAGTTCATTTCTCAGAACATAAGACACCATGCCGATATACTTGAAGCGGCATTGTCAGGGGATGAGCAGTTAACACGAGTGAAAATACACGATCATCTGAAACGCCACCTAACTGGAAAGACGATGGGCGACTAAAGCCGAAAATCGTCTTCCAAATACACACGAATGATTTCGTCGAAGCTTGATTCCGCCTCGAACCCCAACTCCAGAGCGCGATCTGTTTGAAAGTCGCGCGGCCAATTCTTGACTATTCGTTCGATTGCCTCGTCGGGTTCTCGCCTGATGAGGCCAACTGCATCTTGACCGGCCACGGCGCGCAGCGCTTCGATTTGTTCGGCAACCGTGCAACTTACGCCCGGCATGTTCAACGCGCGTCTGTCATTCAAAGGCTGCGTGTCCATCGTTGCTGCATGGGTCAAAAAAGTCGCAGCGGCGCGGGGGCTGGCGTGCCAGTGGCGAACAGTTTCGGCAACAGGCAAGATAGCCTCATCCCCATTCAACGGCTCTCGGATTATACCTGAAAAGAAGGACGAAGCGGCAGCGTTGGCTTTGCCCGGGCGCACACACAAAGTGGGCAAGCGCAAGGAAATACCGTCGATATAACCTTTCCTGCTGAAATCCGTGATCATCAATTCAGAGGCCGCTTTCTGCGCTCCGTAACTGGTCAACGGTGCCGAGAGGAACTCATCGCTTATCTTGTCGGGGAACGGTGCCCCGAAAACAGCTATCGATGAGGCAAAAACCAGACGAGGCGTGTACTCGCCTCCTGATGCCTCGTGTTCATCTCTGAGCGCGTTCAACAACGCCCAGGTCGCCATAAGATTGACATCCCAGCCCAACGCAAAGTCTGTTTCAGCTTGGCCTGAAACGATGGCTGCAAGGTTGAATATGACGTCCGGGCGCTGAGCTGCAACAGACTTGGCGATGCCTGACGTGGTCAAGTTCCCCTCAATTTGCTTACCTGGCGCACTGTCGAGCGGGAATGAGAGATCGAACAGTGAGAGTTGAGCATCTGTTCCAAAAATTTCTTGGGTCGAAATGCGATGGGCCAGTTTCTGGCCAAGCATTCCTCCACCGCCTATAACAAGTACCCGCGTCACAGCATTCCGTTCCGTTTTTTGAGTTCCAGATACAAAGCCGAATGATCGAGTTCGGCCCCATCCATTTCGTCTATCAGATATTCGAAACGGTCGCGCACGGATTGGGTGCTGGGTAGCTCAACGCCAAGGCTGCGCGCTTCCTCTAGCGTGTTGTCCAAATCCTTTAATTGAAACTTAGACAATCCTCCGGGGACAAAATTTCCATCAGACATGCGTTCGCCATGTTGTTGTAAGATAATGCTATCCGCAAAGCCCCCTTTCAGTGCGGCCCTCAACGCGGTCGGGTCTGCACCGCCTTGGTGAGCCAGCAATGTCGCTTCGGCGACAGCCGATATTGTCACTGCGACAATTGTTTGATTGGCCAATTTGCACAATTGACCAGAACCACTTGGGCCTACATGCACAGGGCGGCCCATTGCTGTTAGAACCGGTCGCACGCGCTCCATAACGTCCTGATTGCCACCGACCATGATCGCAAGGGTGCCAGCTTCGGCACCCTTGGTGCCCCCGGAAACCGGGGCGTCCAGATGCTGCACCCCCATCGAGGACAATTGCGCGGATTGCTCTCTGGCATGTTCGGGTTTGGCGCTGGACATATCAATCCAGATCATCCCTGGTTTGAGTTGGTCTCGGAAAGCCTCATCAGAAAGTAGCGCGCCGGTCGCGTATCCATCCGAGAGCATGGTTATTATTACGTCTGCACCCGAAATCGCCAGCGGGGCAGTTTCCGCCAATGTCGCGCCTTCTGCTGCTAACGGTTTCGCCTTTTCCAAGCTGCGGTTCCATACAGTGAGCGGAAATGCGGCGCGCAAAATATTCCTCCCCATGGGAGCTCCCATCAGGCCGGTTCCCAACAGTGCCACTTTGAACTGCTTGCTCATCATCTACTGTCCTTCCCAAGGTGCGCCACGCATGGTTATGGCCAAACCAAAATCTCTATCATACGCTAACGGCTCTGGGCCCGCATGCCAGAAGTCGTTGCGAAACCGCTAAGGTTTCTTTGCTTCTCGGTTGACCTGTGGAACGAAACAACACTTGTTCAGCCGCCACCTTATGAGTCGGAATATTTATATGTCAGAAAGGCTTAAGGGGAAGCGCAACCTAGCCATAGCCGCCTCACAAGGGATCGAAATTGCAAGTACGATTTCATCGGCAAGAAGGGGTGCGAAAGTCTATGCGACGGATATAAACTCCGAAAAGCTAAATTCGATTCGCGGTCAGAATCTCGAAAATCACGAAATTTTCGAGATGTATGTGGCGAATGATTACAGTATTCGTCATGGAGTCACGCGATTGAAGCCTGATGTTTTGTTCAACGGCGACGCGTTCGTGCATCACGGAACTATTCTGGTTGCAAATGATAGTGAATGGGATTTCGCCATGGATCTCGATCCACGCTCAATAGTGCGCGCTACAAAGGCTGCCGTTATTGGGGTGACGAAATCGGTGGCCGTGGATTTCATCGCGAAAGAAATTCGGTGCAATTGCGTTCGCCGAGCAACGGTCGACAGTCCCAGCAGGCGTGATCGCGTAGATGCGTTGGGCGAGCAACTGGGCACGAGAAACGAAGCCCTTGCTCGATTTGTGGCGCGCCAGCCTACGGGGCGTGTAGCGACCGCGGAAGATATTGCTGCATTGATCGTCTATCCGACGTGCGATGAGAGTGCATTCACCACAGGACACACACATAAAATTGACGGAGGTTGGTCAGCCCTATGACAAAAGTATCAAAGGACGATCTGCGATCTCGTAAGTGGTTTATGAATTCCGAGAACCTTGAGATGACTGCATTGTATCTGGAAAGATACCTGAATTACGGGTTGACCCGTGCGGAGCTACAATCAGGCAAACCGATCATTGGCATTGCTCAAACCGGCAGTGATTTGAGCCCCTGTAATCGGCATCATATCGAGTTGTCCAAACGCGTTCGCGACGGAATCATCGCCGCCGGGGGAACGTGCATCGAAATACCGGTCCACCCGATACAAGAAACCGGTAAACGGCCAACGGCCTCACTTGACCGCAATCTGGCTTATCTGTCCTTGGTTGAGAGTCTATTCGGGTATCCGATTGATGGCGTTGTTCTTAACATTGGTTGTGACAAGACCACACCTGCGCTTCTTATGGCCGCTGCGACTGTCAACATCCCGGCGATTGCCTTGTCGGTCGGCCCCATGCTCAACGGTTGGTGGAAAGGCGAGCGCGCCGGATCTGGCACGGTTATCTGGAAAGCGCGCGAAGACCTTGCGGCTGACGAAATCGACACCGATGAGTTCATGGAAATTGCAGCCGCCGCGGCACCTTCGGTGGGTTATTGCAATACGATGGGAACAGCAACGACCATGAATTCGCTTGCTGAAGCCTTGGGTATGCAATTGCCCGGATCAGCAGCCATACCCGCCCCGTATAGGGAGCGCGGTCAAATCAGCTACGAAACCGGAAAACGTATTGTGGACATGGTCTGGGAGGATCTACGCCCCAGCGATGTGATGACGCGTCAGGCTTTTGAGAATGCGATTGTTATAAACTCGGCGATTGGTGGATCGACGAACGCGCCAATCCACCTGAATGCAATCGCCCGGCATCTTGATGTTCCATTGAACAACGACGACTGGCAGAGACTTGGCCACGACGTTCCACTGTTGGTTAACATGCAGCCTGCGGGTGAGTATCTGGGCGAAGATTACCAACAAGCCGGAGGTGTACCCGCCGTCGTCGGAGAGCTTCTTGATGCTGGATTGCTGCCGCATCCCAATGCGATAACGGTGAACGGCAAGACGATGGGTAATAATTGCTCGACCAGCCGGTCGCTGAATGGCGAAGTAATCAAACCAGTCGGTAACCCGGTCAAGCAACAGGCGGGGTTCATCAATCTCTCGGGCAACCTGTTCGAAAGCGCGATTATGAAGACATCTGTGATCTCAAAGGCATTTCGAGAGACCTACCTGTCGAACCCGGATGATCCTAACGCATTTGAGGGCAGGGCGATTGTGTTTGATGGGCCCGAGGACTTTCACCATCGGATCGATGATCCCGCAGAAAACATCGACGCAAACTGTATTCTGATTATGCGCGGAGCAGGACCAAAAGGATACCCAGGTGCTGCAGAGGTCGTGAACATGCGTCCGCCCGCGTATTTGTTGAAACAAGGCATCGAAGCCCTTCCTTGCATCGGTGATGGACGGCAATCCGGTACATCAGGAAGCCCGTCTATCCTGAACGCCTCACCCGAAGCTGCAGAGGGTGGTGGGTTGGCCTTGGTGCGAAATGGCGACCGACTGCGCATCGATCTTGGCAAAGGCATAGCAGATATGCTGGTTTCGCTTGAAGAACTGCATGAACGCGCCCGCGATCTGGAGGCAAAGGGTGGGTATTCAATGCCGCCCAACCAATCCCCGTGGCAGGAAATATTCCGCGAAAAAGTAGATCGTTTGGATCGAGGTATGACGCTCAAGGGCGCAGAAAACTATCGCGATATCGCGCGAGGCTTCATGCCACGCGACAATCACTAAAAGGAACAGAAATGAAACTTGTTCGTTACGGAGCCGAGGGCTCGGAAAAGCCGGCCCTGGTCGACTCTGAGGGTCAAT
Source organism: Ruegeria sp. CL3 (assembly GCF_056536505.1). Classification (NCBI taxonomy): domain Bacteria; kingdom Pseudomonadati; phylum Pseudomonadota; class Alphaproteobacteria; order Rhodobacterales; family Roseobacteraceae; genus Ruegeria; species Ruegeria sp. CL3. Next base: position 330,048 of record NZ_JBQFPT010000003.1, on the reverse strand, counting down.
TGCGGGATCTGTCCGCTCACATGAATGATATCACGGGTGACGTGCTGGATGACGGAACGCTTGATAATTTGCGCTCATTGGATCCGAACAACCTGCCAATTGTAGAGGGTGACCCTCGTATCGCACCCTGTGTCGGTGACATTGGTAAGTTTCTTTGCATCGGTTTGAACTACTCGGACCATGCTGCAGAAACCGGCGCAGATATTCCCGCGCATCCGATACTTTTTTTCAAGGCTAACTCAGCGGTAATTGGGGCATATGACGATGTTGTCATGCCGCGAGGATCTACACACACCGACTGGGAATGCGAACTGGGTGTGGTCATCGGTAAGACGGCCAAATACGTATCCAAGGACGACGCGCTCGAACATGTTGCGGGCTATTGTATCGTAAACGACGTGTCAGAAAGGCATTTTCAAACTCAACTGACCGGTCAATGGACCAAAGGCAAGTCTTGCGACACATTCGGCCCTACTGGTCCGTGGCTAGTGACCCGGGATGAGGTGCCGGATCCTCAAAGTCTTGGCATGTCACTGGATGTAAACGGTAAGCGCATGCAAACCGGGAATACTGCTACGATGATCTTTTCGGTTGCCGAGATCATTGAGCACCTAAGCCAACTTTTCACACTGCACCCCGGTGACGTCATTTCAACTGGAACACCGCCTGGTGTCGGAATGGGGATCAAACCAGAGCCAGTTTACCTAAAAGAAGGCGACGTCATGGAGCTTCGCATCGATGGACTTGGTGTTCAGCGGCAAAAGGTCGGCCAAGATGACTGACTTGTTGCAAATCGGAGGGATCACAGAACGGATGCGAGAGCGCCTGTCAGCAGCGTTCGACATTCATCAATTGGACGATTTCAACGCGGAAAGTGTTACGCATATCGTTACGAACGGGCATGATGGTGTTCCGCATGACCTAATGACATCACTCAGTAATCTGAAGATGATCAGTGTCTATGGGGTCGGCTACGACGCCGTCGACGCAAATGCAGCGGCTGAGCGCGGGATTGTTGTGACGCACACGCCCAATGTTTTGAACAAAGAAGTCGCAACCACCGCCGTTCTGCTGTTTCTGTCATGTTACCGAGAGCTCATACGTGACGATGACTACGTTAGGTCCGGACGGTGGGAAGTTGAAGGTAATGCCCCTTTGACGCGGTCTGCGGACAATCAAAAAATAGGCATTCTTGGTCTTGGTCGCATTGGTCAGGCGATCGTTGATAAGTTAGAGCCGTGGGGCCCCGAAATCTCTTATCACACTCGAAATCAAAAGGATGTCCCATACAGGTATTTCGACAATTTGGTTGAAATGGCAGAACATGTGGACGTCCTCATATGTATAACGCCCGGCGGCCCGTCGACCAATAAGCTGGTCAACGCTGAGGTGCTGCGCGCGTTGGGGGCAGGCGGCACTTTAATAAACGTTAGTCGAGGTTCGGTCGTCGACGAAACTGCCCTCATCAATGCATTGCAAAACGGTGAGCTTGGGTGGGCGGCGCTTGATGTTTTTGAGGACGAACCGCGTGTTCCAAAAGCATTGCGCGAGCTGTCCAATGTCACTCTGCTCCCTCACGCTGGTAGCGCGACTATTGAGACACGAGCAGCAATGGGTGACCTAACCGTCGACAACCTCCTGCAACACCTTAAGGACGGATCGGTGATCACAGCTGTGCCAGAATGCAGAAATCTGTAACAGGCTGATCCGAAAAGTGTTTGAGTTTGCTGTTGCGGTTTTCTTTCTGCTGATTACGCCGGGCCCAGGTGTTTTAACAACTGCGGGTATTGGATCAGCATTTGGTTTTCGAGCCGGACTCGCCTTCGTCGCTGGTTTGATGCTCGGCGGGTTCATCAACATGATGTTGGTTGTCTCTGGTGTCGCTGCGGTAGCTTTGGCCATTCCGGTGCTTAGAACTTTCCTGCTATTTGCCTCTGTCGGGTATTTGGGATTTCTCGCCTGGCGTATTGCTAGCGCTGGCTCAAAGGTCGGGTTTTCCCCTGCGCTCTCGCCACTTGGTTTTGCGAACGGGCTGACACTTCAGTTCATTAATCCCAAGGCTTACGTGGTCGGCACAGCATTGTTTTCAGGGTTTGCCTTTTTGCCCGATGCGCCCGTTTGGGAGGTCGTCATAAAACTCATAGTTTTCAATATGATTTGGGTGCCAGTGCACATGATTTGGCTGGGTGCTGGCGCAAAGCTGGGCAGCCTTGATTTAAGCGAGAGATCGCATCAAAGGATCAACTTTGCGATGGCAGCTTCGTTGATGGTTGTTGTGGTGATTGCATTGGCGTCGGCGCTTTAGACGACGCGTACGTCAGTCGTACCTAACAGTCGATTGAACGCCACAAATCAAAGTGACGCCGTTATTCCACCATCGACATAGAGCGTATGTCCATTGACGAAACTGGATGCAGGGGACGCAAGGAATACAGCGGCACCGACAAGTTCTTCTACATTGCCCCAGCGACCGGCGGGGGTACGTTTCTCGAGCCATGCACTGAACTCTGGGTCAGCAACCAATGCGGCGTTCAAGGGTGTATCGAAATACCCGGGCGCAATGGCGTTGCAGTTCAGACCATACTTAGCCCAATCAGTAGCCATGCCTTTTGTAAGGTTGGTCACGGCACCTTTTGTCGCCGTGTAGGGCGCAATACCCGGTCTTGCCAATGCGGATTGAACCGACGCAATGTTAATGATCTTACCTGACTTTCTTTCAATCATGTGCCGTGCCACAGCCTGACCGACGTGAAAGACGGACGCGACATTTGTCTGTAGCAGGCGCTCGAACGCATCAGCGGGGAAATCCTGTAGCTCCGTCCTATGTTGCATTCCGGCATTGTTTATCAGGATGTCTATGGGACCGACGTTCTCTTCAAAATTGTCCACGGCAGATCGGACACCTTCGTGATCGGTTGCATCGAACGAAAGTTCACGTACCGAGGCGCCTGTCTCACTCAACTCGGATGCTGCTGCTGCTAGTTTCGCTGTGTCGCGCCCGTTCAAAACGACCTGCGCACCGGCGGCAGCCAAGCCACGAGCCAACGCAAATCCAATGCCCTGGCTAGAGCCTGTTACCAGTGCGCGAGTTCCCTTTAGGTTGAACATTTCAAGCGTCATGCAAAAATCCCTTGGTTGTCAGCACCGACTATCCGTATCTTTTGGCAATCTGTATAGGGAGTCCGTGCAATGTCTTCGGCCAGTGTTGCTGTCGTTATCCATGCCGCAAAAGATCTGAGGTTGGAAAACCGGGACGTTCACGATGTCGGGCCAGACGAAGTCTTGATTGCCATGCGCGCGGGTGGGATTTGCGGCTCTGACCTGCACTATTATAACCACGGTGGTTTTGGTGCGATCAAGTTGCGCCAGCCGATGGTGCTAGGACATGAAGTCGCCGGGGAAATCGTGAAAGTTGGATCAAGTGTGCAGGGGCTACACCCAGGTCAACTGGTTGCAGTTTCTCCATCCCGCCCTTGCCAAGCCTGCATTTATTGTCTGAACGGGCAGCAAAACCACTGTCTTGATATGAAGTTCTATGGCAGCGCGATGCCGTTCCCACATATCCAAGGCGCTTTTCAAAGCAAACTCGTGGCGAAAGCCAGTCAATGCGTTCCGGCAGATGGGTTGAGCCCTGCGCAGGCCGCCATGGCGGAACCGCTGGCGGTCTGTTTGCACGCGATTAAACAAGCCGGGAACCTCCTGGGTAAAACGGTACTCATCACGGGATGCGGTCCGATCGGCTGCCTCACGATCTTGGCGGCACGTCGTTCTGGAGCGGCCAGAATAGTGGCGACGGATATCTCGGACCAGACCCTCGCTCTGGCGCGTGAATGCGGGGCAGACGATGTCATCAACACCTACGCCGATCCGCAAAAACTGGAGCAGTTTGAAAAGGACAAGGGCCAAGTTGATGTCCAATTGGAGTGTTCCGGGGCTCAATCGGCTCTGGCTTCTGGTGTCGCTTGCTTGCGACCGGGTGGAACATTGGTTCAGCTTGGTCTGGGCGGAGATATGACAGTGCCGATGCAGGCGTTGACTGCGAAAGAGATAATGCTTCGCGGGTCTTTCCGTTTCCATTCCGAGTTCTCAGTCGCGGTCCAGATGATGCGAAGCGGACTAATAAATGTCGACCAGTTGGTGACGCATTCCTTCGAGGTTGGCGAGGCCGTCACTGCTTTCGAGGTTGCGTCTGATCGAAGCCAATCAATGAAGGTGCAGTTAACCTTTCCGGACAATGACAATGGATAGACGAACGCGTGATATTGCAAAGACTTATGAACGAGATGGTTTCGTAGCTCCGCTGGATATCCTGACAGCTTCTGAGGTCCAAACGCTACGCGATGATTTTGAGAAAGCGGAGCGCATTCTCAGAGACGACCCGGAGAAACTCAAGCTTCTATATTCGTATCCGGACAGGCTGATACCATCATTCGATGCACTTCTTCGCCATCCGAAGCTGATTGAGGCTGCTTCAACGGTGTTAGGGCCGGACCTCATGGTTTGGAGCGGTGCACTTTTCGTAAAAGAAGCGCGATCATCGAAGATAGTCTCGTGGCACCAGGACTTGACCTATTGGGGATTGGATGATGCTGAAGAAGTTACGTGCTGGGTTGCGATTTCAGAAGCGTCCGAGCAAAGCGGGTGTATGAAGTTTATTCCTGGCAGCCACAAAAGCCGTATCGTGCCTCACGTGGACACCTTCAGCGAAAACAATCTGCTGTCACGTGGGCAAGAAATAGCAGTCGATGTGAACGAACAAGATGCAGTCGCTGCCGAATTGCGTGCGGGGCAGGCATCCATGCATCACGGGCATCTTTTTCACGCATCAGGACCCAATAACACAGACGATAGACGCATCGGTTCGGCCATGCGTTTCATAAAGCCCTCAATGAAACAGCAAAACGGTGTGAAAACTTTGGTTGCGCTAGTTGCAGGGCGAGATGATTTTGGGCATTTCTCAGTTGCGTCCTCCCCTCAGGGATTTTTGCATGAGGAGGATTTCGTTGTGTGTCAAAGGGATGCAGACCGCAAGAAACAAATACTCTTCGCCGGAGTGAAATGACGCCCTTGGCAACCTCAGAACCATTGTTGCATCAACCAGGAAGCCGAACTGGATATCGAAAACTGGTGGATATTTAGAAGGGTCTTGTCAGAAGAACTTAGATTGAAGAGTGCAGTTCACCCTTGTGACCTTCGCATGTGATTACACTATTGCCATTCAATTTTTTCGAGATCAAACCCGAGGTCGTTCATTTGGCTGTAGTGCTTTATGTTCCGTTCTCATTGTTGCCGCGAAACGTTGAAGATCTGTTGTATGAACGGGCAATTGAGGTGAGCCACGAAACCGTCCGATCTTTACGGAGCTTGTTCCACCACATGCTTGCTGCTGAGTTCAGAAAAAAGCGTGTGCAGCAGCTGTGCACGTTCTCAAACTGGAAGTGGCACATGGATAATTTATTTTGTGGAAGTGAATGGTAACAGGAACTGCCTCTGGCGGGGCGTAGATCATGGCGGCGAAGTGCTGGAAGCCGTTGTCACCAAACGCCGAAACAAGCAGGCGGCATTGAAATTCCTCAAGAAATTCATGAAGCTGCACGGTAAAGCGGACCGTCGTGACGGATTGCTTCGCCTCATACAACTACTTCAACTAGGAAAGGTCGCTAGCCAGCAAAGATACCTTCAAGCTGACACGCGCCGCGGCTCTCGCCGAGTGGCGCGAATTTGGTGACGCATAGAGGGCAGCTATATTGGCTTAAATGAGACTGGTTCGATTTTGTCTGACAGCACCCATCAAAGCAGACAATGAGCGAAATGCACTGAACGTCAGCGTCGAGCCCACAGCAGAAAGGCTAGAAGGGCAGCGCGCCTAGGTTCTGCTTTGCAGTTTACTTGCAGATCGGCAATTCAAGTGGCGGCTGTTTGGGCAAGGACGCTCTCCAACTATTTATGATCGGCTGTAGGCTGCTTTTGGGCCAAAACTTTGGTTCGCCAATCGCTTTTAGGCAAGCTGCATTCCAGTATACTCCAGCTCGAGAAAGTGATTTTCCCTTTTTTGCCGCCTTGGCGACAGCGTTTATGTCTTTGGATTCTGGGTAGATATACAGGGTTGTCGGGTTTCCTTCTACGAGCGCCAAGATCTCTTTTGAAGCGGATTGCGACCAGGTTGTGCAACCATTGCTACGACCACCGGTGTAGTTCACAAGCCTTCCGTAGGGGACATAGCCATCGTTGTCTGCATGAGTGCTTTGAGGATTTTTGAACCTACATTGCCACTTGAGGAAGACAGCCGGATGGCCTCCGATGGCGCGCTCGCGAGCATTGCTCGTTTCTCCTTCACCATCAAACAAAAGAAACGTGCGGTAGAACGGCTGCGTTTTACCGGAATGACTGTGGTAACCTTTGAAGGACGTGCGGGTTTCAGCCGTCACATAGGCGCCTCCGGCGGTTAGTTTGGAGCCCTCTGCGTTGCTGAAGTTCTTCGCACATTGTCGGCCATTCGAAAAATTGGCGCGCTGTAGTTTTCGGCCATTGCCATAGCCGGACGAAACCGCTCGGAAGGACTTTTGTGACTCGCAGATGACATAAAAACGCTTGCCCGGATTGCCGTTTCTTGCAGTGCTGGGGCGGGTTGCGTCCTTGGCCAGGTAGCAGGGGTTCCTTACTTCGCCTCGGCGTAGTTTCTTGATGTAAAGCGCGCGTGCCCTTTCCAGAACGATTGGCGCGATTTGCCCCTCACCCGTGCCCACGTGTTTTTGTAGCCACGCTGGAACATCTTGCGTTATCGCATTGGCGCGGTCCGGTAGGGCGCCCACCGACATGGCGATTGCTATGACCGAGAGTGCGAGGCGGAGTGAATTCGGTAGCAATGGGAAATCTCCTGCTAGAATGTCCTCGGTGTCAGTCTACCACAGTTCTTGCGCGCTAGGATGCTGGCCAAGTTTACAAGTGAAGCCTCCTGTTGCCTCAAATCCCATTTTTCGTTTGCTGAGGCTTTCTTAAATCTTGGACAATAAGTCCTGGGATGTTGCGCAGGTGTCTGGACATTCCGAGATTTGCTTCCAAATGAATGCCATGATCACACGTCGCAAGTTCCTGTTGGCAACCGCAACCGCAATTTGTGCTCCGTATATTGCGCGGGGACAAACGGTGGCGCTGAATGATGCAATCAGCGGTCTTCCGCAGTTGCATTCACTTCAAATTCAACGCGGAGAAGATGTCATTTTCGCACAGGCCCAACAGGGTGCAGGCCTGGATAGGCCGGCCAATATAAAGTCGTGTTCGAAAAGCATTGTGGCTTTGTTGCTTGGGACGGCGATCGACCGGCAGGAAATCCAATCTGTAGATGCCACCTTGCAGGAGGTCGCGCCGCGACTTTTGCCCGCTAACGCGACACCCGGTTCTGAGAGTATTACGATGGAGGATCTGGTGACACTGCGGGCAGGGCTCGAAAGAACCTCGGGCAACAACTACGGAGAATGGATCAACTCTGCCAACTGGATCGCGGACGCGCTGACGCGACCGATGGTTGCTGAACCCGGAGAGCAGATGCTCTATTCCACGGGGTCGACCCACGTGCTCGGCGCAGCGTTGACCGTGGCGACCGGACAAAGCCTATTGAGACTGACGCGAGAGAGGCTGGGTGCACCGCTTGGTATCGAGATCCCCGCTTGGACGAGGGATCCACAGGGTTACTACTTGGGTGGCAATGAAATGGCGATTGCGCCGAGGTCGATGTTGAAGATCGCGGTGTTGCTTCGGGACCGCGGGGTTTTTGCCAACAGGCAAATCATTCCTGAGCGTTGGGTTTTGGAATCGACCAAGCCACACGGCCGTTCGCCTTTCTCTGGGTTGGACTACGGCTATGGCTGGTTTCTGTCCCCTTCGGGCTATGCATTGGCGCGTGGGTACGGAGGCCAAATCATAGCGGCCCATCTTGAGCGAAACCTCGCTGTCGCAATAACATCTGATCCTACGCGTCCCGCGCGTTCTGAAGGCTATTTTGGAGATTTGGTCAGATTGTTGGATGGTCCGATTTTGAATGCTACCTAGAGAGACCTTTTTTCTAACCCGCTTGGGGTTGGTCACATTTGACCTAAAGGGCGTGGGACTAACAAACAGCCTTCTTCTTCGGTGGGACAGAGGAGCATCTGGACAGCTGATCAAATTCCTCTTCTGAAAGGTGAAAGAGGCGGTGGCCAGCTTGACTGTGTTCCCAAAGTCTCGCTTTGCCGGTCCAGGCAGGTCGGTCAAAGAGCCCGTTCAGATTGAAATTGCTTGAGGGGCGCGATTTTTTGCGCGGCATTGAGGGCAGTTCCAATTGGTGCAACTGAGGCTGGTTCGAATTTGTCTGAGAGCAACACTCATTTCTTTCAAGCGAGTTTGTAAGCAGCCGAGAATGGCGGCATTGGCACTCAACTCGGAAATCACGAAGCTTGGTTTTAAAGGCGCGTCTCGAGCCACGAGTCGCCGCTTGCACGAGTTGCAAAAAACGTCGACTGTGAGTTCACAGACGCTTGATGATTACAGCTGTGTTTTCCTGTATTGTTTGGTTGCCAAGTTTGACCAAACACTTCTTCGTTTTCTCGATCAGTTTCGAAAGTGAAGCGAAGAATTACTTCAAGAGTTTGACTTAGCTAATTGATTTAATAAGGATACAGGCCTGTGACTAGTCTGAAAGCAATCCACCATGCTGCAGTCATTTGTTCGGACTATGAACGGTCCAAGGCATTCTATTCGGAGACCCTTGGATTGAGGATTGTTGCCGAGAATTTCAGGGCTGAACGTCAGTCTTGGAAGCTGGATTTGGCGTTGCCGGACGGCTCTCAGATTGAACTGTTTTCCTTTCCCAACCCGCCCAAACGCACGTCTCGTCCCGAAGCGCGAGGTCTGCGGCATCTTGCGTTTGTTGTGGATGATATCGAGGCGCTGAAAGACGGCCTGGAACAGAAAGGTGTCCTCGTCGAAGACATCCGTGTCGATGAGTATACCGGCCATCGGTTCACTTTCTTCAACGACCCAGACGATCTTCCCTTGGAGTTGTATGAAGCCAAGCCGATTGCTTTGAAGTGATATTTCTCGTCTTTTAGGCTGAGCGAAGCAGGGAGGAAGGCGCATGGAAGTAAAACCTCTCACCGGTGGATTGGGTGCGGAAATCGTCGGGGCGTACATCCGGCGTGAAGATCAATTCGACGCAATTAAGTCAGCCTTCGCAAAGTACTCCGTTATCGCACTGAGGGGCCAAAGCGTTAGTCCGCAAGAGCATTTGACCTTTGCGAGAAGGTTCGGCCCAATCAACGTGAACCGATTTTTCAAACCGGTGGACGGCTATCCTGAGATTGCCACGGTGTTGAAAGAGAAGGATCAGAAAGAAGCTGTGGGAGAGGGGTGGCATACTGACCACTCCTATGATCAGGAGCCTGCTATGGGCTCGATCCTGCACGCCCTGGAGGTTCCGCCCCATGGTGGCGACACGTTGTTTGTGTCGATGGCTGCCGCCTACGAAGCTTTGTCGCCCACGATGCGTGGTTTCTTAGATGGTTTGAAGGCGGTTCATTCCTCTCGCCATGTCTTTGGAGCCAGCATCATGGACACAGAAGCCGCAGAAAGCGGCCGTTTGGGGAACGCCGAAGCTGCCACGCAAGACGCTTTGCACCCAGTTGTCATCACGCATCCTCTCAGCGGTAGGCGCGGGTTGTTCGTCAACCCTGTGTTCACGACCGAAATCAAAGGCTTGAGCGTGAATGAGTCTGCCGCAGTGCTGGGTATGATTTATGATCATTGCAAGCAGCCTGAATTCCAATGTCGCCTGCGTTGGCAGGAAGGGGATATCGCCATTTGGGACAACAGAGCGACGTGGCACAAAGCGATCAACGACTACCATGGGTTTCGACGTCTTATGCACAGGGTGACAGTGGAAGGGGTCGCTCTGACGCATTGATGTAAGTAGCGCGCGGCGTATTTCAGCGACTCAGTCGGAGTACCGACACGCCGTGATTCCCTTCGATTCCCTGTGATTGTTTTGGATGAGGCTGCAAGCGTCGCGTTTTTAGCCATATTTTCTGGCCTTTAAAGAAAAGGCAGAGTTTTTTCTTGTCAAATTTGGAACGTTCCATTACACATTTTGGAACGTTCCAATTGTGGGGAAATCAGATGAACTGGGCATTTGTCGGAGCGAGTACGATAGCTTCGCAATATATGTTGGACGCGGTGCGTCAGCAGACAGGCAACGACGTGACCTGGGTCGTCAGTAATTCCTCTGACCGGGTGCAAACCTGGGCTAAAGAGCACGGTATTCCCAATGCAACCACAGACCTGAACGCGGCGCTGTCTGACGATGACGTGAAAGCCGTCTACATTTCTTCCACGAATGAGAAGCACTACGGTCAGGCGATGGCTTCCATTTCGGCTGGCAAGCATGTCCTTTGCGAAAAGCCGCTCGGGATGACGCAAGCGGAAGCTATCGAAATGGTGCGCGCGGCAGACGCGGCTGGCGTGGCTTTTGCTACAAATCACCACCTGCGATGCTCTGGCAGTCATCGTGCCATTCGTGACCTGATCGCAGATGGGCGCGTCGGCGAGGTTCTTTCGTTGCGCATCCATCACGCAGTTCATTTGCCCGAAAACTTGCAGGGGTGGCGTATCAACTCGGCCGATGCTGGTGGTGGCGTGATCCCTGACATCGTTGTTCATGACGCGGATGTCACCCGCTTCCTGCTCAATGAAGACCCGGTGTCTGTCGTTGCGCAAATGGCCAGTTCTGGGATGGGGCAAGGTGTCGAAGACTCCTGCATGTCCGTTTGGACTATGCCCTCAGGCGCGATGGTCATGACGCATGAGAGCTTTACGCACCCCTTTGCCGGGTCTGGCCTGCAGGTGCATGGAACCGAGGGTTCGATATTTGCGGATGGCATCATGACGCAGCGCCCGGTTGGGGCAATACAGCTGGTGACTGAAGCCGGAAGTGAAGAGATCCCGTTTTCGGGCCACTCTCTATATGTTCAAGGCGTTTCGGAATTTGTCGCCGCAGCGGCGGGACAAGGCCGTCCTGCTGCCGACGGACCTGATGGAGTGAAATCGCTGTCAATCGCGCTGAGCGTTCGTGAGGCCGCAGCGTCGGGTGATCGTATCAACATAGATTATGGCGGTTTTTGATGACCAAGCTTGTTTCCGTTTCCGAGGCCGTTTCTCGTATCCCAGACAATGCGGTTGTCACCGTATCGTCGTCCTCTGCGTTGGGGTGCCCAGACCTCGTGCTGAAGGAACTTGGAGAGCGGTTTCGCACTGAAGGGCATCCGCGCAACATTACAACGCTGCACCCTATCGCTGCCGGGGATATGTATGGCGTGAGGGGAATGGATTATCTGGCGCAGGATGGACTGCTAAGCCGCGTTCTCGCCGGTTCATACCCGTCGGGTCCTTCCAGCCTTGAGATGCCGGAAATCTGGAAAATGATCGTCGAAGATCGAGTGGCCGCATACAACGTACCATCGGGAATTCTGTTCGATATGCACCGCGAAGCCGCAGCGCATCGACCCGGTGTACTGACGCAGGTCGGGCTTGAGACTTTCGTGGATCCTGTTCGAGAAGGATGCGCGATGAACGCGCGTGGTGCGGCGGCTCCAATTGTTAACCGAAAGGAATTCGACGGTCAGACTTGGTTGCACTTCCCAAACATCAATCCGAACGTGTGCGTTTTGCGCGCAACCACGGCGGATGAGTTTGGCAACCTGACCTATGAACATGAAGGTGCCTATCTGGGCGGATTGGAGCAAGCGATTTGCACACGCAACCACGGTGGACTCGTGATCGCACAGGTTCAACGTGTGACTGCCGCGGGTAGCTTGCGCCCCCATGACGTGCGCGTGCCAGGTCACTTGGTCGACCTGATCGTTGAAGACCCAGAGCAGATGCAAACGACAGAGACGCCCTATGACCCTGCGATCTCTGGCCAGATTATGCGCCCTTGGGACAGCTTCTCACTGGCCGAGCATGGTGTCGAGAAGGTCATCGCGCGCCGCGCCGCCCAAGAACTGCGCAGCGGCATGAGCGCCAACTTGGGCTTCGGCATCAGCGCAATGGTCCCGCGTGTTTTGTTGGAGGAGGGTCATCCTCAGGCGGTGACATGGGCGATCGAGCAAGGGGCCGTTGGTGGCGTCCCATTGACCGGGTTTGCCTTTGGGTGCGCATCCAACGCACATGCTTTCGTACCGTCACCACAGCAATTCATCTATTTCCAGGGCGGCGGGTTCGACATGTCGTTCCTCTCGTTCCTCGAGGTCGATGTAGAAGGCAATGTGAACGTTTCCAAACTTGGCAAGAAGCCCTACCTGACTGCAGGATGCGGTGGCTTTGTCGATATCACCGCGCGTGCCAAAAAGATCGTGTTCTCTGGCTGGTTCGAAGCCGGTGCCAAGATCGACCTGACGGATGACGGTATTCAAGTGAATGCCCCCGGAAAGTTCACCAAGATGGTGGATCAGGTCGAACATGTCACATTCTCGGGCCGCCGTGCCCGAGAAACCGGCCAGGACGTGCTCTATGTGACAGAGCGTTGCGTTATTCGCCTGACGGATCTGGGGCTGGTCGCGACAGAAATCATGCCCGGCATTGAGGCGCAGCGTGATATTGTCGAAGCCTCGGGCGGTCGCGTCAAAGTCGCGGAAAATGCGGCTCAGATGCCCAAGTCGCTATTCGCAGTTGGCCCGATGGGGATGACACTGTGAGCAAGCTTCGCATTCATATCGAGGGTGCAACCGCTGTCCTGTCTTTGGACAACGAGGCCAAGCTCAATGCGCTAACTGTTGATATGCTGCACGCGCTGGAAGCTAGCCTTACAGAGGTCGAGCGTGACGCGTCCATTCGTGCGCTTGTTCTGACCGGCGCGGGTGAAAAAGCGTTCTGTTGCGGTGCTGATATCGGCGCTTGGGGCGGTCTGAGCCCCGCCGAATTCGCTCGCCATTGGGTCCGTGACGGACATCGTATCTTTGACCGTCTGGCGGGGATCGGCAAACCAACAATTGCTGCGATCAACGGCCACGCGTTCGGCGGTGGGCTAGAGCTGGCCAGTTGCTGCGATCTGCGCCTGATGACTCCGCGGTCCACGCTGGCTTTGCCCGAAGCTCGGGTCGGGATCGTGCCCGGCTGGTCCGGGACACAGCGGTTGACCCGGCTGATCCCCGAAACTGCGGTGAAGGAAATGGCACTCTTCGGGCGCCGTATTGGTGCCGACCGTGCGCTGGCTTTAGGCTATGCGACCGAGGTAGCTGACGACGTACTGGCGCGCGCGCTTGAGATCACCGCCGAACTTGGCGATCTTTCGCCCCGCGCCACCGAAATCTCAAAAAACATGATCCATGCAGCGGTCGGTGAAGACACTCATGCCGTGGTCGAAGCCCTTGGTAGTGCAGCAATTGCCGCCTCAGCGGACCGCGAAGAAGGCGTTGCTGCGTTCATGGAAAAACGTAACCCCACATTCTCGGGCCTTTGACGATATGAAAGATATCACCATCAACCCTGCTATCCCGTTCGAGCTTCCGCCGTTGTTCGAAGGTCGGCATCTCATCGATGGCAGGTGGCAGAATAGCGCATCGGGTGAGACGTTCGAACGGCGCTCGCCGTCGCACGGGCATATTGTCAGCCGGTCAGCCTTGGGTGGCGAAGCTGAAGCTGAGGCGGCGATCTTGGCGGCACGCAAGTCGTTCGACAGCGGTGTGTGGAGTCGGGCATCGGGCAAAGAGCGGGCCACCGTTTTGCTTAAGGTTGCCGACCTGATTGAACAGAATGTCGACCGGATTGCACTGATCGAAACGCTGGAAAGCGGTAAGCCGATCAGCCAATCCAAGGGCGAGGTCGGCGGTGCAGCAGACCTCTGGCGCTACGCAGCCTCGTTGGCACGCAGCACGCACGGCGACAGCCACAATACTCTTGGCGCAGACATGATGGGTGTCGTGCTGAAGGAACCCATCGGCGTCGTGTCCATCATTACGCCTTGGAACTTTCCCTTCTGGATTCTCAGTCAGAAGCTGCCCTTCGCATTGGCGGCTGGTTGCACCGTTGTTGTGAAACCGTCTGAGATGACACCGTCGACAACCTTGATGCTGGGCGAATTGTTGATCGAAGCCGGATTGCCCGCCGGTGTATGCAATATCGTTCTGGGTTACGGAGTTCCCGTTGGCAGCGTGATGTCGAGCCATGACAGCGTGGACATGATCAGCTTTACGGGCTCAACCGCTGTGGGCAAGACGATCAGCGCATTAGCATCGGATACACTTAAGAAGGTCGCGCTTGAGCTTGGGGGCAAGAACCCGCAGGTCATCTTTCCCGACGCCGATCTGAATGCAGCCGCTGATGCCGTTGTGTTCGGCGTCTATTTCAACGTTGGCCAATGCTGCAATTCAAGCAGTCGTATCATCGTGCATGAGGAAATAGCTGACGACTTCCGTGAACGTGTCGTCGCCCTTTCGCGCAAAGTCAAATTTGGCGATCCTCTGGACCCGACGACGCAGGTTGGGGCTATCGTAACGTCCGAGCACAACTCAAAAATCGACGCATATGTCAAACGGGCGCAGGCTTCGGGTGCGACTATTGATCTGGGTGGTGAGCCGCTGGAGGTCGAAGGCCTCGGCGCTCAGTTCTATCACCCGACGGTGATTTCTGACGTCTCGCCTGATATGCCCATTGCCCGCGATGAAGTATTCGGGCCCGTTCTGTCTGTTTTGACTTTCAAAACACTGGACGAAGCCATCGCGCTCACCAATGATAGCGTTTACGGTCTGTCGGCAGGGGTCTGGAGCGAAAACGTTCACACCTGCCTAGAGTTTGCCCGCCGAGCAGAAGCGGGAACGGTCTGGACCAACACCTGGATGGATGGGTTCCCCGAGGTCGCTTTCGGTGGGGTCAAACAATCCGGGCAGGGGCGGGAAATCGGACGATACGGGTTCGAGGAATTCTTCGAAGTGAAATCAGTGGTCATGCGCATCGGCAACAGCCGGGCGCCATGGGTTCCGCAAGACTAAGACCGGGCGCCAGATTGGTCCCGAGTGAGAATAACGCATTAAGGGAGGAAACAAGAATGCGTAAATTTATGAAGACAAAATCGCTGTTTGTAGCAGGTCTACTGTGCACGACCAGCCTTGCGCACGCTGAAGACGTGGAAGTTCTGCATTGGTGGACGTCTGGCGGTGAGGCCGCAGCATTGAACGTTCTCAAGGACGATCTGTCCGGACAGGGCATCGGCTGGACCGATATGCCTGTAGCAGGTGGCGGTGGTGAGCAGGCGATGACCGTTCTGCGCGCACGCGTCACCGCAGGCAACGCTCCGACAGCCGTTCAGGCGCTGGGCTTTGACATTCTGGACTGGGCCGATCAGGGCGCGCTGGCCGATCTGAACGAAGTGGCAGCCCAGGAAGGTTGGGATGACGTTGTCCCAGATGCGCTGAAAGCCTTCGCCAAGCATGACGGCAAATGGGTCTCGGCCCCTGTTAACGTACACTCGACCAACTGGGTCTGGGCCAACAAAGCGGTGCTGGACGCCAATGGTATTGCACAGCCCACCAACTGGGACGAATTCGTCGCAGCAGTTGAGGCGTTGAAAGCTGCTGGCGTCACTCCGATCGCGCATGGTGGTCAGGCATGGCAGGACGCGACCGTGTTCGATGCTATCGCGATGTCGACGCTGGGGCCTGACGGCTACAAGGCGGCCTTCATCGACCTGGACGAGGAAACGCTGGGTGGCGACGCGATGAAAGAAGCGTTCGACCGTATGGCCTTTATCCGTGACAACGTGGATGAGAACTTCTCGGGTCGTGACTGGAACCTGGCGACAGCAATGGTCATCAACGGTGAGGCCGGTTTCCAGATGATGGGTGACTGGGCCAAAGGCGAATTCCTGAACGCCGGCAAAGTGCCGGGTGAGGACTTCCTGTGCTTCCGCTTCCCGGGTACTCAGGATCAGGTCACCTTCAACGCTGACCAGTTCATGATGTTTGATCAGGGCGGTACGGTATCGGCCGAGCAGGCCGCGCTGGCCAGCGCGATCCTGTCGCCATCCTTCCAGATTGCCTTCAACAAGGTGAAGGGCTCTGTCCCGGCTCGTACTGACGTGGACGGCAGTGATCTGGATGCGTGTGGTCAGCAAGGCATGAAAGATTTGGCTGCTGCGGCTTCGTCAGGCAACCTGTTCGGCTCAATGGCACACGGACATGCCGCGCCTGCGTCAGTCAAGAACGCCGTCTATGACGTTGTGACCGCTCACTTTAACGGCGAATACGGCAGCGAAGATGCTGTGACCGAACTGGTTGACGCCGTTTCGATCGCCAAGTGATCCATAAGTGATCCTCCCGATGGGGCGGCAGTCTGGCCGCCCTGTCACCAAGTGGGCGCAAAAGCTCCGATCTAACACGACTCGAACGAGGAGGGCGCGCCATGGCTGCTTCAGCCGACGCGGATTTTAAGACACGCCTTCAGAACTGGATACCCAAGCTGGTCCTGTCACCGTCGCTGGCGATGATGTTGGTCTTTGTCTACGGGTTCATTCTGTTTTCGGTCTACCTGTCATTTACCGACAGTCGCATCCTGCCGTCCTTTGGATGGGTCGGATGGGAAAACTACGACAAACTGTGGCGGCTGAGCCATTGGGAAACCTCGTTGATCAATATGGGGATTTTCGCGAGCCTCTATATCGTGATCTGCACCTGTATAGGCCTGGGTCTGGCGATCTTCCTTGATCAGAAAATCCGCGGAGAAGGGCTGCTGCGCCCGATTTACCTGTATCCGATGGCTCTGAGCTTCATCGTCACCGGTACAGCCTGGAAGTGGTTCCTGGACCCTGGCATCGGGTTGGAAAACGTGATGCACACATGGGGTTGGACCAGCTTCGAGTTCGACTGGATAAAAAACCGTGATTACGCCATCTACACGGTGGTTCTAGCGGCCGTCTGGCAGACAAGCGGCTTCGTAATGGCAATGTTTCTTGCCGGTCTGCGTGGGATCGACAATGAAATTCTGCGGGCCGCGCAAATGGATGGGGCCTCGAATTGGAACCTCTATCGCCGGATCATTATCCCGCAACTGCGCCCAGCCTTCCTGTCGGCCTTTGTGATCCTCAGCCATCTTGCGATCAAGACCTTTGACCTTGTCATCGCCCTGACCGGGGGTGGACCCGGTCGCGCAACCGAACTGCCTGCGACCTTCATGTATTCCTACACCTTCACACGGAACCAGATGGGGATCGGTGCGGCCTCGGCCACGATCATGCTGATGACCATCGCGGCGATCATGATCCCCTATCTCTACGCCGAATTGCGGGAGAAACGCTGATGTCCCAAGCAACTCAGGATACCGCAATCCGAACCGGCCGCGTCACGCGCACGCTGATCTACCTGGTGCTGCTGCTGTTCGGTCTTTTCTACCTGCTGCCGCTCTACGTAATGCTGGTGAATTCGGTGAAGCCACTGGAAGAGATCACCGGCGGCGGCATGATGAACCTGCCGCAGGTGTTCACGATTGAGCCGTGGCTCAAGGCGTGGTCTTCGGCGCAGATCGGCGTCGATCCGACGGGTCTGAAGCCTTACTTCTGGAACTCGATTAAGATGGTGGTTCCGGCGGTGATTGTCTCGACCATTCTTGGGGCGTTGAACGGCTATGTGCTGACGAAGTGGCGCTTTAAGTACGACACAATCCTATTCGGTCTGATGCTGTTCGCCTGCTTCATCCCGTTCCAGATTGTTCTGATCCCAATGGCGCGGATGTTGGGTATAATCGGGCTGGCAGGCACCACTTGGGGTCTTGCGCTTGTCCACGTTGTCTACGGGATTGGCTTCACCACCCTGTACTTCCGCAACTACTACGCTGTGTTCCCGACCGAGTTGATCCGGGCGGCTCAGATTGATGGTGCCGGGTTCTTCCAGATATTCTGGCGCATACTTCTGCCCAGTTCCGGGCCAATCGCCGTGGTTTCGATCATCTGGCAGTTCACCAACATCTGGAATGACTTCCTGTTCGGCGCGTCCTTTGCAGATGCCAACAGCCAGCCGATGACGGTGGCACTGAACAATCTGGTGCAGTCGTCAACCGGTGTGAAGGAATACAACGTTCATTTTGCAGGCGCCATTCTGGCGGCCATGCCAACTCTGCTCGTCTACATCGTGGCCGGTCGATACTTCGTCCGCGGCCTGATGGCGGGTTCGGTGAAAGGATAAGACCTCATGGGTTTTCTAGACATAGACAACGCGACCAAATCCTACGGGGCAGTCGAGGTTCTGCACAAGGTCGATATCTCGGTGCAGGAGGGAGAGTTCCTGGTGCTGGTCGGCCCTTCGGGCTGTGGCAAATCCACTCTGCTGAACATGATCGCGGGGCTGGAAGAGATCACCAGCGGTGAAATCCGCATCAAGGACCAGGTGATGAATGGGGTGCACCCGTCCAACCGCAACATTGCCATGGTTTTCCAAAGCTATGCTTTGTATCCCAATATGACTGTCGGGCAGAACATCACTTTCGGGCTTGAGATGCACGGGGTGCCCAAGCCTGAACGCGACAAAGCGATGCAAGAAGTTGCCAAGCTCTTGCAGATCGAGCAGTTGCTGGATCGCAAGCCCGGTCAGTTGTCGGGCGGTCAACGTCAGCGGGTTGCAATGGGTCGCGCGCTGGTGCGGAATCCGGACGTTTTCCTGTTCGATGAACCGCTCTCGAACCTTGATGCCAAGCTTCGCGTCGACATGCGAACCGAGATCAAGAAACTGCATCAAAACCTCGGCACCACCATCGTCTACGTGACGCATGACCAGATCGAGGCGATGACGCTTTCAAGCCGCATCGCCGTGATGAACGGCGGTTATGTCCAGCAGCTGGGCACGCCGCAGGAAATCTATGACACGCCTGCGAATATCTTCGTCGCAACGTTCATGGGCTCGCCTGCGATGAACGTGGTACCGGCCAAGGTTACGGTATTGAATGGCCGCCCCCATGCAGAGGTCGCCGTTCACGACGGATCCATGGCACAACTTCCGTTCAGTCAGGACAACTTGGCCGCATGGGATGGGCGCGAGATCTTGTTGGGTATCCGCCCTGAGACAATCACTGATATGGATGGTGCGGATCGAAAGTCGTCGAACATCGCGCAGATGACCAACCGTATTGTGGTGACGGAGCCCGCTGGATCGGACACCTTCGTCTCGATGCAATTGGGCGGGCGAGATGTAATCGCGCGTATGCGTTCGGACGCCGAGGTCGCGCCGGGGCAGGATTTCAACTTTGCTGTGAACATGGAAAAAGCCGTGGCTTTCGATCCTGAAAGCGAGATGCGGATCCTCCCATGAATCGGGCTGACGTCATAATCATTGGGTCGGGTATCGGGGGGGCAACGCTGGCTGCGGCGTTGGCCCCGTCCGGTCGTCGCATTCTGATCCTTGAACGAGGAGAGCGGTTGCATCCCTCACCTCAGGATCGAGACCCAAGGGCGATCTTTGCCAATGGGCACTTCCGCCCTGATGAAACATGGCTGGATGGAGCTGGCAAGCCTTTCAATCCCGGAAACTACTACTGCGTTGGTGGAAATTCCAAGTTCTACGGCGCAGCTTTGATACGCTATCGGAAAGAAGATTTTGAGCCGCGTCAACATATGGGTGGCTACTCGCACGGCTGGCCCATGCCCTACGAAGAGTTGGAGACAGACTACACCGCCGCGGAACAGCTTTACGACGCGCGTGGCACCACCAAAGAAGACCCCTCCGAACCGCCGCACAGTAGGGGTTACCCGCACCCACCTGTGCCAGATGAGGTTGATATTGCAGACCTGAGGAACCGGCTAAGCCATGCAGGCCTGACGCCATCCTCAGTACCGTTGGGCGTGGACATTGAGACCTGGCTAGAGGCTGGGCAAACAACTTGGGATGCGTTTCCCAACACATGCAGCGGCAAAATGGATGCCGAAACCTGTGCGCTTACCGAAGCATTGAAGCACGAGAATGTCGAACTTTTAACTAACGCGCGTGTCCGAAAACTGAAGGCTAATGCCGTTGGTCGCGTCACAAGCGTCGAGGTTGATGGCCACGGTGCCCTTAGTGCGCAGGTCATCGTGCTCGCGGCAGGTGCGGTACAGTCCTCAGTCCTGTTGCTGCAGTCCGCGAACGACAATTGTCCAACCGGTCTTGCCAATCGGTCCGATCAGGTCGGGCGTAACTTCATGAACCACAATTGCTCGGCGGTGCTGGCCCTTCATCCTCTGCGTCGAAACAGGGCGGTCTATCAAAAGACATTGATGTTCAACGACTATTACAACAGCGACGGACAGGGTGGCTTGCCTTTGGGCAACATTCAGATGTTGGGAAAGATCACTGGACCGATTCTTGCGTCGCAAACCCATCTTCCGGGTCCACTTGCAGCACTGATCGCCAATCGCAGTTTTGATTTCTATGCCATGTCCGAAGATCTGCCGAACCCAGACAGCCGGGTGACGGTCGAAGGTGACCAGATCAGGCTGGATTGGAAACGCTCGAATTGGGCCGCGCACGAGGCCTTGGTTGCGCGGCTAAAGGCGCATCTGAAGCAGGCCGGGTTTCCTGTTGTATTGTCGCGACCATTTGATCGGCGCACTCCGTCACATCAATGCGGCACAGCGCGGATGGGCAATGATCCGTCAAGCAGTGTCGTCGATACGTTCTGTCGTAGCCACGACCACAAGAACCTGTTCATCGTCGACGCGTCAGTTCTTCCGACATCTGCGGCGGTGAATCCGGCCCTCACTATAGCCGCACTCGCGCTCCGGGCAGGTCGTCACATTATTGAAACGGAGTTCGCCGCATGACTGGAGCAGCATTGGTGACCGGAGGACAACAGGGCATTGGTCTGGGGGTGGCGCGCGCCTTGATCGCGGCCGGGTACAAGGTCGCAATAGCCTCTCGCTCGGCACCCGATAAACCGGTTGTTCAGGCGGCTTTGGCAGAGCTTGGTCCAAACGCAATCTATGTTCAGCACGACGTGTCCGACATTGATCACGTGCCGGCGTTGCTGGATCAGATCGAAGCCGATTTGGGCCCGATCACCGCGTTGATAAACAACGCAGGCGTAGGGGCGCCGGTGCGTGGTGACATGCTGGATCTGAAGCCCGAGAACTGGGATTTCGTGCAGAACATCAACCTGCGAGGCGCGTTTTTTCTGGCGCAAGAGGTGGCTCGGCGCATGTTGAAGCAGCCTCAAGATGCTTACCGTTCAATCACCTTTGTCACCTCTGTCAGCGCGACAATGGTATCGATCGAACGCGCCGAGTACTGCGTGTCCAAGGCGGCCGCAGCGATGATGGCTCAGTTGTTCGCCGTACGCTTGGCCCCCGAAGGCATCGGCGTCTTTGAGCTGCGACCGGGCATCATCGCGACTGAGATGACGGCGGGCGTGCGCGACAAGTACACCGACCGTATCGAAGGCGGTCTTGTTCCCGCGGCACGTTGGGGTGCGCCCGAGGATATTGGGTCCGTCGTCGTCCCACTGGTTCAGGGGCAGATGCACTTTGCAAACGGCGCCGCCATCCCGGTCGATGGCGGCTTGTCGATTTCACGTCTGTAAATCAGGGCACTAAGAATGTCTGAAGGATATGATTTCATTGTCATTGGAGGCGGCTCCGCAGGCTCGGTGATCGCTGCGCGTCTTTCCGAAGAACCCTCGGCGCGTGTGCTGTTGTTGGAGGCTGGTTCCACCGACCGCCACCCGTTCTTTCACCTGCCAGCCGGGTTTGCGAAGATGACCAAGGGTATCGGCAGCTGGGGCTGGTCCACGGTTCCGCAAAAGCACATGCAGAACAAGGTCTTCAACTACACCCAGGCCAAGGTGATCGGCGGCGGGTCTGCGATCAATGCGCAAATCTACACGCGGGGTGCAGCACAGGATTACGATGACTGGAGACAGATGGGGTGCGAGGGTTGGAGCTATGCCGACGTGCTGCCCTATTTCAAAAAATCCGAGGACAACGACACCTACGACGACGAATTTCACGGCAAGGGCGGACCGCTGGGCGTGTCCATGCCCGCAGCACCTTTGCCAATCTGCGATGCCTACATCAAGGCCGCAGGCGAAGTGGGGATTCCCGAAACACGCGATGTGAATGGGGCGAAGCAGGATGGCGCGGGGTACTATCAGCTGACCCAACGCAATGCGCGACGATCCTCTGCTGCGATGGCGTTTATCGCACCGAACCGCAGCCGCCCGAACCTGACGGTGCGCACCGGCGCACAGGTCCGCCGCATCATGGTGGACAAGGGCAGGGCGACTGGTGTCGAGATGATGAACGGGGACAAGATCGTCGCCGCGAAAGAGGTCATTCTGTCCTCAGGTGCCATCGGTTCGCCGCGCTTGTTGCAACTGTCAGGTATTGGCCCAGCGGATCAATTGGACAGTCTTGGTATCGACGCGGTTTATCATCAACCTCAGGTCGGTGCGAACCTACAAGACCATTTGGACTTGTACTCGATCTGCGAAGTGACCGGCCCGCACACCTACGACCGTTTCGCCAAGCTGCACCTTTCAGCCTTCGCGGGCCTGCAATATCTTTTCACGCGCAAGGGACCGGTCGCGTCCAGCTTGTTCGAAACGGGTGGGTTCTGGTACGCAGACCCGGATGCGCGTTCACCGGATCTTCAGATGCATCTGGGGCTTGGTACCGGCATTGAGGCTGGGGTCGAGGCGATGCCCAACGGCGGGGTTACGCTGAACGCCTGTTTCCTGCGCCCCAGGTCACGCGGAACCGTTCGGTTGCAAAGCTCGGACCCCGCGGTGATGCCGCTTATTGATCCCAACTATCTGGCGGATCCTTACGATCGAGAGATGTCCATTCGTGGGCTGAAGCTGGTGCAGAGCATCCTCGCGCAAGATGCGCTGAAGCCGTACATCCTGGCCGAACGTTTGCCGGGCCCGGGCGTGCGGACCGAGCAAGAATATTTCGATTTTATCTGCGTACATTCCAAAACATCGCACCACTGCGCTGGAACCTGCCGTATGGGCAGCGATGCCGAAGCCGTTCTGGACCCGCGCCTACGATTCAATGGGATCGAAGGGCTTCGCGTCGCGGATGCGTCGATTATGCCGACGGTCAATTCATCCAACACCAATGCACCCACAATCATGATCGGGGAAAAAGCTGCCGACATGATCAAACAAGATCAGGGTTTCTAAATATGATCCGCCACATCGTACTGACCAAATTCCGCGCCGACGTGACCGAAGAGGCAATTGGAGCCATCTACAAAGGCCTAGAAAACGTGTCCAAGGCTCTTCCTGGAGCTAGCGGGTTCACCGGGGGGCGTAGTGAAAGCCCCGAGCAGATTGAACGCGGATACATGCATGGGTTCGTGATCGACTTCGACGATTGGGCCGCGCTGGAGGCCTATCAGAACAACAAAACGCATAAGGCGCTGGGCGCGCAACTGGTCGAGAACGCGGTGGGTGGTATCGACGGCATTCTGGTTCTGGATTTGGAGGTTTGAGAAAATGAAATTGATTTTGCCAAACCCTGAGGGGCAATTGGAACCCTATGCGCTGACCGGAACGCCGCTATTACCGCGCGCGCCGCAGGTGCCTCTGACGCGTACGGCCTTTGCGGCGGCTCATGTGGTTTCTGATCCGCTGGCAGAACGTAACCCCTGGGATGGACGCCCCACGGTTGATTGGGAAGCGACACTGCGATTTCGTCAGGGGCTCTGGGATCAGGGGCTGGGTCTGGCCGAAGCTATGGATACCGCACAACGGGGTATGGGTGTCGATTGGGAGACCGCGTTGGAGCTGATCCAGCGCACAATGAAGGCGGCGCAAGCGCATCCGTTGTCGCCCCGGGTGGCTTGTGGCGCTGGGACCGATCATCTGCCTCTAAGCGCGTTGAACACAGCAGGTGAAATTCTGTCAGCCTACGAGCACCAGGCCGAGGCTATCGAGGCCGCCGGAGGGCAATTGATCCTCATGGCGTCACGTGCCTTTCCAGCGATCAACGCGGGTCCGGACACATATCACGACGTCTATCGCGCGCTTATCGATGGGGCGGCGAACCCAGTAATCCTGCACTGGCTTGGCGATATGTTCGATCCTGCATTGACGGGCTATTGGGGTAGCACGGATATCGACGCGGCCAGCGACTTTGTACTGTCCCTGATCAACGAAAATCCTGCCAAGGTTGACGGGATAAAAATATCCTTGCTTGATCAGGCACATGAAGAAGCCTTCCGCGTGCGGCTGCCGGACGGCGTGC
Organism: Ruegeria sp. CL3; assembly: GCF_056536505.1. Taxonomy (NCBI): domain Bacteria; kingdom Pseudomonadati; phylum Pseudomonadota; class Alphaproteobacteria; order Rhodobacterales; family Roseobacteraceae; genus Ruegeria; species Ruegeria sp. CL3. The sequence goes on along the minus strand of NZ_JBQFPT010000003.1, from coordinate 305,822 downwards.
GCCTCTACACCGGTGACGATTTCAACTACGCGGATCTTATTGCCGGGGATGGAACGCATTTTTCCCATGCTCTGCTTGGCATTTTCGCTGCGATCGCCCCCGCCGCCAGCCAGGCGCTTGAAGCATTGGCTATGGGCGACATGGATCGCTACAACGCGCTGTTCGCACCGACCGTTCCCCTCAGTCGAGAGATATTTAAGGCTCCGACGCGGTTCTACAAAGCCGGGATCGCTTATCTGGCTTGGCTGAACAGTGCCCAGTCTCATTTCATCATGCCGGGTGGGTTCCAATCCAGTCGAGACATCTGCCACTACGCGCAAGTGTTCAGATTGGCGGATCAGGCCGGTTTACTCTCGGATCCTGAACTGGCTAAAGCACGGATGACCACGCTTCTCAGCTTGCATGGAGTTGAACAATAGCCTGAATGCGAAGACCCACGATCATAGATGTCGCCAACTCGGCGGGCGTTTCCAAGTCGACGGTAAGCCTAGTGCTGCAGGGCAGTCCGCAGGTGAAGCCGGAGACACGCAAGCTCGTCCATACCGCGATGAAAGAGATCGGGTATGTTTACAACCGATCGGCGGCAAATCTGCGATCCACGGGAACGGCGCTAATAGGTTTGGTGATCAACGACCTAACCAACCCGTTTTTCACCGAGTTTGCGACTTCGTTGCAGATGGCGTTGGGGTCCCGAGGCTACGCGGTCGTATTGGCGAACACAAACGAAGACCCCGAACTTCAGGATCAGGTGGTGGGCGCTATGCTTGAGCATGGTGTTTCGGCCTTGATCCTGTCGCCCGCCTATGGCGATGTCACAAACACCCTCTCCGCGGTAAAGCGAGCTGGCATTCCATTGATGCAAGTCTTGCGACAGGTTGAAAGCGAAACGGGCAGATTTCCATTTATCGCTCCTGACTACGCAGAGGGTGGACGGGCGGCCACGCAGTACCTGATCGAAACGGGCGCGCGAAACATCGCCTTTGTCGGTGGTCTGGATGGTGCCGAAGTCACTCAGGAAAGGCTGTCCGGCTATATCAGTGCGATGAAAGACAACCACTTGCAGCCTATTGTAAAAACAGGGGAATCCAGCCGATCGTTTGGACATGAAGCAACAGTCCGCCTCTTCAAAGAGCATCCTGCGTGCGATGCCGCAGTTTGTTTCAATGATCTCGTTGCTTTTGGGATGATCAATGCCTGCCATGAAACTCAGGTTAAAATTGGCACGGGGTTTCAGATTGTCGGTTTCGACGACATCAAGGAAGCATCAGAATGCTGGCCAGCTTTGTCTACCGTACATTGTGGCGTCTCTGGGTTTGGAGAACAAGTTGCGGACACTGTTTTGCTGTGGTTGCAGGATGGTGTCGCGCCTGCGCAACACACGCGAACTACAACGCGCTTGGTATTGAGGCAAACTACGAAAGACACGGTGTAGCAAAAGACTATACCAGCCTTTGTCGAGAGGTTTTGTGAGAAGAACTTTGGTAAAGCGGGGCATGGCGGTTGCGCAGCTTTTGCCACGACCAGACCCGACTTTTTCAAACACTTTGAATCTAGTCCCGAGATCATCCGCTTCCCGCTCTCGCTTCGGAATCTCAAAGATCTGCTGCACAAGCGTGGCATCGACGTGAGCCCCAAAAATTTCCACCAATGTGCTTATTGATCCTTGTCAAGAATTGAGGGGGTAAGAAGTGGTACACTCAATGGCAACCTAGGGGAGGGGATTCATGGAAGAGTTGATTGAAATCGGTAGGTCCTTCGTCCAGGCCATGCGTGAACGCAGAGGCCTTGGCAGTGTTGATGAAATGTATGCCGAAAACGCACAGTCGATAGAGGCCGTTGTGCCTCCGGTTCGACAATTCCGCGTTTCAAAGGGTCGCGAAGCCATCAAGGGAAAAAGAGAGGATTGGTTGGCATCGCATGAAATCCAAGATCTAGAAGTGGATGGCCCCTACGTCCACCCACCCAACCGCTTTGGAGTCCGTTTCAGGGCCGAAGTCGTTCAGAAGGCCACGGGTGAGCGTATGACCCTACGCGAGATCGCAGTGTATTCGGTGGCGGAAGGCAAGATTGTGCTGGAAGAGTTTTTCATGTTGCCGAAGTGAGAAGAGTTACTAACAACATCAGCTAATTGTTGGCTCAATCAGTACACACCGCTTTTGGGCAGAGTTAAATTCCGGACGGAGGTCGGGAATGCAACACAGAACTGTGGCATATTTTGTAGGAGTTGATGCTGAAGACGCGTCGATTCTGGAATGCGCTGAAAATGCCCGTATCCAGAACGACCACTTGAATTGCGTAGTGACCGGGGCACTACCAAACCTGCCTTACCTGAAGTATGGATCAAACAGGTTCGTTGAGGCGGGTCTTCCCTCTAACTGGTTGGACGTTCTTCACGCGAAAAATGCCGCCTTGAAGTCTCGCGCCACTGAAGTTGAAGCGCTTCTTGCTGGGCAGGGCGTATCTGCTAATGTAACTGGCTTCATGGGACTTGGAGCAGAGTTGCAGCAACTTGCAGCAGAACGAGCCAAATGCTCTGATATCGCTTGTCTAGACGCTGGATTGCGAAGAGACCACGATTTATTTCACAAGATCGCGTGCGGAGTGTTGTTTCATTCACCTGTCGCTCTGATGATCAATGGAGACCCGTTTGCCCAACGCGAGCGCGTTTTTTTGGCATGGAATGATAGCTTGCCTGCGTCTAGGGCAACGCATTTAGCTTTACCCATTCTTGTGGCGGCCAAAGAAGTTGTGATTGGGTGTTTTGATTTGCCGTCGCCTGAGGACGTAGAAGGTAGTGTGCCCGGAACTGACCTAGCTGAGTGGCTCGGCCATCACGGTTGCAACTTGACCGTTTCGCAGTTCCCGTGCGGGGGGAATTCAATTGCAGGCTGCATTCAGGAACGAGCAAGCGAAGCGCGGGCCGATCTCATTGTTATGGGCGCTTATGGGCATTCCCATTTGCGAGAGTCAGTTTTTGGGGGCACGACGCAAACAATGTTGGAGCAGACAAGTTTACCAGTGCTTTTCGGACACTGATCAAGTGAGCCGAAGACTGTGACTTTCTGGGAGCCATAGCTATAATAATTCATCGTTAAATAGTTAAGAAACCATTTTTTTAAGAGTTTGCTTGAGGTTGAAGCGTGTTCGCCCGACCGTTTTCGCCAAGGAACGCTATCACAATTGACGTTAGTTCATCCCAGTCAGTAAACTCCCTTGCCCCTTCTCGTGGATCGATTTTTCGACCGAGCAAGACGACGTGCTTAAGAATCTCTCTCTCAAAATACCCGTAGTTTTCGGGCCTCACCGCGCCTGCGATCAAAGCCGTCGCATTTGGTTCAAAACCTGTTCGAAGAAGCATTTCGTCAAGATAGTCGCGTGCTTCTTCTCGACCTGACGCGAATGCAGCTTTTAAACCGACGGAAAGCACGAGAGACTTTCGCTTCATTAAGGCATCTCTATTTGAAGCGACAAACGCCTCGAATGACTTGGGGTGCCTACGCTCGTGGACAGGGGCCAGGAGAATAACCTTGACCACATCGTCAAGTGAAACGTGGCTGGGCATTTCATCGGTATTGAACAAATTTGCGTCGAAACCGGCATTCTTCGCGAGATCGGTGATGAAGCGCGCAATTTTTGCTGTTTGGCCTTCGACCGTCGCGAAGGCGATGAGTACGGTCATTCCGATCCTCCCATAAATCGGTCCGAATAGATTGCTTATTATGAATAAGTGACGTGCGTTGCCCTTGATCTCCATCAAAGGCGTTTCTTGGGACCATATCGGGATCGTTGTCGTACGCTTTTGCTGTCTACGCAGAGCATGTTTTAGGGAAGTTCGCGGCGGCATCCATCTCCTAGAAAACCTGCCTTTGCGGCCGGCAGCTTTGAAGCTAGCCAATTCCTAGTGATCTAGCTTGCTACCTTAAGCAAAAGGCCAAGACAGCGACGAAGATTAATAAACTGATGAACCACACTGCAAAACTCACTTGTTGGCGTGCCGGCAGGTTTCTGAGCAGTCTAATCATAGTCAAACCTTTCAGACAAAATCCGGTGTAACGCGGTCCCACGCTCAATCAGATGATCTTCGACGGTGTCCATCATGGCAGGGGGACCGCAAAGAACAAAAAGCCAGCTTTCAAATTGTTCCGATGACAAATTGCGGTCCAACAGCGGACCGTCAATCAAGCCTGTCTCTCCGGACCAATCCTTTGGCGGTTCGGATAGAACAAATGCTGTGTCTTCTTTGTACAACTCCTGGCGATAAACAATCTGCTCCTCCACCCGGTTGCCATAGATAAGCTTGAGATCGTGCCGTGTTCCACTCAGTCGAACTTGACGCATAATGCTCAACATGGGCGCGATCCCGACACCACCTGCGATCAAAACAATACCTGTCTCAGTTCGGTGGCTGATCGACAGATTTCCGTGTGGGGCATCCAGATAGGCCGTGGTTTGCGGAGCGATCTGTCCGAGACCACATGTGAAATCCCCAAGCTCCTTTATCACGAATGAAACTTCGGGGCCTGCGGCTGGTGCCGAACTAATTGAGAATGGGTTCTCACGCAGAGAAAAGGCACTGTGGCCGACGTTTAGCCAGGCAAACTGCCCTGCTTCGAAGGTCAGTCCGTTGTGTCCATGGGGCTTGAGGCGCAACTCCCATTGCTTCGGTGATAGTCGAGACACAGATGAGACGCGCCACGGCCTTTTCCTCTGACGTAAAGGGCGAACGAGATAGACATACAGCAAAGTTCCAACCGCAATACTGGTCAAGGCAAGCCAGAGATACATCAACAGCGGATGCCCACCGTAGCGCCCAGCATAGACCGTGTGATGCAACAGCAGGCATGCAATCACCAAGGCTCCCAGCCCGTGTAAGAGGCGCCATGTTTCATATTTGTAGTCAAGGGATTTGCGGGCAATTGCCGAGGCGACCAGGAGGAACAGTAAAAAATATGCGCCGATGCCCGATACCAGCGTAGAAAAGTCGGTCGAAATCGTAAGTTGGTTTGTTTCATCCCACGGGCGGCGTCCGCCAGAAGGCGTACCCTGATACAGCAGCGGGTGTATCAGCGCAAAGCCGAGTGCTGTACGCGCCATCAACTGATGCACCCGCATGGTTACATCCATACCCAGACCGGAAGAAATGAATCTGAACCGCCCAGACAGCAGGAACTCGACTAAGATCATTGAAAAAGCAAGCATTCCGAGCCCGGACGCGAGTTCTTGATGAAATGATCGCGGTTGCCATCCCAGGTACCAAGAAAAACCCAAGGGAGCTAAGATCAGCAAAACGTAAATCAGCGCCAAATAAGGCCATTTCATACAGTTTTGCTCCACTGTGCTAAAGCTGGGTAGCTCGGGCTCATTCAAAATAAACGCTAAGCTGACCTGGGGTTCCGATCAAGACTACTGAGATTGGTGTTAATTCCGGCGCGACAAGGCAAGTTTGGTGGACGACGTTTCCCGTTTCAGTTCGTTCAGCCGTTGCGTTCGGTCTGGCTGATGCTGAGGTTGCATGCTTGCGCAAGATCAAGGTCCTTGACTGCTTTTCCTGTCATAATGTTGCGCGCGCGAAATCCGACCAAAGGAGGAGGCTCAAAATGTTGGAAGACAAAAAGTCACCGCAAATTTTCACTGGAATGCACCCGCTCTCCGATAACTTTCGGCGTGAAATGGAAACCTTGATGTCGCGTTTTTTGGGGGGAGGATCACCCTTCCTGCCGATGGAAACGGCTGCGCAACGCACGGGTTTTCCGTCTCTTGATTTGACGGGTGCGATTTCACCGGCAATCGATGTCCAAGAAACGGATTCTGCGATTGTCCTGACGGCTGAATTGCCGGGGCTTGAAGAGGATGATGTGGAAATTGAAATCAAGGACCGCAGGCTAATCTTGAGCGGTCAGAAGAAGATTGCGCATGATGAAACGGGCGATTTGCGTGTCAGCGAAAGAAGCTATGGCAGCTTTTCCAGAGCTATGTCGCTGCCGGACACTGTAGAAATCGACAGGATTTCAGCCACCTTCGACAAGGGCGTTCTGCATGTAGAAATGCCGAAGACTGAACCTCAGGATCCAAGCCGTAAGATCAAGGTATCGTCGAAATAGACGGCCTGGTGCCTCGATACCATGCCTAAAAAATGCCAAGGCAGAGGGTCGATCATGGATCAGCCTTCTTAGAGTTGCGGCCTGATAAGTGTCTTTGGTTGAGTCCGGACAGACATCGCAAGTGTCTGTACAAACGTGTTTTTTGCACGTTCGTACCAGGCCATGGGTTTGGCGTTGAAGCGTGGTAGAATGCCCTCACGCGTTTGGGTAGGGGGCCACAATGCGAAAACCAGAAGAGAGTGGCATGACACCCTCAGGACATGCTGGTGAAGGTGAGGTGCGGGCCTTTCTGGAGAGCCTGACCGGACCTTCGCGCGGAAACGTGAACTGGCTGGTCGATAATGCCCTGACCGTTTCTGTTGACGATGGCAGGGTGTTAAGCATTCGACCCAAATACGACCTGCCTCCACATGATAACGATATTGCCACACTGCAGTGGGCTGACGACGGTTACACAATCGCCGCGTCGGTGGGGCGCAATGTGTGGGTAAACGGGGAAAAAGCCTCGTTAGCGTCTCTTAGGCATGGCGACATGATCGAGTTCGGTGAAAAGGGTCCTATGTCTCGATACAGGCTGTGCGATCACTCATTTCCCGCGCACCATACAGTCGAGGATATCCTCAGTGATGCATATGCTTACACCCGAATGAGCCGCCGACCTTTCGCTAAAAAGATGTCTGGTGCCCTACGCGATAGCGGGCGGCGGCTTGCCTCTCAAACCACGATATTGTTCAGGATCACGGTTCTTGCGACGCTTCTTGTGGTCGCGGGGTTTGGGTACCTGCTTTACCAAAACGACCGGCGCTTGGCGGATAGTATCGAACAGGAGTCCCGCAAGATCGAAGCGATCGCGGTTATGCTCGCCCAGACGCGAGAAGACGCACTTACCCCTGATGACCTGGCTTCGTTGCGTGACGCTTTTGAGAACCAGGTCTTATCGACCGAGGAGCGTCTTGGAACGTTGGAGCAGCGGGCGGGAGCACCCACGCGCGTGATCGCTGCGTCAATTCGATCCGTCGCTTTCCTCCAGGGGGCTTATGGGCTGCGCCACGTGGAAAGCGGCAAAATTTTGCGGCATGTGTTGGGACCGAACGGAGAAAACCTGAAAACTCCGTTTGGCCAGCCTTGGATCGAACCGGACGGGACCGGCGAACCCGCAGAATTTCAATTCACCGGAACGGGCTTTTTGATTGCTGGGGTACCGTTGATGGCCACTAATCGCCATGTCGCTTTGCCTTGGACTTCAGGGAACCGAGAGCAAGCGCTGATGGACGCGGGTCTTGAGCCAGAGATGTTGAGGCTGCTGGCCTACTTGCCTGATCAAACGGAACCAATAGAGGCGCGTCTGGTCCGATTCAGCGACGCGGCAGACTTGGCGATTTTGGCAGTTGAGCCAAGCCGCGTTCAGGACCTCGGAATTCCTTTGGCGGATGCCACGTCGCGCGTAGGTGAAGAGCTGTATCTGTTGGGATATCCAACGGGTTTGAAAGCTTTGATCGCGCAGGCCGGTCCGGGCTTTCTAGAGGAACTGGAAGCAGAAGGAACGTTGAACTTCTGGTCGATCGCGTCCCGGCTTTCTACACAAAGCAAGATACACCCGCTAGCAAGCCGGGGGATTGTTGCGCGGACAAGTGGGAGCGCCATCGTTTATGACGCCGAGACCACGACCGGTGGGAGCGGGGGGCCAGCATTGAATCGGCGGGGTGAGGTCGTTGCCATCAATGCTGCGATCCTGCCCGAGTTTGGTGGCTCAAACATCGGCGTCCCGGTCTCACATCTCCGAGCTCTGCTGGAAGAGGCGGAAAGTCAGTGATCATTCGCTCGTTCGGAAGCGCGAGTTTTGAACGAAAAACACTGTGACCAGTGGAACGATCACCGAGATCACGGCCACGGAGATCAGCAAGTATCCAAATTGACTGTAGTCCGCGGTTGACGTGACCTCACCGGTTTCCGGGTTCGTGACAGCGCGCGTGACGACGTATGTCTGGTTGAGGTATTTGGTGCTTAGGCTGCTGGCTGACAGAGCCATGTTTGTGAACGATGCCATCACCGCAAAGAAAGTCGCTTTCAACTGAACAGGGGCATTGCGTGCGATCCAAGCCAACATCGGGACCATGGCGATCTGTCCAAGCGGCGACTCAACGGCTGTGTCGAGAATGGCAATGAACCTTGCGTCGACAACTCCGCTGGTACGCGCCGCCGTCCATTCGTGCACGCCGTAGTAGAGGGCAAGGTTGGGTAGGGCGAGAATGCCCGCCGCAATCGTCAGCAACACCACCACATGCGCAATGGAGCGATTGGCCATAAATGGTCGAAGGACAATTAACCCGAGTAGGGCCAGCAGCGAAGTCAACAACGCAAGGATTGCCAGGAACTGTTCATCGAATCCCAGTTCATCGATTTCAAACCATGTCAGGCCTGGTCCCGGTAGCGGCACAGCGCGAAACACAAAAATGATTGTCGCTGTCCCGATCAAGGCTTTGGCTTGGGCCGGGTCCAGCTCCTTCAGTAGACGCGACATGAGGTAGAGGATCACCGCCAGGGAAACCGCAAAAACAGTCTCTTGCGCAAACTCGAAATCCGCGGTTCCCAGTACGATGCTAAGCAAAACGAATGCAAGACCGCCGAGCAATATGGACCATCTGACTTCGGTGGCTTCATCCGGCGTATGTGGCGGGTGGCCGCGCTTGACAAGCTGACGCTGGATAAAGCTATGAAGAACCACTCCACTGACGGACAACACCGGTATGGCCAGAGCTATCAGGTATACTTGGCCATAAAGCGCAAGGCGTTCGGATTTTTGCAGTTCTTCGGTTCCAGAGAATATCCAGATGTTTACAGCCGCAACCGTCGCGAACCCGGAAATGATCGAAACTCTGCCCAAGGTTTGCATCGTAGTGTGCTGAGCACGGGTTTCTTCTGGCGTAAACGGTAGACCGCGCTGGTCAACCTTTGGGACCGCCTCAACAGTCATGGCGTCAGCGACAACATCCTGAATGGCATAGCCGGAAGGCGCCAAGAGGAGGGCAACAACATACCAGTCTTCCAACGGCATGAACTTGGACATCTGTGCAGGCGCGGTCACGAGACCGTACATTGTGAGCAAAGACAATGTGATCAAGGATGCGCCGAACAAGATCAGCAAGGACTTCCAACGCCAGAACAAGTCCACGACATGGCCAAGTGGCATTTTGAGGATCCAAGGGAGACCGGCCCAAAATGCAAGTCCTGCAACGAAAGAGGCAGATAAATCGAGATAGTCTTTTAGGAAAAAAGCTCCGACGACTGAGGTCAGGCCGGACACGCCCGCCGCGAAATAGACCATCAGTGGCGGCAAATAGGACCATTGCAGCTGCTGAACCAGATCCACAAACGTTCTATGCCACCAACGCGAGAGTTTTGATCCTATGGAAGTTTGGTCAGTCGTCATATACCGTGGCAGCTCGTTTAGGCCTATGGGTCGTTGTATCTAGTTAGAGAAATCCAGATCCGAAAAGCAATGCACTGGTGATTACCCCAAGGATCGGTACCACAAGAGGAACGCGGAAGTGCTTGGCGGCCTCGTCCGGCTTCATCTTCAGCAGGATCAGCGAGACATTGACCAGTACAAAGACACCTAGAACGATCTGAGACGTGCGCTCTGCCAGAGTACCAATCGGTATAGTTTGGGTCAGGAGAACGATGATCGCCACGACCAGTAAAGTAGCGACAACTGGTGTCTGAGTTGCTTTCGGGACAATCGCCAGAACCTTCGGCAAATGGTCACGGTCCGCCAGGCCGTAGATCACCCGCGAGGCCATGATCATCTGGATCAGTACACCATTGACTGTCGCCACAATCGCGACTGCGGAAAAGCCCTGTTTGATCACTTCGGGTGCGTTTGAAAACACAAGCGCGAGGGGCGCTGCAGATGTCGACAGAACATCGATCGGAACAACAAGTAGAACCGTCATTGAGGTTCCTAGATACAATACGGTCGCCAGAACGAGGGTTAGTAAAATCGCTTTTGGGATGGTGCGGACCGGGTCTTTGACCTCTTCTGCCACGTTGGCCATGTCCTCGAAGCCAACAAATGCGAAGAAGGCGAGAAGTGATGCCGCGAAAATGCCTCTCCACGCGTCGAGTTCAAGCGGGGGAAGCATTGAACCGATCTCGTATCCCTGCGGATCCTGAATCGACATACCCCAGCCAATCACAAAGAGAAGGCCTGCGATCTCGATGATCGTTATGACAGCCGCGACAAAGACCGACTCAGTGATCCCCCAGAGCGCGATTAGACCCATGATCAAAACGACGCTGATGGTCAAAACAGGGATCGCAAAACCGGTTAAAGCGTGCAGGTATGACGCTGCGCCAATTGCAACTGCAGAGGCAGAGATAATTCCAGAAGCTGCGACCGCGAGCCCGACGAAAACCGCCATCCATCTTTTCTGAAATCCCGCCTCAACATAGGCCGCTTCGCCTGCGCTGACAGGAAATCGTGTTGCGAGTTCAGCATACGAAAGCGCGGTGAGTGATACGACGAGGGCGGCTACAACAAACGAAAACGCCGCAAACGGTCCGGCAATGTCTGCTGTCGCGCCGACCAAAACATAAATGCCCGCTCCGACCGTTACCCCGAGGCCATAGAGCGTGAGCAACGGGGTAGTCAGGGCTCGTCTGAGTTTCTGTTCGTTTGGATCAACAGAGTTCATAAGCGTTTTCCACCAACTGCCCATTCAGAACGTCGTCAGTGGAGTCCTTCCCAGTTTTGTCCGCGATTGGCGGAACGGCGCGATCCGATGGTCAAAGCTGCACCGAATGCCTTGTGTCTCAACGTTTGCGCGCATAGGGCACCAATAAACTAACTGGGGGCCCGCCACCACTTCTGCCGAGCCCCCAGTGGGTGGAACTTCCACTCCTTCAGAATTCCGTTCACCTTTGTGTTTGCTTGGGGACAGACCGGTGAACGTAGAACACGCTGAAACATTCGTATTTCACTATGTGATTCCTGTTGGTGCTTTGATCTATGTCAATCAACTCGCGGTCGCCGGTCTGCGAGGCTGAATCCAAACCAACGGTCGTTTGCCGTCGGACTCAAAGGTAAAGCAAACATGCCAGGCGGTTTGAGATTTTGGGTGGAAGGCAATTCGTAATGCTCTGGAACCTGTTACCAGCCCTGGGCGGCATCGGCCTGTTCCTTATCGGCATGTTGTTGATGACGGACGGTTTGAAGGCGTTGGCAGGTGCGCGATTGCGAGATATTTTGGGCCGGTTCACGTCGACACCTTTTACCGGGGCGGTAACAGGCGCGGTCACGACAGCTGCGATCCAGTCTTCCAGTGCGACGACCGTCGCTGCCGTCGGATTTGTCGCGTCTGGCCTTCTCACCTTTCCACAAGCGCTTGGGATCATCTTTGGGGCCAATATTGGAACGACCATGACAGGTTGGCTCGTCGCGCTCTTGGGGTTCAAGCTGGACTTGGGGCAAGTAATGTTGCCCGTTGTTTTTGTTGGGGCTTTGCTGGCGCTTTCAGGAAAAAAAGCGGTTGCCGGCCTAGGGCTGGCGTTGGCCGGATTCAGCTTGATTTTCATTGGGATCGAGCAGCTCAAGTCCGGGCTGGACGCCTTTCGCGGCGTAGTTACCCCTGCCGATTTTCCACCAGATACACTAGTGGGCAGACTGAAGCTTGTATTGATCGGTGTCGTTATCACGATGGTGACGCAGTCTTCGAGTGCTGGTGTTGCAACGGCATTGGCTGCGTTGAGCGCCGGTGCTGTGAACTTCCCTCAAGCAGCAGCTCTCGTCATTGGAATGGACGTGGGGACAACTTTCACCGCTGTTTTAGCCACCTTGGGTGGGGGCACGATGGCGCGTCGAACCGGTTTTGCGCATGTGATCTACAACGTGATGACCGGAGCAATGGCATTTTTTCTGCTCGGGCCGTTTACTTCGGTCTTTGTAAGTGGGACGGGGGCCGGAAACTCACTGACTGCGCTTGTCGCGTTCCATAGTTTCTTCAACGCCATAGGCGTAGCGCTGATCTTGCCGTTCGCGAAACCCTTCGCCAGATTTATCGAGGCGCTCGTACCCGACAGAGGTGCTGAGTTGACGAGATCTCTGGATCCGCTCGTTCTTGGGATGCCAGAAATAGCGGTGGACGCCGCAAAAGCTTCAGTCGAACAAATTGTTAGGGCCGAAGTGGGGCACCTTCGGTCATGTATGGGGGCATCTCAGCCAGGCGGAACCGACTATGGGTCAGACAACATTGAAACGGCTGTTTCCGAGGCGCGCTCGTATTTAGACAAGATTGAACTGCCCAGCAGGTCCGACGCAGAGATATCCAGTATCAAGGGTATGTACCATGTCCTCGATCATCTTGACCGGCTGCTTTATCGGTGTAGCCAAGATGATCGGATAAGCGAGTTACCGAAAGACCGGCGTTTGAAGCGGCTTGCTTCGGTATTGATTTCAGCAACTGACGGCTATTTAGAGATCGACAATCCAGTGCAGTGTGAAAACACGCTGAACCGTCTTCGCCGTTTTATGAGGCGACAGAGGAAACTTCGCAGAGACTTGCTCATTTCCGACGCTGCAACTGACAATCTGCCGGACGACGTGGTTTGGGCTCGGCTGGATGCCCTCAGATGGTTACATCGCGTGTCTTATCACCTCTGGCGAATTCGTTGGCATTTGAACGCATTGGAACGAGAGTCGCCTGGGCGCAAGGGTGGCGAGGTCAATGACGAACTGGCGTAGTTGGAGGCTGGCGTGGATTAGATTCGGCACTTGCTCAAACGTTCTTCGACTGAAACGCCAATCTTCGCGCTTAAGCGTGCAACATGAGCAAGGTCAAAGAAGTTTCTCAAGGATGCGGTTTAATTTGATCTGCATCCAGGGCAGCACATTGGAGGAACATATGCAGATTGTTCGCGGGATTTTACTGGCACTTTTCGTCACGGGACCTGCACTGGCACAGGACGTCAGCGTCTATGAGGGACGTGATTTGTACCGGACGTATTGCTGGCAATGTCACGGTTTCGAAGCGAGCGGCGACGGGCCGATGGCAGAAATGCTGGCTATTCGAACACCCGATCTCACCAAGTTGGCGGGCGCAAACGACGATGTATTTCCGACAGATCGCATAGCTGAGCAGATTGATGGTCGTTCACAATTGCTCGCCCATGGGGGCGAGATGCCAATCTTTGGCGCGGTGTTTGAGACAGACCAACAAATCGCGGTGGCTTTGCCCAATGGGCAACGAATGATGGTAGGCCTGCCGTTGGCGAATTTGCTCGCCTTTTTGGACTCGATCCAAGCTGACTAGTCACGGGCCAACCTGCTAGTCCGTATCAGCCGTGCGTCTGATTGACATGAGAGTCAGTGGCGGCCCCAACACTTCGAAGGCCACAGTGCTAGCAAGAGTAAAGGCCATGATGGACGCGGCCCAATTCGGAAATTGCTCTCCGGCAACGAGGGCCATTCCTACCGCGACACCAGCCTGTGGCAACAAAGCGGGGCCGAACCAGCGGGTCTGATGGCGAGGCAGGCCGCCCAGTCGCGCTCCGCAATAACCCCCGACAAGGCGGGCCATGGCGCGCAGGATCAGGAAAAGAGCACCAGCCCAACCCATCAAGCCGAAGGCTTCGATATCCAGCGTGGCGCCAGCCAACAAGAAGAAGAGGATCATGAATGGCCACTGAATGTGCTCGATCTCGTGAAAAGCACGTTCGTGATGGCGGGCAAGATTCCCGATAACTGCCCCCGCAACCATACCTGCTACCAAGAATGAAACCTCCAGCCAAAGCGCAAGGCCCGCTGTCAGAAAAACTATGCCAACTGCTTCTGCCTGCATTGGCTCTCCCGGTTTCAAACGGCCGGTAAGGTAGGCGGATGGCACGCCCAGTGCGGTACCCAACAAAATAGCCCCTCCGAAATCCCACATCGCTGTGGTCGTAACGGTGGTCCAACCGTCCGAATGACCGGCCAGAACCAAGGCGATGCTGAAAACGATCAGACCCCAAGCGTCATCAATTGCGACGACGCCCTTCAATGTCTCCGTGAAGCTGTTGGACACTCCAGATTGCTTGATCACGTCTGTCATGGCGGCCGGAGCCGTAGCCGTGGCAATTGCCGCTAGCACCAGCGCCAACCCGAAGGGTACGCCGATTGCGGTCAATCCAGCAGACACGATAACAAGGGTTGCAACCACGATTGAAATCGAAATCGTCAGAATGGCTCGGCCGTGTCGAACCAGGTTCTCGCGGGTCAAAGATCCGCCAAGAAGAAACGCGACCATCGTCAACGCCACAATGGAAATCTCGTCGAACCACAATGCAACGTTGAGTGGGATCAACCCCATTCCGGCGTTCCCGGCGATCAGACCGAGGAAAAGTAAGGTTGTAACACGAGGAAGATGCGTGGCCCGGCCCAGTTGATCGGCCGCCAATCCGGCAAGAAAGAGGACACCAAGGGTAATCAGAAAGCCGGCAATGTGCATAGAAACCCAAGCGTTAAGTTCTTGTCTAAACTACTCTAACTCCAACACTGCCTTCTAGGAACCGATGTCGGACAGAATGCGGGAGTCCCGACGCAGCTTTGGCCGAAGACCTGAAAAATAAGGGATATTGATCTGTATTAAGGCGAAAGCGTGCCGCAAGTGGCACAATGACTCATTCAGGAAATGAGGAGGAACTTTCGATGCCGACAAAGAAAACTAACACAAACAGCCCGACCTCACTGTTGGATGTTTTCAAGCAAATGCAGCCATCCGTTTCTGGCAATCCGGCCTTCGGGGCCCAGATCGAACAATTTTGGGACGCGCAAGAAAAATTGCTCGAAGAAACAGAGGCCTTTGCGCAGCATTGGTTCGAACGGCGTCATGAGGCGGTCCGGACGGCTCTACAAGCTGCACGCAATGTGTCTTCCGCGAACCCGTCCGATCCATCGAAAGCCTTCCAGAGCATGGCGGAATGGCAGCGCCATTCGGCTGAGCGGTTGGTTGCAGACGCGCAGGAATGGTTCGAAACCGTGTCCCGTTGTGCATCTTATGTCGCTGAAACAGAAGCTGAAGCTGTTGAGAAAACAGTTGGTGATGTTGCCGCCGCTACAAAGAGCGCGGGGAAATCTTCGAAGTCTGAGCCTGTGTAGGGTTCCTGCTGCCGAAAAACCAAACTGAAATCATCTGAGCAGTAGATAGGAGGTCAAATGTACAAGAATATCCTGATCCCGGTTGCTCTGGACAAAGAACACGATACCCAAGCGTCGTTTGAGGCCGCGCGCCAATTGGCTGACGCTGACGCTATTTTCACCGTTGTGCACGTCCAGGAGCCTATTCCGGCGTATGTAGGGTCTCAGATTCCAAGCGAAGTGCTTGCAAACACGCGGCATGAGATACTGGAGAGCCTGCATCAGACTGCCTCTGAAATTCCAGACGCGAAGGTACAGCTCATCTCTGGGCACGCGGGTAGGGCTATCGTCGACTTCGCAAATCAGAAAGACGTTGATTGCATCGTCTTAGCTTCACATAAGCCGGGATTCGAGGACATATTTCTAGGTTCCACTGCGAACAGAGTGGTGCATCACGCCAAGTGTTCGGTTCACGTAATTCGGTGATCCAAAGCTAGCGATGCGAGATATTTATGGAATGGCCCTTTCTTGCTGACTCAAAATAAAGGTCTTGTCAGAGGAACTTGTCTTGAGTCGGGTAGGGGGCTTTCGTTGCCTCTGCTCGTGAAAAGACGAGTTACCTTCAAGTGCTTTAAAACCAGCTCAGAGATCAATCGCTTGGCGGTGATGTTATGCGTTTGGTTTCCTCTGTCGCTTCTAAATGTGAGAGACCTGATGCATAAGCATGGCATCGAAGTCAGCCACAAGACCGTGCGGTAGTGGCGGAACTGGTTTAGCCCGATTTTCGCATCAGAAATTCGGATAAAACGGATCCAGCAGTTGCGGGCATACCCAAAATTGAAATGGCATGTCGACGAAGTGTTTGTTGAGATCAATGGAAAGCGGCTAGACCTGCGGAGTGTCGTTGATCACGAAGGAGAGGTGTTCGAAGCTGTCGTTACCAATCGCTGAAACAAGCAGGCAGCATTGAAATTCCTCAAGAAATTTAAGAAGCGCTTTGTTGTTGCGGAAAATATGGTCACGGTTTCTTTCGTATCATATCGGGCTGCTCTTAGAGAACTTGGTGCCAAGGGAAAACAACAAACGGGCAGTTGGCTCCACAACCGCGTTGAGAATTCGCACCTTCCTTACCGACGACGACAATCCGCTTGCCGTTACTTAAACTTGTCAATTTGCGTCGGGTTGGTACTCCGGGCGCGCCTGATCAAAAGCGGCAAGGGACAGTGCGTGTTTTTCGATCTCGAGCAGTCGCGGAAAGTGTGTCATGTTCACCCCCCCCCCAGCGATGCGCGTCATAGAGCTGGGGGACAAGGCAGATATCGGCGAGGGTTGGTGTGTCTGTGAAACTGAAGCGGGTGTTTTGTGGCAACAGCGCCTGGTAGGCGGCAAACCCCTCGGTCATCCAATGGTGGAACCAATCGGTCTGTCCGGCAGAGTCCATTCCCATTTGAGATTTGAGGTAGGTCATGACCCTCAGGTTGTTCACCGGGTGGATCTCCATCGCGATGAGGTGCGCGGCGGCTTGGACTCGCGCGCGCAAAAGGGGGTGGGCGGGAAGCAGTCGAGGTTCTGGCGCGATGGCCTCCAGATAGTCGATGACCGCAAGCGACTTGGTCAGGGTTGTGCCGTCCTCAAGAACCAGGGTCGGAACACCCTTGCCAGGTTTGAGCGCGGTGTACCCGGGTTCGCTTTTCTCTCCGGCGACCAGATCGACCGGGGCAGTAGTCGTAGCTTAGGCCTTTGAGGTTCAAGGCGATGCGAACCCGATAGGAAGTGGTCGAGCGCCAGTAGGAATAGAGTTTCATGATACTGTCCTGTCGTCGCTCCAGCACCGTTACATTTGCAAAGAAATTCAACCTGAAAAAAACGCAACGTGAGTCTGGCGTTTTACCGAGGCCGTTTTCAGTGATCCTCTGAACACTCAATGTTGACAAGATCGGGGTGTTGCTATGACAAGCAAAAGGGGTGTGCTTGAACTTGAAGTTGTGTCCTTATGTGGCCGCAGCGCATGCTAAAACTTCGTGCAGCGGCACACCCGCGATAACACCTTTCAATCTGACTAAGGGGTCTTGAGAAATGAACATAGCCTGCTGGTCTGGCCCCAGAAATCTGTCCACTGCGATGATGTATGCTTTCGGCGCGCGCGAGGATTGCGCCGTCTGGGATGAGCCGTTCTACGCGGCCTATCTGGCCGAGACCGGGCTGGATCACCCGATGGGCGCGGAAATCATTGCTGCCGGCGAAACGGACCCCATTCAAGTCGGACAGGGTTGCGCAGCGCAGCCGCCAGAGGGCAAGGCGCATATCTACCAGAAACACATGACGCAGCATATGGTTTGGGGCTTGGATCAGCCCTGGATGGATGGGCTGAAACATATCTTTCTGATCCGCCACCCCGCGCGTGTGTTGGCCAGCTATGCCGCAAAACGCGAAAACCCGACGCTTGAGGATATTGGTTTTGTGCAACAGGCCGAGATCTACAATCTGATCTGCGCTCGAACCGGGGCAGGGGTGATCGTCGACAGCTATGACATTCGTCAGATGCCCGAACGGATGTTGCGAAAACTATGTGCGGCAATTGATCTGCCCTTTGACCCGGCCATGTTGTCTTGGCCTGCGGGCGGCCATCCCTCGGACGGCGTGTGGGCCAGCCACTGGTACGGGGCCGTACATGCCTCAACCGGTTTTGCGGGCGCTGAGGGGGCGCTCCCGACCTTGCCGCCCGCGCTTCAATCCATATGCGACGCGGCAATGCCGTATTATGAGCGGCTCAGGTCGGATGCGCTTGTTCTGGAAGGTGATGCATGACAACCGAACTCTCAACCCGTGACGCGGAATACGATGCCCGCAACGAGGACCTGAAAATCTGGGTCGATGGCGTACTGGTTCACAAGGATGAAGCCAAGGTCTCGGTCTATGATTCCGGCTTCATGCTGGGCGACGGCATGTGGGAAGGGCTGCGGCTCTATGATGGATGCTGGGCCTTTTTTGACGAACACATGGATCGGCTGTTTGACAGCTGCAAGGCCGTGTCTCTGGACATCGGCAAAACGCGTGAGGATATTCGCGAGATTCTGGACGCCACCGCTGCCGCCAATGGTGCGACAACCGATGCTCACGCGCGGCTGATGATCACACGCGGTCGCAAGGCCAAGCCGTTTCAGCATCCCAAGCTTTCGCGCTGGGGGCCGACCATCGTGGCCATCGTCGAACACTCCAAACCCGCCGAGGCGCTGACCGCGCGGGGGATACGTTTGGCGACTGTGCCCCAGGTGCGGGGGTTGCCGACCAGCCAGGACGCGAAGTTCAACAGCCACTCCAAACTGAACTGTGTCATCGCCTGTTTGCAGGCGGAACAGGCAGGCGCGGATGAGGGGCTGATGCTGGACCCGCATGGCTTTGTGAACACCACCAACGCCTGCAATTTCTTTATCGTGCGCAAGGGCGAGGTTTGGACCTCGACCGGGGACTACTGCATGAACGGGGTGACGCGGCAGAAGGTGATCGACCTGTGCCGCGCCAATGACATACCGGTTTTCGAAAAGAACTACTCACTCTACGAGGCCTACGGTGCGGATGAGGTGTTTCTGACCGGCACCTTCGGCGCGCAAACCCCAGTGGCCGAGATCGACGGCAAACAGATCGGAGAGGGCAAGGCTGGTCCGATGACATTGCGGATTCGCGCGCTCTACAAGGAACTGGTCGCCCGGAACGTGGCCGCGCAAACGTGATCCTTGGCCAACCAGCGGGGTCGTGATCGCGCTGGTTGAAGTGCCCTGCCTCAAGGAAAGTAAGTGCAATTTAGTGCGGACAAAAAAGCAATTTTCATCTGGTCTAAGCGTTCAACAATATCTATGATAGCGCTAACTCTGAGGCGAGAGCAGCCGCCATTCAGACGTAACGCTAAGACATCCGCCGCCTTGGGTGGAGTTGGGACCTGTTCGGCGGTCTTATGAGCGCAATAACTTGGGCCAGTCTTCAAGACTGCCACTGGATAGGGTCTGAGATGTCGTGGCCCGCTGGCGAAAATGGGGGCGGATTTGCAGATCGAACAGGCGCGCTTGCAGGACAGAAACATGTCCGTCAGCCTTCTAAACTATGGTGCGATCACCCAAGGGTGGTGGATAGATGATACCCCGTTGATCCTCGGATATGACGATCCTCAAGCCTATCTGCGCGATCCCTTCTATCACGGGGCAATTGTCGGGCGGGTCGCGAACAGGATAAAGGGCGCAGGCTTTGATCTTGCAGGCATGCGATACCGGCTGGACCCGAACGAGGGTGCCAACACACTGCATGGCGGGGCCGAGGGTCTGTCTCGCCAAGTCTGGATCCTACAGCAGCTCTCGGATCGTGAGGCGGTGATGAGCTATCTCTCCCCGGATGGCGAAGGCGGCTTTCCGGGCGAGGTCAGGTTTGAGCTGAATGTCTCGCTCAGTTTTCCAAATCTGACCTATAAAATTACGGCCCAGCCGGACCGACCAACACCGATTAGCATTGCGCAACATAACTACTACACACTTGGCAGTCCTATGGGCGTTGAGGATTTCAGCCTCCGAATAAATGCCGATCATGTGCTGGAAACCGATGCGCAGGGTGTGCCAACCGGCAACCTGCAAGACGTACAAAACACGGCGCTAGATTTCACGCACCCGGGCCGCCCGGGCAAAAACATCGATCATTTCTACGTGTTCGACAGCGATCGCGACGCGCAGCAGCCAATCGCGGCGATTGACGCCGCAAATGGGCTTGGATTGCGTTTATTCTCTGATCAGGCCGGGGCGCAGGTCTATTCTGCTGGTTCACTGGGGGCACCGTTTCACTCCGGCGCTGGTTTGTGTGTTGAGCCATCAGGCTATCCCAACGCGCCCAACATCAGCGCGTTCCCCAGCATGGTTTTTTCACCTGAGCGGCCCTATCATCAGACACTTACACTCAAACTCACAGGGACTTAGGCATGAGGGTAGTTTCGGCGATTGGAATGATGGGATTGGCCTCAGCCGCACAGGCGCTGGACCTTGGCCCTCCTCCCGAATTCGCGGAACCTGATCTGGCCGTTGTCGAGTTGGGGCAGTTGCTGTTTTACGATCCGATCCTGTCGGGAAATCGCAACATCAGCTGCGGGTCATGTCACCATCCGCGTTTGGGCACGTCCGACGGGTTGTCTCTGGGTGTGGGTGAGGGCGGTATCGGGCTGGGAGTGACACGTGCGATGGACCCCGAAAACCGCCCGGAACAGCGCATTCCTCGCAACTCTCCGGCCTTGTGGAACCTCGGCGCGGACGAGTTCACGGTCTTCTTCCATGACGGGCGGCTCGAGGCGGACCCGAGCCGCCCCAATGGCATCCGTACTCCGCTGGGAACCCATATGCGGCCGGGGTTCAAATCCGCCCTCGCGGCGCAGGCTATGTTTCCAGTGCTGTCGCCGGACGAAATGGCCGGGCACTACTCCGAAAATGAAATCAGCAAAGCGGTGCGTCTGGGTCTGCTGACGCAAGAGGGCGGGGCCTGGGACCTGATCGCCGCGCGTGTCGCAGCCATTCCCGAATATCAGAAACGGTTCGAAGACGCTCTGCCGGGGGAGGAGATCACCTTTACGACGATTGCCAACGTGCTTGCCGATTTCATCGCCTTCGAATGGCGGGCCGACAATAGCCTGTTTGATCAGGCGCTGCGCGGAGAAGCCGAGCTGCCGCCCGAGGCGCAGGCCGGGTTGGATCTGTTTTACGGTGAGGCCGGGTGCAGCACGTGCCATTCCGGATGGCTCCAGACGGATCATGGGTTCCATGCCATCGCGATGCCTCAGATCGGGCCGGGTAAAGGTGCGCGGTTCGAAAGTCACGCACGCGATGATGGTCGCATGCGGGTGACAGGTGAGGCCGATGATGCCTTTGCCTTTCGCACACCGTCGCTGCGCAATGTGACCCTGACCGCCCCGTATGGCCATAGCGGTGCCTATGCCGAGTTGGAGGATGTGGTGCGCCACCACCTTGATCCCGTGGGGTCGTTGCAGCGGTATTCGCTGGAACAAGCACGTCTGCCCGCGTTTCCAGGTGCAGATGATCAGCGGGCCTTAGGCGAAACGACCGACGCTATCGCTGCCGCCAATAGCCTGGAGCCGGTTTCGTTGAGCGACGATGAGGTAAACGCGATCCTCAGTTTTCTGAACACCCTTGAAGACCCGGCCCTAAGGCTTGGTGTTCCCGAAACCGTTCCCAGCGGGCTGCGTGTGGATCAGTGATGGAGGCGGATGATCTGGTTGGCGTCATACGCCTGCCAGTCGCTTGTGGAGCCATCGGGCCAGATCATCCGAAGTTCGACTGCCTCAGCCGGTCCCAATCCGAAATGATGCAGGCCTGAGGTCCCCCCGGCATGGCCTCCGCCAATGGTGATTTCGCGGGTCTGCAGGCCGGACGGCGTTCGCATCTCGATAAACCCACCGACCGCAGCATGGTTGGAGAGGTTCTGAGAGACATCGACAAGCACCCAATTTCCGGCGTTGCTTGTGTTCTGGTGAACCTCCAACGGCGCGCCCCGGTTGACGACCACCAAATCCAGCTGGCCATCATTGTTCAGATCAACCAAAGCGCCGCCGCGCGACTTGGCCATCGAGGCCACACCCGCCTCCCCGGCGGCTTCGAAAAAGGAGCCATCAGGCTGTTGCAGCATCAGGTTATTCGGGTCGTTCAAGGCCGCGACAGGCATCTGTTCGACATTGCCTTTTGTCACGAAAATATCGTCCAGCCCGTCGTTGTTGGCGTCTCCGAATTGCGCATGCCATCCGGTCGAAGGTCTCCCGTCGCCGCCGACATGCGGTCTGTGCGCGGTGGTGCCTTTCTCATAGGTCGCATCGCGCCAGGTCGGGCTGTCGTCGGAGGGGTCAAACACCTGAAACTTCTGGTCGCCCATCGACGTCAGGTAGACATCGGAGAACCCGTCCCCCGTGAGATCGCGCGAGGCGATCCCCATTCCCCAGATCGAATAGGGCAGCCATCCGTCATCTTCGGTGTAGAGGCGCGGTGCAGCCTCCATCGCCCAGAGCTGCTCCTGCCCGCCGCGCACGTAGTAGTGGCGATCATTGCTGACCCGCAGGTCCGCCCGACCTGTTCGCGCCCAGTCGGAAAACAGGATCGATAATGAACAATAGCCCGGCTCTAGCAGTGACGGTGCCCCGTATCCTGATCCTTCAGGACGGTAGAGGAGCGTCGGACCGCAGGTCTCGAACGGCCCTTCAGGGTCAAAACGGTCGACATAGGTTCCAAAGGCCAGCGTTGGCAGCGTCTCGCCGTCCTCCCACGTGGCCGAGAAGCCAGTGGTCCAATGATCATCCGATTGAAAGTTGACATCGGAAAAGGGCGCAAACTGGCAGTCGGGCAGGCCTTGCAGCAAAAGGTCCTCACCAACCCTCAGAACCGCCAGATCCTGAAAGCCGTCGCCGTCGACGTCCAAAGGATAGGCCCCGGTCACACCGGTCAGGGACAGGGCCTGGGGCGTGTCGACACGGAAAGACAGGTCGCCGTCCGAGGTGTTGCGGAACAGTTGAGACGGGTTTGACCCACCAGCGGTGAAGAAATCGGGGAGGCTGTCGCCATTGCAGTCGAACACCGCAACGCCTCCGCCGACGAAATGTTCCCAACCGCCGTCATAGACATGTTCGGCAACCTCGATCTGCTGAAAGCTTGGTATGGGCTGATCGGCCGCAACAACTGTGGCGCTTGCCAGTAGGAGGACGCATTCACGATGCATGGGCTGGCATCTCGCGTATCTTCAAGGTTGAGACCTGTTCGATGGCATAGGCGATGGCGCCTTTGGCCCACATGGTGTCATCCCACTGGTTGACCTTGATGTCGGGCAAGGGGGCATCGACGTGAACGACCCCCTTACGTATCCGCTCCATCACGCTGTCGGAATAGAGATGATGAAAGCTGACCTGACTGCCCGAGATGATGATACATTCGGGATCGAACAGGTTGATCAGGTTCGAAACGCCCATGCCGAATATCTGTCCCGCCCGATCCAGCACGGACAAGGCATGTTGATCACCGGACTGCGCGTTGTCATGCAGATCGGCAATGGTGATCTGGTCGCGATCCTGACCGGCAATCGAGGCCTCTCGGATCAGCGCGTATTCCCCGACATAGGCTTCAAGACATCCGTGCTGACCGCATTGGCAGAGCGCGCCATCCAGTTGCACCTTAGTGTGGCCAAATTCGGCACCGCATCCGCGCTCACCCCGATAGAGCTTGCCACCCAGCACGATCCCAAGACCGACGCCGTGTTCTATCGTTATGACAAGGAAGTTCCGCAGACCTTTGCCTAGCCCGAATAATTGCTCCGCCTTTGCAACAAGATTGGCGTCGTTTTCAATGAAGACAGGACAATCAACCTCTTGCTGCAGAAGCGGGCCAAGGGGCACGTTTCGGTCCGAGATCGAAGAGGACCAATGGACAAAGTTATGCTCGGCATCAATCAGGCCCGCGATCCCGATCGAGACCCCTGCGATATCCGACATTGAAAGGGACGCAGCCGCGCAGGCGCTTTCCAGCGCCTTTCGAATGGTTTTGGCAAAGTCGAGCGGCGTCATGCAGGCCTCGACCAGCGGGTATTTGATCGACGCAATCTCGAGCCCTTCGAAATCTGCGATCAGAACCGAGACATAGTGGCGTGTGACCTTGAACCCTGCGATCAGCAGTGATCCACCGTTCAGCTTAAGCAAAACACGGGGCCGCCCACGCCGTGGGGACCCGGACTGCGGGTCGCCTTCAACCTCATGGATCAGCCCCGCAGACAACAGATCTGCCGTTGCGGTGGTGACGGTAGCGGGGCTGGTTTGTAACGCACCCGCAATATCAATGCGCGAGATCGCCCCCTTGCGGCGGATATGCTCCAGCACGCGCAGCCGCGTTACGTTCCGCTGCTCGGTAGAGATAGAAGAGGCTTTGTTTTTCAGCATCTTGCCCTCGCGAATCTCGTCTTGGCATTCACCTTAGTCAGATTCTTATGTTAGCGATAGCATAAATATTTTGCCGACTGAAATAAATGTGCTACTCAGGTAGGTGAAGTCCTCGAATCACTTCGAAGGGACTCGAACAACCGGGAGGAAAGCATGAAGAAATTCCTAAGCATTTCAGTCGCAGCGGCCCTTATGGGTACGGCTGCCTTTGCTGAAACCGTCGTTGGCGTCAGCTGGTCGAACTTTCAGGAAGAGCGTTGGAAGACTGACGAAGCCGCGATCAAATCCGCGCTTGAGGCGGGTGGGGCCGAGTATATCTCTGCCGACGCGCAGTCGTCTTCTGCAAAGCAGCTGTCGGACATTGAAAGCCTGATCGCGCAGGGCGTGGACGCTCTGATCATCCTCGCGCAGGACTCACAGGCGATTGGCCCGGCTGTTCAGGCCGCCGCAGACGAGGGTATCCCGGTTATCGCATATGACCGCCTGATCGAAGATGACCGCGCATTCTACCTGACCTTCGACAATGTCGAAGTTGGTCGCATGCAGGCCCGCGCGGTGTTCGACGCGATGCCTAAGGGCAACTACGTCATGATCAAGGGTTCTCCAACCGACCCGAACGCGGACTTCCTGCGTGGCGGTCAGCAAGAGATCATTCAGGCCGCTGTCGACAGCGGTGACGTTGTTATCGTCGGCGAAGCCTATACCGATGGCTGGCTGCCCGCGAACGCACAGCGTAACATGGAGCAAATCCTGACGGCGAACGAAAACAACGTGGACGCTGTGGTTGCCTCGAATGACGGTACGGCCGGTGGTGTGGTTGCTGCGCTGACGGCGCAGGGCATGGAAGGTATCCCGGTCTCGGGTCAGGACGGTGACCATGCCGCGCTGAACCGCGTCGCGCTGGGCACCCAAACCGTGTCTGTCTGGAAAGACGCGCGTGAGCTGGGCAAAGCCGCAGGCGAGATCGCAGTCGCGCTGAGCGGAGGCACCGCCGCTGCGGATGTTGATGGCGCGGTCAGTTGGACATCGCCCGGTGGAACCGAGATGACTTCGGTCTTCCTGGCACCGGTTCCGATCACAAAAGACAACCTCTCGGTTGTTGTGGACGCAGGCTGGATTCCGCTGGAAGACCTGTGCCAGGGCGTGGAAAACGGCCCAGCCCCCTGTAACTAAACTACCATAATTCCCGGCCTGCGTAGGCGGGCCGGGATCCCAATCGCTGAACATGAAAGATCGGATATGACCGAAACTTCGTCTCAGCCGGTACCCCAGAAAAGCAAGCAAAACTTGTTCCAGCAGCTTGAGCTGGATATGCGGCTATTGGGTATGATCGGCGCGTTTATCATCCTTTGCATCGGGTTCAATATCGTCACGGATGGGCGTTTCCTGACCCCTCGCAACCTGTTCAACCTGTCCATTCAGACCGTGTCGGTTGCGATCATGGCCTGTGGCATGGTGTTCATCATCGTGATGCGCCACATCGACCTTTCCGTCGGCGCTTTGCTGGCGACGACATCCGCCGTGATGGCCATGACCCAGACCGAGCTTTTGCCGAACATGCTGGGCATGGGCCTGAATAACCCGGCCACATGGGCGATCACTCTGGTCGTTGGGCTTGCGGTTGGAACCCTGATCGGGGCCTTCCAAGGCTGGATGATCGGGTACCTGACAATTCCTGCCTTCATCGTGACCCTCGGAGGGTTTCTGGTCTGGCGCAACGTCGCCTGGTACATGACCGATGGCCAGACCATCGGCCCGCTGGACAGCACATTCCTGATGTTCGGTGGCACAAACGGAACGCTCGGCACCACGGCCAGTCTTCTGTTCGGCCTTGCCGCCACAGCCGCCGCGATCTGGGCGCTCTGGAGTGCGCGCCGGTCCAAGGCCGCACATGGTTTCCCCGTCAAACCCGTCTGGGCTGAAACAACGCTGGCCGGGATCATCGGCATCGCGATCATGGGCTATGTCTTCATCGTCAACAGCTACGCCATCCCGACACGTCGGCTCGAGCGCATGTTCGAAGCGCGCGGTGAGATCATGCCCGAGGGTCTGGTCGTCGGCTACGGCATCCCGATCTCGGTTCTGATCCTGATCCTGGTAGCTGTCACACTGACCGTCGTGGCCCGCAAGACCCGGTTCGGACGCTATATCTTTGCAACTGGCGGCAACCCCGACGCGGCAGAGCTTTCGGGTATCAACACCCGCATGATGACCGTCAAGATCTTTGCCTTGATGGGTTTCCTGTGTGCGCTGTCCGCTGTTGTGGCTTCGGCCCGTCTGGCCAACCACTCGAACGACATTGGTACGCTGGATGAGCTTCGTGTTATTGCTGCAGCCGTAATTGGTGGGACAGCCCTGTCCGGTGGTCTGGGGACGATCTATGGCGCAATACTGGGTGCCTTGATCATGCAGGCGCTGCAATCGGGGATGGCTATGGTCGGCGTGGATGCTCCGTTCCAGAACATCGTCGTCGGTGCTGTGCTCGTCCTGGCTGTCTATATCGACATCGTCTATCGCAAACGTTTGGGAGCGAAATGATGCAAGCTGAAGAAACGCAGAACACAAATTCGGGTCGCGGCTCTGGCAAGCCACCTCTGGTCGAAATGAACGATATCTCGATTTCCTTCGGGGGCATCAAGGCGGTGGATCACGTGTCGGTCGACCTCTACCCCGGCGAAGTTGTGGGCTTGCTGGGCCATAACGGGGCAGGGAAGTCCACGCTGATCAAGGTCCTGTCCGGCGCCTACCAGATGGACAACGGCGAGATCCGGATCGACGGTGAAAAGGTCGAGATCAACAACCCTCGGGACGCGCGGGCCAACAATATCGAGACGATCTATCAGACGCTCGCTTTGGCCGATAACCTAGACGCCAGCTCGAACCTGTTTCTCGGGCGCGAGATGGTGACACCGATGGGCTTGGTCAACGACGCCGCGATGGAGGCCGAGTGCCGCAAGATCATGGGTCAGCTGAACCCCAACTTCCAGAAGTTCAATGACCCGGTTTCGGCCTTGTCAGGCGGTCAGCGTCAGTCGGTTGCGATCGCCCGGGCGGTGTATTTCAACGCCCGCATCCTGATCATGGATGAACCCACAGCCGCATTGGGCCCGCATGAGACCCAGATGGTCGCGGAACTGATCCAGAAGCTCAAGGCGCAGGGGATCGGGATTTTCCTGATCGACCATGATGTGCATGCTGTGATGGAACTGTGTGATCGGGCTTCGGTCATGAAGAACGGTCAATTGGTCGGAACCGTCGACATCCCCGATGTCACCGATGATGACCTGCTGTCGATGATCATTCTGGGCAAAAAGCCCGGCGAAAAGACTGAGTGAGGGAAGACAATGGCGAGTGGTTTTTTTCAAGAGATCGAAAAGATCCGGTACGAGGGCGAAGACAGCAAGAACCCGCTCGCCTTCCGTCACTACGATCCGGATGAAGTCATCATGGGTAAACGCATGGAGGATCACCTGCGTTTCGCCGTCGCGTGGTGGCACTCGTTTGCCTGGGAAGGCGGCGATCCATTTGGCGGCCCGACGCTTGAGCGTCCCTGGCATCCGCAGGATGATATGGGCCGGGCCAAAATGAAAGCCGACATCGCGTTCGAGATGTTCGACATTCTCGGGCAGCCCTATTTCTGCTGGCACGATGCGGACATCCGACCTGAACAGGGCAACTACGCTGATAACCTGAGAACTCTGGAAGAGATCACTGACTATATCGGTGAGAAGATGCAGGTCTCGGGAACCAAGCTGCTTTGGGGAACGGCCAATATGTTCAGCCATCGCCGCTGGATGGGCGGTGCCAGCACGAACCCTGATCCGGACGTGTTTGCCTTTGCTGCCGCCACGGTGAAATCCTGCATCGACGCGACCCACAAACTGGGGGGCGAGAACTACGTCCTATGGGGCGGGCGTGAAGGCTATGAGACGCTGCTCAACACCGATATGGGGGCCGAGCTGGATCACATGGGCCGGTTCCTGAACATGGTGGTCGAGTACAAGCACAAGATCGGCTTCAAGGGTGCCATTCTGGTCGAACCCAAGCCGCAGGAGCCGTCCAAGCATCAGTATGACTACGACGCCGCCACTTGCATCGGCTTCCTTCGCAAGTACGGCCTTGAGGATGAGGTTAAGCTGAACCTCGAACAGGGGCACGCCATTCTGGCCGGTCACAGCTTTGAGCATGAAATCGCAACTGCGACGGCCGAAGGCATGCTGGGCTCCATCGACATGAACCGCAACGACTATCAGTCGGGTTGGGATACAGACCAGTTTCCCAACAACACGCCCGAGGTCGCGTTGGCTTACTATCACATCCTAAAGGCCGGAGGCTTCACCTCTGGCGGGACCAATTTCGACGCGAAGATCCGCCGTCAGTCGATCGACGCCGAGGATCTGATCGCCGCGCATGTGGGCGGTATGGATATCTGCGCGCGCGGTTTGAAAGCGGCCGCTTCCATGATCGAAGATGGCGGGCTAGAGGCCGCGCTGGAGGACAGATACGCGGGCTGGTCGTCGGACACTGCACAATCCATGCTGTCCTCTGGTCTGGATGAGATCACGGCCCGCGTCTTGGCCGAGAATATCAACCCGCAGCCTCGCTCTGGTCGGCAGGAAATTCTCGAGAACTACGTCAACAGGTTCGTCTGAACCGCCACGCTTGGGCGGGCGTCCCGCCCAACAACTCTTTCAAAAGCCCGCTGCACGACCTGAGTGCGCGGGCCTTTTTTGGTTAGTCACTCTGAGCGACCTGTTGATGAACCTCGATCACGTTGCCCTCAGGGTCTTGAAAGAACACCTGATGCCATTCTTTTGCGAAGGTGGTGCCGTAGTCGGAATAGGGGATGCCGCGCTCGTCCAGCAGCTTCAGGAACGTGGACAGGTCATCGGTACGAAAGGCAATATGGCCGCGTTCCACCGGGTTGATCACTTGGCCGTTTTTGAAGGCGACGTCAAAGGCACGTTCGGCCAGATGCATTTGCATGTGGCCCTCGGTCGCAAAACGGATCTTGCCGTCATAACCGCTGTCCTTGTCGGCCTCGGTCCGTGGGAAGTTGTCTTGCGGGATGTCGTCCATTCCCAGCACGTTGGTGTAGAAATCGTGCATTCGATCAACATCATCGGCGACGAAGTTGATGTGGTGGAAATCCAGTTTCATGCTCTGCCTTTGCCGTGAACAGTAGGTGTCTTGGGACCTTTAGCATGTCGGTTGGTTTCTGTGGATGGCAAATTGGCGAGGCGACCCCTTTGCGCGGGGCCGCCCGTTTTTTTATTCGAAGTTGTAGGGCACGCCAGCCTGATTGATGACGCTGTTATACTCTTGGAATATGCCGATGATCTTCTGGTGGACTTCGCCTTCCTGAGCAATCTCGTCCCAGAACTCCTTGGCCGCGTTCTCCACCTCGGCCCATTCGCCGGGTGGAACCGAGCGCAACTCCAGCTTGTCACCATTGGCCCGCAACGCCGCTTCGCCACCCCAGTACCACTGGTTCCGATAGGTGTGTCCGGCTTCGATCCCGGCCATCACGACGGATTTCAGGTGATCCGGCAGTTCGTTCCAACGCTCTTGGTTGGCGAACCACGATCCGATCCACGCGCCCGAGATATTGTTGGTCAGGAAGTAGTCGGTCACATCAGCCCAGCCGACCGTGTAGTCTTCGGTGATACCGGACCACGCCATGCCATCCAGTTCACCCGTCTGAACGGCCACTTCGGCGTCCTCATAGGGGATGTTCACCGGAACCACGCCGAACTTGGCAAGGAAGCGACCAGCGGTCGGGAAGGTATAGAGCTTCAACCCATCCAGATCGGCGACCGAGGTGATTTCCTTTTTGGTGTTAAAGTTGCACGGGTCCTGACCCGCGGCGGACAGCCATTGCACGCCGACCTTGGCGTACTCGTCCCGCCAGATATCAGCCAGACCGTACTGGTTAAACAGGACAGGAACGTCGAGGATGTGCTTGGTCGCAAAAGGGAAATACCCTCCGAACACGCGCAGCGGCGTGGGCGAGGCCATCGAGTCATCGTCCGAATGCACACCGTCGATGGTGCCGCGCTGAAGCGCCTGGAACAGCTCTCCGGTGGGGACGATCTGGTCGGCATAGAACAGCTCGATCTCAAGCTCGCCATTGGCGTTGGCGTTGATGTAATCGATGGCTGGTTTGGTCACATGCTCACCCAACGCCCCCCCTGCGTAGGTCTGAAAGCGCCATTTGATCGGGGCCTGCGCTTTGACGATTGCGGGCGCTGCCAG
The DNA here is from genome assembly GCF_056536505.1 of Ruegeria sp. CL3. NCBI lineage: Bacteria > Pseudomonadati > Pseudomonadota > Alphaproteobacteria > Rhodobacterales > Roseobacteraceae > Ruegeria > Ruegeria sp. CL3. Next base: position 275,404 of record NZ_JBQFPT010000003.1, on the reverse strand, counting down.
TGTCGCAGGCGCGGCCAAAGCAGCAGTGCGCAAAAATCTGCGTCTTGTTGTTGTCATAGTCTTCCTCTCCTGTGCTTTTTGTTGAAATCGAACCGGTTTTTCCGGCTTCTTCTCTTGTATGCTCAGTTTCCGTAGACGATGCCCGGAAGCCACAATGCAATTTCGGGGAAGGCCATCACCAATCCCAGTGCCACAGCCATCACGCAGACAAACGGGATGATTGAGCGGTAAATGTCTTTGATCGTTACCTCAGGCGGGGCCATCGCCCGCATCAGGAACAGGTTATACCCGAAAGGCGGTGTCATATAAGCTATCTGGCAGGTGATCGTGTAGAGCACGCCATACCAGATCAGGTCAAATCCAAGCGCGCCGACCAGCGGTACGTAAAGTGGGGCCACGATGACCAGCATGGCCGTGTCATCAAGGAATGTTCCCATGAGCAGAAAGCTCAACTGCATCAGGATCAGGATGATCCACGGGTTCAGGCCGAGTTGAACGGTAAACAGATTCTCGATTGCTTTGACCGCGCCCAGACCATCGAAGACGGCCCCAAAGGCGAGAGCGGCGAGGATGATCCACATGAACATGCAGGTGATGCCCAGCGTCTGCTTGATCGAGGTTTCAAAGACCTGCCATGTCATGCGACGTTTGAGAACGGCCGCCAGAAAGGCCGCGATGGCACCTAGGGCGGAGCTTTCCACCAGGGACGTCCAGCCGTTGACAAAGGGCACCATCATCACGGCGAAGATGGCCAGCGGCAGCAGGCCAGCGCCTAGCAGGCGCATCTTTTCGCCCCATGTGACCTCTGCGCGTTCCTCCGCGCTCATCACCGGGCCAAGCGCCGGATTTATGCGGCAGCGGATGGCGATGTAGATGATGAACATCGTGGCCATCATCAGACCGGGGATCACTCCGGCCAGCCAGAGTTGCCCGACCGGTTGGCGCGCGATCATGGCATATAGGACCAACACGACCGAGGGTGGCACCAGAATGCCCAAAGACGATCCGGCCTGTATCACGCCGGTGACCATCAGCTTGTCATAGTTGCGGCGTAGAAGCTCGGGCAGGGCGATGGTGGCTCCGATCGCCATACCAGCCACAGACAGCCCGTTCATGGCCGAGATCAGAACCATCAGGCCAATGGTGCCAATGGCCAGTCCTCCAGACAGGCCGCCCATCCAGACGTGGAACATCCGATAGAGGTCATCTGCAATCCGGGACTCGGACAGGATGTAGCCCATGAAGATAAACATCGGCAGGGTCAGAAGGGGATACCAGCGCATCACTTTGATCGCCGCCGCAAAGCCGAGATCGTATCCTCCGCGGTCGCCCCACAGGAAAAAGGCGGCAATCACAGCGACAAACCCAATCGCGCCAAAAACCCGCTGACCGGTCAGCAGCATCAGCATCATGGTCGAGAACATGAGCGCGGCAATCAGTTCGTAGCTCACCCGCGATGCCCTCCTTCAAGGTCTTCGGGGGCCATGTGGACGGGCTCATCATCCTTTTTGCCCATGTCAAAGCCTTTGAGGCGCAGGATGTCCTTGCAGAGTTCCGATATCGCCTGAAGCAGCATCAGAAAGATGCCAATAACCATGATGGTCTTGATCGGCCAGATATAGGGCCGCCAGGCCGAGGAGGAGCGCTCTCCTCCGTACTGGAAGGAATACATCAGGCTGTCCCAGCCACCCCAGAGTAGAAAAGCGAGGTATGTAATCAGAAACAACACGGTCAGCGCGTCGATCTGGCTTTTCTTGCGGTCCGTCCATTCACCATAGAGCAGATCCATCCGAACATTCGCGCCCATCTGCATCGCGTAAGGCCCGCCCAGCATGTAATAGGCCACCATTGCGAATTGCGCCATTTCAAGCGTCCACAGGGACGGCACGAAGAACGTTTTGGAGACCGAGGAATACAGCAAGATCGCCATCATCACGAAGATGCCATACATGATCACGCGACCCAGCATCCGGTTGGCGCGGTCGATGAACCGCACATAAGTCATCATGGGTCCTGTCACGAGAGGCAGACTTTCAGGCGTTTGGGGTCATCAGACCGAACGCAACCATGCCGAGAGCGTTGCTGACAGCAGCGCGTGATCCAGACAATGCATTGGTTTGATTCAGTGTTTTTGCTCACGCTGGTATCAGAACGAGATGGTTGGATTCTGTCAAGCACGGCTTCGGCTCAGGGCTCGCAAAACCCGACTCAGTGGTGATCGCCCGGAAATGGCCTGCCTTTTGTGCGAAACGAAACAGTTGACGCTGCGCCGCCATCTGAGAAGGTGACAGAACTCAAACGCCGTCGCAGAGCAGGTAGGACATGGCCAATCAATCCCAAGGCGAAGCCGTTTTCCTGAGTGGCAGCCTGATGCGACATGTCACGCGCATGTCTCTGACGACAAGCATCGGTCTGATGGCGATCTTTGCAGTCGATTTCGTCGATATGGTGTTCATCTCGATGCTTGGGAACGACGCGTTGGCCGCCGCCGTGGGATATGCCGGAACGCTGCTGTTCTTCACCAATGCAATCAATATCGGCCTGTCGATCTCCGCCGGAGCGTTGACGGCACGGGCCTTGGGGGCAGGGCGACCGGAGGAAGCGCGAAAATATGCCTCCAGCGTGGCCACGCTGGGTCTGTGCGTTGGGCTGATAACGCCGGTGCTGGTGCTTTGGAACCTCAGCGCGTTGTTGTCGTTATTGGGGGCTGAAGACGAGGTGTTGAGGCTCGCCACACGCTATGTCTCTATCATTCTGCCGACCATGTGGGTGATGGCGATTGCAATGGTTGCAATGGCGGTTCTGCGGGCGCATGGGGATGCGCGGCGATCCATGATGGCCACGATCTATGGCGGCGTGGTGAATGCGGTTCTCGACCCGATCCTGATCTTCGGGGTTGGTTTGGGGCTCGACGGTGCAGCGATTGCATCGGTGCTGGCGCGGTTCTGCATGCTCGCCGCTGCGCTTTGGCCCGCCCTGCGCGTCCACCGAGGCTTTTCCCGCCCATCGCTGCGGCAAGTCGCATCCGATCTTAAACCAGTCCGGGCCATCGCGATCCCGGCTGTGCTGACCAATGTGGCAACGCCGATCGGCAATGCCATCGTCGTGCGTGAAATCGCCGAGTACGGAACGGATGCGGTGGCCGGAATGGCTGTGATCGGGCGGCTTTTGCCCGTGGCGTTCTCGGTCATCTTTGCGCTGTCTGGGGCAATCGGTCCCATCATCGGGCAAAACTTCGGGGCCGAGCAGTTCACCCGCGTGCGCGAAGCCTTTCTGGCCGGCATCAAATTTACTGCGATCTACGTTCTTGGGATGGCGGCGGTCCTTTTCCTGTTGCGCGCACCAATCGCGGATCTGTTCGCGGCCGAGGGTGAGACTCGCGTGCTGATCTACCTGTTCTGCGGGCCTCTGGCGCTTGCGTCATTCTTCAATGGGGTCATTTTCGTTGCCAATGCCAGTTTCAATAACCTGGGTCACCCGGTCTATTCCACTTGGATCAACTGGGGCCGCCACACCGTGGGCACATGGGTCTTTGCCTCAATCGGATCGGCACTGGCCGGGGCGTCCGGAGTTCTGTTGGGGCAGGCTTTCGGAGGCATCATCTTCGCCGCGATCAGTTGGATACTGGTTGGCCGCGTTGTTTCAGGTCTGGAGCGCTCGCAGGCGATCGATCCGTTTGCCGGTCAAAATCGCTTGCATTCTCTGTTTGGCCGTCGCGGCTGGTAGCACGAGGCAGGTGCCGGTGAACCATGGCTCTGCGAGTGCCATAGGTTCAACGATCAGTTTGTGGTAGAAACGGTCGAAGGGCGTAACACGCTGGCGGAGGTTTGGGGTTCTGGAACGAAAGGTTGCCAGAGTGTTTTGCACGAATTGAACTTTAGCAACCACAACTGGAAAAGCATCAATAGAAGCCATGGCAAAAGGCAACAAACAGAAAACCATTCAAGATTGATGCCAGACTTATGGCTTTCTTCTAGATATTGAATGCTAGTGAAGTGGCAGCCCGTAGGGGAATCGAACCCCTCTTTCCAGGTTGAAAACCTGGCGTCCTAACCGATAGACGAACGGGCCACTGAGCCTTGGCTCACAAGCAAAAATGGCAGCCCGTAGGGGAATCGAACCCCTCTTTCCAGGTTGAAAACCTGGCGTCCTAACCGATAGACGAACGGGCCACGCTAGCTTGTGGAGGGCCTTTTACGGTTTCACCCCGACCCCCGCAAGCCGAAAAATGCAGGGATGCGAAAGTTTTTTGACCTGTCCTACCGTTGCCTTGAAACCAGTCATTTTGCCTCGGCCGCGTCCTCAAGTCGAAGCTGTACGTTTTGGCGACCACCCCATGTGTTCACCTCAAGTCGACCGGCAAAATGAAAGCGCGCGCCGCCGTGATTTGAGAGCTTTTCGCCCATCGGCCCGTCAAACGCTCCGAATGCGATGGCGTCCAGCCCGCCGCCAAGGCCATCCGCAAGCGAGAGTTTCAGATGCGACTCACCGACCCGTTTGGCAAACCGCACCTGTAGGTCGGGCAGGGCGTATCGCGGGGCAGGGGCGCTGGCTCCAAAAGGCCCGGCTTTCTCAATCTGTTCGATCAGATCCACTGTTGCGGCGCCGGGCATCAACGCCCCGTCGAGCTTCATGTCCGCGGGACCACCTTGCCCTGCGCCTTGCTTTTCAAGCAGTTCTGACAGGCGCTTCATGGCCGGTTCCAACTGATCGCGCATCACGGTCAGCCCAGCGGCCATCTTGTGACCGCCGCCTTTGACCAACAACCCCTCGGCCGCCAGCCGCTGGATCGAGGCCCCCAGATCAACGCCCGAGATCGACCGCCCCGATCCTTTGCCTTCATCTCCGTCAAAGCCGATCACAATCGCCGGGCGGTTGGCGTTTTCCTTTAGGCGTGAGGCGACGATACCGACGACGCCCGGATGCCACCCTTCGCCAGCTGCCCAGACCAAGGGCGCGTCCAAACCGCGCTCCTCCGCCTGCTCAAGCGCAGCAGCGCGTACGGCATTTTCGATATCGCGCCGTTCAGAGTTCAGCGTGTCCAACCGCTCAGACAAGGCCTGCGCTTCGTGCAAAGAGTCAGTACTGAGCAACCGCGCTCCAAGGTCGGCCTGACCGATACGCCCCCCGGCGTTCACCCTCGGTCCCAACAGAAACCCAAGGTGATAGCTGTTCGGTGCCGCATCCATCCGAGCGACATCCGATAGCGCGACAAGACCGGGGCGCTGACGGCCTGCCATGACCTTCAAACCTTGTCGGACCAAAGCGCGGTTCGCCTCGATCAACGGGGCAACATCGGCGACAGTCGCCAGTGCGACCAGATCCAGCAGAGGCACCAGATCTGGCCCTTTAGCCCCGGCCTCCCGCATTTGCCGCCCAGCCTCGACCAGCATCAGAAAAACAACGCCCGCCGCACAGAGATAGCCCAGATCGCCGCTTTCATCCTGCCGGTTCGGGTTCACCACGGCCACACAATCCGGCAAAGTCTCACTGCCCAGATGGTGATCCAGCACGATCACATCAGCCCCTTTTGCTCCAGCGATCGGGTCATGGCTCAACGTGCCGCAATCTACGCAGATGATCAGATCATGCGAGGCTGCCAACGACTGCATCGCAGGCACGTTCGGCCCATAGCCTTCGTCAATACGGTCCGGCACATAAAGTGTCGCTTGCAGACCCATCTGACGTAGCCAAACGAGCAGCAGCGCCGCCGAGCTACCGCCATCCACATCATAATCCGCAAAAACCGCGATCCGCTGCTTTTCACTGACCGCTTCCAAAAAGCGGGTCGCAGCGGTCTCCATATCCTTCATGCTGCGCGGATCGGGCAAAAGCTCTTTCAGCTTTGGCTCCAGAAAACCGGCAGCCTCCATCGGAGGGACGCCCCGCCGCGCTAACACCTGACAGACTGCACGAGGCAAACCGGCCTGCTGCACCAACATTTCAGTCGCGCGCTCAACATCGGGCGCGGGCCCTACCCAGCGCCGGCCTGTCAAAGATTGCTCAACCCCAAGAAAACTCATCGCGCCTCTCATATGCCAAGGCCGGACCCATTTGGACCCGGCCTCTTCATCTTTTCACAGATACTCCCGCCGAAGGTATCGGCGCAAGCCGCTTAGGCTTCGTCGTGCGACCACATTGGCGTGCGGTAGGACATGCGGCGAACCGATCCGGTTTTCGAGCGCATCAAAAGGGTGGTGGTTTCAACCCAGCCCGGCTCGCGCTTGATGCGCGGCAGCAGAGAGCCACCGGTTACGCCGGTCGCGGCAAAGATCACATCTGCGGTCACCATCTCGTCACGAGCATAAATCCGATCCAGATCGGTGATGCCTGCCTTGGCGGCGCGGCCACGCTCGTCATTGTTGCGGAACAACAGACGGCCAAAAATTTGACCACCCATGCATTTCAGAGCAGCAGCGGCCAGAACGCCCTCGGGCGCGCCACCTTGGCCCATATACATGTCGATGCCGGTGGTTTCGCTTTCGGCGCAATGCATAACACCCGCCACATCGCCATCGGTGATCAGGCGGATCGAGGCACCGGTTTCTCGCACCTCGGCAATCATCGCTTCATGGCGCGGACGTTCCAGAATGCAAACGGTAATATCGGCCGGTTCGCAACCTTTGGCCTTGGCCAGCGCCTCAACACGTTCGCGCGGGCTCATGTCGAGCGAGACAACGCCTTCGGGGTAGCCGGGGCCAACGGCCAGCTTGTCCATATACACATCCGGCGCATGCAGCATCGAGCCGCGCGGGCCCATGGCAATCACGGTCAGTGCGTTTGGCATGTCCTTCGCGGTCAGCGTAGTGCCTTCCAGAGGGTCCAGAGCGATATCCACACCGGGGCCTTCGCCGGTGCCGACCTCTTCGCCGATATAGAGCATCGGGGCCTCATCACGCTCGCCTTCGCCGATGACTACGACTCCCGCGATGTCCAGCAGGTTCAACTGCTCGCGCATCGCGTTCACGGCGGCCTGGTCGGCAGCTTTCTCGTCACCACGCCCTACCAGCGAGGCCGAGGCAAGCGCGGCCTGTTCCGCAACCCGCGCAAGGCCCAAGGACAGCAGGCGGTCGTTAAAATCGATTTTGGCAGCGTTCATGCGTTGTATTCCTTTGGCAGGCAATGGCGTTTCGTCTGGCATAGCCTGCGGATGGCGCAGGCTGCAAGGGTTCAGACCTGTTCAATCCGAAGCGCGACAGGCTCACCCGCGACAACATCGGTCGTCCGGAACCCGTCCAGCGCCACATCCAGAGTGGCCCGCGTGGTTTTGTGCGTGACAATCAAAACGGGGGCTGTGCTGTCGCTGTGGCCGTACTGCCGCATCCGGTCAATCGACACGCCCGCATCTCCCAGAATGGCCGCAACCTTGGCCAGCGCTCCGGGTTTGTCCAGCAAGCCCAGACGCAGGTAATACGGCGCAGGCAGGCCCGTGATGGCTGGGGTGGCGTCTTCAAGGCTGGACGCAGGGCGCCCGAAGGTCGAAATTTTCAGACCCCGTGCCAGATCGCAAACATCGCCCATCACTGCGCTTGCGGTTGGTCCTTCGCCCGCTCCGGGGCCGCGCAGCACCACTTGTTCAACTGCGTCGCCTTCGATGACCACCATATTGGTGCCGCCTTCGAGTTGACCAAGCGGCGAGTCGCTGGGCACGAGGCAGGGCTGCATACGCTGTTCCAGACCGCGTGCGGTGCGTTGGGCCAGACCCAGCAGCTTGATCCGATAGCCCATGTCATGGGCCTGATGGATATCGTCGAGGCTGATTTGCTGGATGCCTTCAATCTCGATCCCGTCGAAATTCGGCTTCGTGCCAAACGCGATCGAGGACAGCAGGGCCAGTTTATGCGCCGCGTCAATACCACCCACATCCAGGTTCGGATCCGCTTCGAGGTAACCCAGTTCAGCGCATTCATCGAATAGCGCGTTATAGCCTTTTTCCTGCGATTGCATGCGGGTCAGGATGTAGTTGCATGTGCCGTTCATCACGCCCATCACGCGGGTGATCTCGTTTCCAGCCAGACCTTCGGTGAGGGATTTGATCACCGGGATGCCTCCGGCGACGGCGGCCTCGAACCGGATCACGCGGCTTGCGGCTTCGGCCTTCTCGGCCAGTTCCTGACCATGGATGGCCAGCAGGGCTTTGTTGGCCGTGACGACATCCTTGCCGCTGGCCAGCGCCGCCTCGACCGAGGCTTTGGCCGGGCCGTTTTCACCGCCCATCAACTCGACAAACACGTCCACGTCATCGCGTTTTGCCAAGGCTACGGGATCGGTTTCCCACGCATAGTCCGACAGGTTCACGCCCCGATCCTTGCTTGAATCACGGGCCGAGACGGCGACGATTTCAATCGGGCGTCCGGTGCGTGCCTGCAGCAGATCGGCATGACGCCGGACAATCCGGACAACACCCACGCCAACAGTTCCCAAGCCCGCAATTCCAAGCCGCAGCGCCTGTGTCATCCCGTGGGTTCCTTTCGCTCGTACCAGTCTGATTTCGGGCCTTTTGCCCGTTCAGCGCTGCCTTAGCCGGTTCAAGGCACGGGCGCAATCCGTCACGCGTCAGCCCGGGCTGGGAAAAGCCGATCTTTAGTTGATCCGCGCGTTTTGCAGCGCCTCGGCTTTCTTTGCCAAAGCCTCGCTTCGGGCACTCAGGTCCTGCTCAACGGCAGAGGCTTCGCTGACCGGATCGGCAGGCGCGCCCAGAACGTTGGGTAGGGGCAAAAGCTTGGGGTAAGGTGCCGTCTTGACCGCGCGGGATTCGCTACCCTCCAACTCGGGGAAGTTGGTGCATCCGGTAAGGGTCAGTATCAGAACCAGAACGGGCAGGCGCTTCATATCAGGTGCTTTCACAAGGGACTGGTCTTGTGATGCCTCTTTTACCCGATCTGTTCAAGCGGGGTTCTATCTGAACATACGTTCAGATAGTGTCGGTCCATGGCTCGTACACAGGGATCACATTCGGACATAACCGGCCCGCGCATCCGCAAGGCAGCGTTGGGTCTTTTTGCGCGCCATGGCTATGCCGCCGTTTCGATGCGCCAGATCGCCAAAGAGGTCGGCGTTCAGGCCGGGGCGCTGTATAACTACACGCCCGACAAGCAAAGCCTGTTGTTTCGCCTGATGCGCGACCACATGCAGGAGTTGCAGCAAGCCTATGATGCCCTTGGTGAAACCGGCGACGCGCAAAAGGCTTTGCGCCGCTTTGTCGGGTTCCACATCCGGTTTCATCTGGAACGCCCCGACGAGGTTTTCATCGCCTATATGGAGTTGCGCAATCTGACGCCGGACAATTTCGCAGAGATCGAGGATCTGCGCCGCGCCTACGAAGATTCTCTGGAGCGGATATTGAGTGAGGGCCAGAAAGCCGGTCACTTCGCGATCTCGGACACCAAGATCGCCACGCTGGCGGTGATTGCGATGCTGAATGGCGTGATGACCTGGTATCGCTCGGGTGGGCGGTTGTCGTTGGACGAGGTCGAGCAGATCTATTGGGACATGGTTCGCCGCGCGGTGATGGCCTGACCCAAAACCGGCTCAGGCTTGGCCTTAGTGGGCAGGGCGAATGAAGGTTCCATTGCGCAGCTGACGAAAGGCCTGTTCCAGTTCGGCACGCGTGTTCATGACGATGGGTCCGTGCCATGCCACAGGCTCATCAATCGGAGCGCCCGAGATCAGAAGAAAGCGAACGCCTTCAGGCCCGGCCTGAACCGTGATCTCATCCCCGGTGCCGAAACGTACCAGAGTGCGGTCTCCGGACATGTCGCGGATATTGACCTCTTGCCCGGCGACTTCCTTTTCCAGCAAAACTCCGGTCGGCTGGGACGCATCGGCAAAAGCCGCCTGACCTTGGAACACATATGCAAAGGCGCGGCGGTAGGTGTCGATCTTGAAGGTCTTTTTGACACCGGCCGGAATTTGCACGTCCAGGTATTGGGGATCTGCTGCAATACCGTCCACCGGGCCGGTTTTGCCCCAGAACTCTCCCACGATTACTCGCACTGTGGTTCCGTCATCGTCGATGACCTCGGGGATCTCTTTGGCCTGAACGTCCTGATAGCGCGGAGCGGTCATTTTCTGATCCGAGGGCAGGTTGCCCCATAGCTGAAACCCGTGCATCTGGCCCGAGGCATTCCCGTGCGGCATTTCCTGATGCAGAATGCCCGACCCCGCCGTCATCCATTGCACATCACCCGCGCCGAGCGTCCCGCTGTTGCCCAGCGAATCCGAATGCTCGACCGTACCGGACAGCACATAGGTGATCGTCTCGATCCCGCGATGAGGATGCCAGGGAAAGCCGGCCTGATAGTCCTGCGGGCGCTCATTGCGAAAGTCGTCGAACAACAGAAACGGGTCCAATTCGGATGGGTCCTGAAACCCGAAGGCGCGATGCAGCTTGACGCCCGCACCTTCCATCGTCGGTACGGCTTTGCGTGTTTCCAATGTGGGTCTGAGGGACATGGCAACCTCCTTGTTCTGCGTGCAGGATGTATGCCCAGCCGGGGACTGGTCAATTTGCGCAGAGGCACCATGAATGTGCGCAAATGTAGGGCAGGGGAGGGCCTGTTTATTTCTGCGCAAAGCGGATACACGAGGCAGCAGACAGACAGGAGGCAGTCATGCAGGACGAAGTGCTGGCAACGATCGAGGCATCATCCCCAAGACGGGTGGCCGGTGTTGCTATGCTGGGCAGCGTAGGTGTTTTGGTGATTTACGTGGCACTGGCTTCTCCGCCCGAACTCGTCTGGCAGGTGTTTTTGTTGGCGGTTGGCGCGTCTTCCTTATGGTTGGCCTATCGCGTTTGGATGTCCACTCAGGACAGGATCGAGCTGACTGCATCAGAGCTGCGCACCGGATCGGGGCAGGTGATTGCGCGGGTCGATGAGATTGAAGCTGTGGACCGAGGTGTTTTCGCGTTCAAACCGTCCAATGGGTTTCTGGTGCGAACGCGCAAAAAGGCCAGCAATGTCTGGGCCCCCGGTCTGTGGTGGCGGCTGGGCCGCCGGGTTGGCGTCGGCGGCATGACAGCATCCGCCGAGGCCAAGTTCATGTCCGAGATACTCTCGGCTATGGTGTTACAGCGTTGACGGCTCCACAGTGGTGTTATCTTCCGGAGTACTGTCGTCATGTCCGCTATCAACAGTGCCGTCGTCCACGTTGTTGGCGTCCTTGCAAGAGTCTGGCCCTTGGATGAAGGTGTATCCGCGGGGTTGCGTGAAGATGAATTTGTCGATGAAGAACTCGTTGCTGCCGAACCCGATTTTGAACGGACGCACGTAGTGATGCCGTGTCTCGACCAAGATCATCGTGGCGTTATCTGCCATTATTGGAATGCGATCCGAGACTTGATCAACTGTTTCGTTGGACCACCGTGTCAACCCTTCACCGCGTGTGCAGGACCATTCGACAAAGTGACGATCATCTGTGTCTGTGCTTTCATCGCCAGTGTCCCATCGTACGAAAGAGATCCGCAACGACAATCCGTTGCCTTCACTGATCATGTATCTTTGTAGATCATACATGGATGTGATGTACTGGTCCGTTACCGTGTCTTTCTCTCGGGAAAGAATATCAGCGACAGCGTAGGCCGCTTTCAGGTTGCTAGCACCCTGACGGTATCCGTCGAAATAGGTATACGCCGTCCAGACCGACCAGAACAGTAGGGGAAACGTCATAATAGCTTCGATGCTAACGACACCATCTTCTCTCTTTAGAAAGCGTGATGTCACACCGGCCAAGTGTTTTTGAATGAAAGATTTAAGGTTCATGTACAAACACCGTCGTTGCATGAAGTTCGTATTGTCCGTCGGGATCTTGCCGAGCAAGCCGACCAAGCGTTGTACCGAAGAACAAAGGAGTGATTTCTACGCACGCGCGTATGATCATCAGCTCGTTAGCTGTTCCAGGCGTAAAGATCTGATCATCTTTGCCGCGAATCTCTTCAGGTGTGTCCACACAAAATGGCCGATCAAAATTGCCAGTAAGAACTGCACTGCTGTCGAAATGATTGACCCTTGTCATCTCGACAGCAAGATTGTCCTGACAATCTGGAATGGCGCCGGCCTCTTCGCAGATGATCCGTTTGAGAAGATCATGTGTCCAGGCTGTTTCGCCCTCATAGAGGTCAATTCGGTTCATGCGCACATCTTGGATCGTGGCATCCAGGGCGCGCTCTAAGTTGGCATGGTTCCAGGCCACAATCCCGATCTCAATTCCAGAATAGGTGGTTATCATGAAGATCGGGAACCACATTACAAATTCGATTGTGGCCATTCCCTTTTCTTCGCGGCGAAACCTTCGCAGCACTTTTTTCAGATGTCGGATCATTGGGTCAGCCTCAGATTCTGGATGCTCGCCGCGATATCGTCGAAGACTTCGCCAATCTCGGATCCTGTCGGTGCGAAATATGCGTTTTCATCCGATTTGCAGTACCATAGGAGGTTTCGACCGTTGGTGGTGGCCTCGTAGGCGACCGAGAAGATCAGGATGTTTCTTGCGCCGGATTTCGCATAATCGCACATCGCTTCGACCTGATCGTCTTTTCTGGAACGGTTTTCGGTCTCAGTCGCCGCATAGTACCAGTTGTATGCGTCGCTCGAACCGACGGAATCATACAGCAACTGATAGATTTCGTACCGCGAGGTGCGTTCCCACAAGGCGGGCCATGTCAGAGATAGGGAACTCCCATCTTCATCAAGCTGGCGAACCTCGCTCCTGTCGAGGTTGTCGCAATAGCCGCTGCTGTAGTAGTTTCCTCTGCAAAGGTAGACATTGAAAGTGTCGTTTCCGTAAGCGTGATCCTGAAACTCGTCGCGCACCCAGTATCTACCGCGACTGCTGTCCCAGTATGCCCTGTCCACACCCAGCCATGCATATCTGAAGCTATCCTCGTCTTCGTCATAGTGGTTCACGTTGACGGAATAGACTTCTTCGTCTCCATTCCACCAGATACCCGATTGACCATCGTTGTACGGCGGCTTCACCCATGTTCGAGAAGTGTTCTCGCCATCGGTCATCAGAACGATAACTTTCATGGTGTCACTGCCGACGCTGTCCGCAGGCCGACCTGCAAAATCTGCCGGTATCTGGCCGTTTGCGATCATGTTGGTAACAACGGGGCGGAAGTTTTCATCCAGCAGCGTTAGAGCCCATTTCATGCCGACATTGATCGACGTGTTGTCGCGCGCATAAAACGAGTCGATGTATGTGTGCAGGTTCGTTTCGTTGTTCTGGTGAACAACAAGCTGACGGCTGGCCTCAGAACGGCACCGTTCGTCGATGCGCGGTGAACTGAACCCACCTGACGGGCGCTGATCCCCGCCGTAGCGAGAATAGTACAACGATTGATTGTAGGTCTTTGAAAGATCGAATGTCCCTGCTGCCAGATCTGACGTTTCAAAGTCGATGCAATTGGCAAATCTGTTGGAGCCGGCGGTCGTAAGCTGGTTCATGACGGCAGAAGGGACACCCACCTGCGTTGCGTAAGGAATGATTGAGATCGAGAGTTTGTCAGAACTAGTGTTCTCATACATTTTGGTGACAAAGCTCTTGGCCGCACCTTTCAGGTTGGTCAGGCGCGACCCTCTCATGGAGCCTGAAACATCCAGAACCATAGCGATTTCGACGTTGCCGATGGACTCTTCGGCGATGCTGACGACGTTCACGTCAATCGAGTCGACGTCCCACCATTGCATGAAATGCATACCGACCGGCATCGTTGCTCTCGCTTCGACGCGGCGCTGACCGACGATCAACTTGTTGCCGTCATCATCGCAAGACCTCGGGGTGACTATGACTTCGCCATCCAGAAACTGGTCCAAATTTTCTTTGACCAAGTAGTCCTGTACAACGTCTTTTGGGCAAAGGTTCTGTTGGAGGTCTGCAGCGGCCAAAACGGCGCGGTCCAACGAATACTGAAGGCGCGCTCTTTCATGGTCATAGCGCATCATGTCGACGGCAAATCCACCCACAGTGAAGATGACAAGGATTAGGCCCAGCGACAGGATGGTCATGGTCCCGCGCTCCGAGCGCAAGAACGGCGCAGCGCCCTTGTCGGAGCAGCTGGATTGCTCAGTTCGTTTGGATTCAGAATTCCTAAACACTTTTTTCATATCTAGTCCCTGCAGGTAATCCGGCGCACGGAAGGCGGGTCATATCAACTTTAAGAATTTAGTCGGCGAACGTGGCGAGATTTGGGCGACTTTGCCACTATGCTGCTGGGATTGAACGGCAAACTGCCGCATTTAACGGGGTGGTGAGGGTTTTGTTTCTGTTGTGTTGACAATTAGCGCCGCGAAAATTTCCGAGGCGACTCAGTAAGGGGTTGTTGTCGCCCGTTCATGAAGTGATGAATTTTTCATCATAAAAGATTGCAGCTTTGCGCCAGTGGTGCGACAAAACGCCATAACGTTCGTCATTCACCGGTACGGAGGGATTAATGACCAGCACCAAGGAACCGAGCTTTCGCGAAAGTGTGGATCTTATGTTCAACAGGGCGGCATCCCTGATGGATCTGCCGCCCGGTCTTGAGCAGAAAATCCGGGTCTGCAATGCCACCTACACGGTTCGTTTCGGGGTGCGTCTGCGCGGTGAGATTCACACCTTCACCGGCTACCGTTCCGTACATTCCGAGCATATGGAACCGGTCAAGGGCGGTATCCGTTATGCCTTGGCAGTGAACCAGGACGAGGTTGAGGCGCTTGCGGCGCTGATGACCTACAAATGCGCCTTGGTTGAGACGCCGTTTGGCGGCTCGAAAGGCGGGCTGTGTATTGATCCGCGCAAATACGAAGAACATGAGATGGAGCAGATCACCCGGCGCTTCGCCTATGAGCTGGCCAAACGCGATCTGATCAACCCATCACAAAACGTTCCCGCCCCTGACATGGGTACGGGTGAGCGTGAGATGGCCTGGATGGCTGATCAATACGCACGGATGAACACCACCGACATCAACGCACGCGCTTGTGTGACGGGCAAACCGTTGAACGCAGGCGGCATCGCGGGTCGGGTCGAGGCAACGGGGCGCGGTATCCAATATGCGCTGCGCGAGTTCTTCCGTCACCCTGAGGACATCGCCAAGGCCGGTTTGTCCGGCAAGTTGGACGGCAAGCGAGTCGTTGTGCAGGGATTGGGTAACGTGGGCTACCACGCGGCCAAGTTCCTTGCTGAGGAAGATGGATCGCGCATTATAGGGATCATCGAATGGGACGGTGCGCTTTATAACCCGGACGGTATCGACGTTGAGGCGGTGCGCAACTGGATCGTCAAACATGGTGGCGTGAAGGATTTCCCGGACGCGACCCACTCAACTGATGGCGCTTCGGTGCTTGAGGCAGACTGCGACATCCTGATCCCGGCGGCTCTTGAAGGTGTCATCAATCTGGACAATGCAGACAGGATCAAGGCGCCGCTGATCATCGAGGCCGCGAATGGACCGGTGACCGCGGGTGCAGATGAAATTCTGCGTAAGAAGGGCACCGTCATCATTCCTGATATGTATGCTAATGCGGGCGGTGTGACGGTCTCGTATTTCGAATGGGTGAAGAACCTCAGCCACATTCGATTTGGTCGCATGCAGCGCCGTCAAGAAGAGGCACGGCATGAGTTGATCGTAAGCGAGCTTGAACGGCTGGATCGTTATCTGGGCGATGCCTGGTCAATGTCGCCGGACTTCAAGGCCAAGTACCTCAAAGGTGCGGATGAGCTGGAGCTGGTGCGCTCGGGCCTCGATGACACGATGCGGATCGCTTACCAGTCCATGCGCGAGGTCTGGCACAGCCGCGACGATGTCGAGGATCTGCGCACCGCGGCCTATATCGTTGCAATTGATCGCGTGGCCAAAAGCTACCGGGCCAAAGGCCTGTGACAACTGGCGCACGGGGTGGCTTTTCTGCCCCGTGCGCAAACTGAATGCAGCGCGTCGATTGCGAAAACGGTACTGGCGAGTAAGCTGCGCGCAGACAAACGAATCCAGGAGACCTCAATGTTGCGTATCGCCATCGCTGCAGCCTTGCTTGCAACGCCTCTGGCCGCCGCCGAAACCAAGGAACAAAGCTGCCAGTATCAGGCCGATGTCGTGGCCGCGATCCAGAAAGCGCGTCTGGACAAGGTGAAAGAGCGCGACGTTGTGGAGGCCGTGGCTGAAACCAGCCCCACTTGGCCCGAGAACTATAACGCTGCGATCCCGTTGATCACTCCCTGGGTCTATGAGCAAAAGATGCGCGACGTGCGCAAAAAGGATCTTGGTGCGGCATGGCTCGAGCTGTGTTTGCAGCAATAATCCACAGCTCAGCAATTTCCCTGTGGACAACCGCGCGTCATCCCCTTGGCGCGCGTTTTCATTTCTGGCAGGTTTGAGCCATGTCATTGCCCCCCGGATTTCTCGATGAGCTGCGCACCCGGCTGAGCCTGTCTCAGGTTGTTGGGCATAAAGTCATGTGGGATCAGCGAAAATCCAATCAGGGCAAGGGGGATATGTGGGCGCCGTGCCCGTTTCACCACGAAAAAACGGCGTCTTTTCATGTAGATGACCAAAAGGGCTTCTACTACTGCTTTGGCTGTCATGCCAAAGGGGACGCGATCACCTTCGTGAAAGAGACCGAGAACGTCTCGTTCATTGAGGCCGTTGAAATTCTAGCGCGTGAAGCTGGCATGCCGATGCCCGCGCGCGACCCGAAAGCGCAAGAAAAACAGGATCGCCGCACGCGACTGGCCGAGGTGATGGAGCAGGCGGTTCAGTTCTTTCGCCTGCAACTCAAGACCGGGGCGGGCAGTGCGGCGCGCGACTATCTGGCCTGTAGGGGTTTGGACGCCAAGGCGTTGGAGCGATGGGAGATCGGCTTTGCCCCGGACGGCTGGCAGGCTTTGTGGGATCATCTGACCGGAAAGAACGTGGCCGAGGATCTGATCCTTGGGGCGGGGCTGGCTAAGCCGTCGAACAAGGGCAAGATACCATATGACACGTTCCGCAACAGGATCATGTTCCCGATCCGTGATCCGCGCGGTCGGTGTATCGCATTCGGCGGTCGAGCAATGGACCCGAATGACAACGCCAAATATCTGAACTCACCCGAGACCGAGTTGTTCGACAAGGGTCGCAGCCTTTATAACCACGGGCCTGCGCGGCAGGCGGCCGGGAAGGGGCAACCGCTGATCGTGGCCGAGGGCTATATGGACGTGATCGCGCTGGCCGAGGCTGGGTTCGGCGCGTCGGTTGCTCCGCTTGGAACGGCGATTACGGAACATCAGTTGCAGCTGCTCTGGCGGATTTCGAATGAGCCAATCATTGCGCTGGACGGCGACACGGCCGGCCTGCGCGCGGCGATGCGGGCCGTTGACCTAGCCTTGCCTCTGCTTGAGGCCGGAAAGTCCCTGCGCTTTGCGCTGATGCCCGAAGGAAAAGACCCGGACGATTTGCTGCGGGCTGAGGGAGCAGCGGCTGTTCAGGCCGTGCTGGACGGGGCCATCCCGATGGTGAAGCTGCTGTGGCAACGCGAGACTGAGGGCAAGGTTTTTGACAGCCCTGAGCGCAAAGCTGCGCTCGACAAGGTGCTGCGCGACAAGATCAAGCTGATCCGTGACCCCTCGATCCGGTCCCATTACGGGCAAGAGATCAAAGATCTGCGCTGGCAATTGTTTCGCCCGCAGAGACAGTCACAAAACCGTGCGTGGCAACCAAAAGGGAAGTGGCAGCCGCAGAAACAGCCTGCGACGGCGGGTGCGCGGGCCTCCTTCCTGGCGTCCTCGGACAATGCAGACATCCATCTGCGTGAAGCCGCGATTCTGGCCATTACGATTCTGAACCCGCAGGTCGTGGCCCAGTTTGAGGCGCAGCTGGAAGAGATGGATTGTCACGATCCTGATCATGCTGCTCTGCGTCATGCCATTCTGCGTCATGCGATTGATGATCCTGAAAACCTTCGGGACCATATCGTTGAAACTTTGGGGGCCGAACCCCTTGAAAACCTGCTGAGCCTTCGCCATGTCGCAGTGATCCCCTGTGTGTTCAAACCAGGCGACGTTGAAAAGGCCGAGATGACACTGGCCGAGGAACTCGCGAAAATCAAAGCGCTCCGGGGGTTGGATGCTGAGATTGCCGAAGCCGCAGAGGAACTGTCTGATCTGGCCGATGAGGCGCTGACATATCGGCTGGCGCAAGCCGCCGAAGAGCGTAACCGCACAAGCCGCAGCCAGAATGAGGACAGGGCCGTTTTCGACATTGCCGACAATGGCGCGCGAATCAATCGCGACGAAAAGGATGCGTTCAAGGCAATCATGTCCGGGATCAATTTCGAACGGAAACGTCGCTGAAGTGATGTTTTCGTAAAGCACTGGAAAAGAAAAACAGGTAAACGGGTGGCCGAATCAGTTTCACGCGCTAATGATTCGGATCAAACGAATCACCCATCCCTGCAGGAGCATTGAATGGCCGCCAAAGACACGTCAGAAGATCGCAAGTCAGACGAGCAGGAACAGGAAATCTCGCTGGACATGAGCCAGGCCCAGGTCAAGAAGATGATCGCCGAGGCCCGCGAGAAAGGTTACATCACTTACGACCAGCTCAATCAGGTTCTGCCGCCTGATCAGGTCAGCTCGGAACAGATCGAAGACGTTATGTCGATGCTGTCCGAGATGGGCATCAACATCATCGAAGATGAAGAGGCCGAGGAAGAAGAAAACAAAGGTTCGACCGAACTGACCACCACGGACAACAACCGTGAGGTGGCTCTGGCCGGTGCCGCGACCGAAAAACTGGACCGCACCGACGACCCCGTCCGCATGTATCTGCGTGAGATGGGTTCGGTCGAACTGCTGAGCCGTGAGGGCGAGATCGCCATCGCCAAGCGGATCGAAGCGGGCCGGAACACGATGATTGCGGGTCTGTGCGAAAGCCCTCTGACCTTTCAGGCGATCACCATCTGGCATGACGAACTTCTGTCCGAAGACATTCTTCTGCGCGACGTCATTGATCTGGAGACCACCTTTGGCAACCAGATGGATGAAGATGGCGACGTGCAAGAGCCGGTCGTCGATACCTCGGCTGTGCAATCTGCCAAACCCGCCAAGGACACCGGGCCTGAGTTGGACGCCGATGGCAACCCGCTGAGCAATGACGATGATGATGATGAGGACGATCAGGCCAACATGTCGCTGGCCGCGATGGAAGCCGCCCTCAAGGATCAGGTTCTAACCACGCTTGAACGGATCTCGACCGATTTCTCGATGCTGTCCGAGATGCAGGACAGCCGGATTTCGGCCACTTTGAACGAAGATGGCTCGTTCAGTGAAAAAGACGAAGAGACCTATCAGAAGCTGCGCGCTGAGATTGTTGAACTGGTGAACGGTCTTCACCTGCACAACAACCGGATTGAGGCGCTGATCGACCAGCTCTATGGCATCAACCGCCGCGTCATGTCTCTGGACAGCTCGATGGTGAAACTGGCCGACCAAGCCCGGATCAACCGTCGGGAGTTCATTGACGCCTACCGCGGGCGTGAACTGGACCCGAACTGGCTGACCGATATGGCTGAAAAGCCAGGCCGGGGCTGGCAGATGTTCATTGAACGCTCGACCGACAAGGTTGAGGAACTGCGCAGTGATATGGCTCAGGTCGGTCAATATGTCGGTCTGGATATCAGCGAATTCCGTCGCATCGTGCAACAGGTTCAGAAGGGCGAGAAAGAAGCCCGTCAGGCCAAAAAGGAAATGGTCGAAGCCAACTTGCGTCTGGTAATCTCGATCGCCAAAAAGTACACGAACCGTGGCCTTCAATTCCTTGATCTTATTCAAGAAGGTAACATCGGTCTGATGAAGGCGGTGGACAAGTTCGAATACCGCCGCGGCTATAAGTTCTCGACCTATGCGACATGGTGGATCCGTCAGGCGATCACACGCTCGATCGCGGATCAGGCGCGGACGATCCGTATTCCGGTCCACATGATCGAAACGATCAACAAGCTTGTCCGGACCGGTCGTCAGATGCTGCACGAAATCGGTCGTGAACCGACGCCGGAAGAACTGGCCGAAAAACTGCAGATGCCGCTTGAGAAAGTGCGCAAGGTGATGAAGATCGCCAAGGAGCCGATCAGCCTTGAGACGCCAATCGGCGACGAGGAAGACAGCCAGCTGGGTGATTTCATTGAGGACAAGAATGCAGTGCTACCGCTGGACAGCGCCATTCAGGAAAACCTCAAGGAAACTACGACCCGGGTTCTGGCCTCTCTTACCCCGCGTGAGGAGCGGGTTCTGCGGATGCGTTTCGGCATCGGCATGAACACCGACCACACTCTGGAAGAGGTTGGTCAGCAGTTCAGCGTGACCCGCGAACGTATCCGTCAGATCGAGGCGAAAGCCCTGCGGAAGCTGAAGCATCCAAGCAGATCGCGGAAACTGCGGTCCTTCCTGGATCAGTAAGATCAAAGGCGCCCCGAACAGAGGCGCCTTTTTTCGTTTCACCGTTCACATTGGCAGATTTGTCAAACACATTGGCGCGACTTCACATGTGTTGTGGCGTGTCCGTTTCTATATCCGTATGGTCCACTCATGGGGCGGGCCGGGGCGAGGCGGCTAAGCTGATGACCCCCGGCTTCCAAGCGTCAGTGGATGTTTGACCCGCGTTTTGAAGGCGCTCGGCGGTTGACCTGTCCAACGCTTGAACGCCGTGGAAAACGCGGATTGATCGGCGTATCCCAGAGAATAAGCGATCTCGGACAGGTTCATTCCATTGGTGATAAAGGTTTGTGCCAGATCGCAGCGCAAATCCTCGGTGATGTCGCGGTAGCTGGTGCCTTCGCTTTGTAACCGGCGGGCAAAGGTGCGGGCGCTCATGCCGAGTTTTGCCGCGACGTCATCCGCGCTGAGGATTTTGCCCGGCAGTGAGCGGGTGATCAACCCTTCGACCTTGGCGCGGGTCAATTGCTTCGGCACGCGACGCTCGGCCAGAACGCGTTCCCCGTATTCTAGTAGATGGGCGCGCAGGCTGGGGTCGTAGGTCGGGACGGGCAGGTTCAGCGAGGACGGGGACAAGACGATTTCGAGGCTTTCAGAGCCGAAGACAACCGGAAAACCTGCCAGTTGCTGGAAGGCATGGATATGATCCCCAACCTCATGCTGAAACCGTATTTCAATAGGGTGGAAATCGGTCTGTGTCAGGTTGCGCATTCGGGCGACGGCGGCAAACATCAAGAACTCAGTTCGGCGGTGATAGCGAGCAAAGCTGGCGTCTTTCCACCGGGCCTCTAACGCGGCGAAATTCCCCGAAACCCGCAGGCTGAAGGCGATAGCAGGGTCGATCATGTCGTGGAAATGAGACGTGTTTTCAATCACCTGCTCCAGGTCTCGTGAGTATTTGCTGATGTAGGCCGTCAAGGTCGATGAGGACGTGACGCCAAGCCCGACACTTGCCGCAAAGGTGATATCGTTCAGAGCGTCGCAGGCATAGCGGACAAACAGCGCCTCTTTGTGGGCGCAAAAGGAGGTCGCATCCTCCGGCAGATCCCGCGGGCCAAGTCCGCTGCGATCCAGCACCTTCAGGGTGCTCCGTTTTTCCAATCGCGCGTCGAGCGCCTCGCGCAGAAAGTGAAGGCGGTCAATATCCACATTCATCGCAGCGAAGCCTTCCTTTCTCTGGACCGGGGCCGTTCCAGCATACTGCTTTTCTGTCAGAAATTCGAATGGATTTGGCAGCTGGCCACAAGCCTGGTCAATCTTTCCTGCCTATATCCTTTTCGTTGCCGGGTCAGTACCTTGTTGGGGATGAGGTCAGAGCCACCGCCGGTCTTACCAACCGGTCACCGGGTTCCCCGGCACACCTCTCCTTCTTGTCGCATTGTCCACCCATTGGCCCTATGTCACGCTATGCGGGCAAGCTTGAGTAGGTATCAGCGTCATGGCAGGAACTGAAACAACTGATCTATTCAAAGGGCGCAATCTGATCGTCTTTGATGGAGAATGCGTGCTGTGCTCAGGCTTCTTCCGGTTCATGCTGAAACGCGACAAAACCCGACGCTTTGAGTTTGCAACAGCGAAGTCTCCGCTTGGTCAAAGGATGTACAAGGCGCTGAATCTGCCCGTTACGGATTTTGAGACCAACCTCGTGATTGTAGATGGTAAGGTTTTTCAGAGGGTTGATGCCTTTGCGGCGGCTGTGCGCGCGCTGCCGGGGGTGTGGCCTTTTCTATCGCTGGTACGGTTTCTGCCGAGCGCTGTGAAAGACCCGCTGTATTTCTCGATCGCCCGAAATCGGTATGCTCTGTTCGGGCGGTACGATACCTGTATGATGCCGGATGCTGCTCTCCTCGAGCGTTTTGCCGAGCAGGGGTTTGACGCGTGAAGGATCCGTTTCTTCAGGCTTTGGCGGACCCAAGTGTTCTGCCCCAATCCGTGCGAGACCTGCATCACAGCCCAGGTGAATATGTCGGGCAATGCGATATCGAACGTGGCAAGGGTATTCTCATCCAACTCGCGCTTAAATTGGGACGATTTCCCCCTGCAGGCCGGCATGTGCCCGTTCGACTGGTGACCCAAACTCAGGATAAAGACCACAGCTGGCTGCGAGACTTCGGGGGCCACAAAACAACGTCAGAGCTGAGGTTTGACGCAAAAACGGGCCATTTTCATGAGCGTTTCGGGCCACTCTCGGTCTGGATGCGGCCTGTTGCCTCGAAGCGGGGGCTGGAGGTTCACATCAATCGCCTGACGGTTTTCGGCGTGCCGGTCCCTCGGGTTTTGCTACCCCAATCGTCAACGAGTGAATGGCAGGATGATTTGGGACGCTTTCGGTTTGACGTATCGGCCTCGATGCCCGGATTGGGGTTGCTGATCCGCTACCACGGCTGGCTCACGCCGCTTCACGTTAAGGCGCAAGTTGGTTGAAATGATTGTGAGACCTGCTTTCCGCGGGCGCGATGACCTCTAAACTAAGGGGAGCAGCAAGTGAGGAAAGAGTATTATGAAACAGTTACAATATTGCGCCGCTTTGGCGGTGTTTGCCCTGAGTGTTCCGGTAACGGCGGACGCGGCACGTTTGGGTTTTCAAGCCAATGCAATCAATAGCACCGACTTTGAAGTCATTCCCCGTACACGGGATGACACAGACGGGTATTGGTGCGAGGCGGCAGATTTCGCGCGCCGCAGTCTCGGGGCAGGTTGGCAGGATCCCATCTATGTGTTGCGCGGCTATGGACCTAGTGTAACAACTGGACGTGTAACGGCGGTTCAGTTTTCGCTGAAACCGCCTCCGGCTGATGCTCCGGCACAAACTGGTGGCGTAAGGGGGCCCTTCGTTGTCGGCTCCAGCATATCCGTGCAGGGTGCAAATGCGCGGTGCGGTCGCCGCCAGATTTTTTGACAACTAGAACAAAGGCCAAAACGCAATGCAGACGGAATTCGCGCTCCAGACCAATGGACCCGGCTTGTACGAATTCACGTCCCAGATTGCAGAATGGCTTAGTTCCCTTGAACGGGATGGTGTCCTGACGTTGTTCGTCAGGCACACCTCCTGTTCTTTGCTGGTGCAAGAGAACGCGGACCCCGAGGTGCAGACAGATCTGCATGCATTTTTTGAGCGTCTGGTGCCCCCGTCCGATCATCCCTCAATGTCTTACCTGCGCCATACCTATGAAGGGCCGGATGACATGCCAGCCCATATCAAAGCGGCGATGATGCCAGTTTCCCTGTCCATTCCTGTCCGTCAGAGTCAGATGGTTTTGGGAACTTGGCAGGGGATATACCTGTTTGAACACCGCCGCGCCCCGCATCGGCGGCTGGTCGCGGCACATCTGTCCTGACCCTTTATTTTGGGGTGCAAAATTCCGACTACCCAAATCCTAGCGGCTGCCCTATAGTTGTGGATAAGTAAGCCAAAGTGCTTACAAAAGAGGCCAGCTAGGGACGAGGAGACGGCGGATGCGCTGCCCGTTTTGCGGAAATATCGACACTCAGGTGAAAGATTCACGCCCGGCAGAGGATCACGTTGCAATACGCCGACGTCGGTTTTGCCCGGCCTGCGGAGGGCGTTTTACGACCTATGAACGGGTTCAGTTGCGCGATCTGGTGGTGATCAAAACCAACGGAAAACGCGAGGACTTTGATCGCGATAAGCTGGAACGCTCGATCCGTATCTCGATGCAGAAGCGCCCGGTTGATCCTGAACGGATTGATCAGATGATCTCGGGGATTGTGCGGCGTCTGGAAAGTATGGGTGACACGGATATTCCGTCCAACAGAATTGGCGAGATCGTCATGGAAGCTCTGGCGCGGATCGACACCGTCGCCTATGTTCGCTTTGCGAGTGTGTACAAGAATTTCCAGGCGGCCGATGATTTCGAGGAGTTTGTCCACGAACTGCGCCCGCCGCAGCCTTCGACGGACGAGTGAGCGAAACAGATAAGCGATTTATGACGCTGGCTTTGTCTTTGGGTCGGCGCGGCCAAGGGGCGTGCTGGCCCAACCCGGCTGTCGGGTGCGTTATCGTGCGCGATGGGCGGATTGTTGGGCGAGGGTGGACTCAACCCGGCGGGCGTCCCCATGCAGAGCCTGAGGCTTTAGCGCAAGCGGGTGCGCAGGCGAAAGGGGCCACGGCCTATGTCTCGCTGGAGCCATGCGCCCACTACGGCAAGACACCGCCCTGTGCCGAAGCGTTGATCTCGGCCGGTGTGGCCCGCGTTGTTGCGGCGATTGAAGATAGCGATCCTCGCGTTTCCGGGCAGGGCTTTGCCATGCTGCGCGAGGCCGGGATCGAGGTTGAAACCGGCGTGCTCGCGCAAGAGGCCGAGCGTGATCTGGCCGGGTTCTTTCTGAAAACCGAACAGGGCCGTCCGTTTGTGACGTTGAAACTGGCCAACAGCTTTGACGGGCGGATTGCCACGTCCACCGGACATAGCCAGTGGATCACCGGATCAACTGCGCGACGCGAGGTTCACGCGATGCGCGCCCGACACGATGCCGTCATGGTCGGCGCTGGCACGGCGCGCGCGGATGATCCCTCGCTTACGGTTCGGGATCTGGGGATAGAGCGTCAGCCGGTGCGCGTGATTGTCTCGCGCCATTTGGATTTACCCTTAATGGGACAACTGGCGCGCACGGCCTCAAAAACGCCCGTCTGGCTATGTCATGGCCCGCATCCCGACGCCGAGCGCGCCCGCACGTGGGAGGGGTTGGGCGCGAGGCTGTTGCCTTGTGCGTTGCACGACCATCAGGTTGATGCGCGCGACCTGCTGCAACAGCTGGGCCAGGAAGGTCTGACAAGTATTTTCTGCGAAGGCGGCTCGGCTTTGGCGGCGTCGTTGCTAGCGCAGGATCTGGTCGATGAGCTTGTCGGTTTCACTGCTGGTTTGACCATCGGCGCCGAGGGACTTTCGGCGATTGGCGCATTAGGGCTGGAAAAACTGGACAGCGCCCCTCGGTTCGAGTTGATCGAGGCGCGCCCGGTCGGTGGTGACGTATTACACCGTTGGGCCCGAACGACGCATTAGCGTCGCCAGAGATGGGCGTGGGTTGAAAAAGCGCCCTGTAGCTTTGACAAGGCGCGGTTCAGCGCCCCGCGTTTGGGGGGCTGACCGTGGGCCAGCCGTTCGATGGCGACCTCGACAGGGCAGGGTGCGCCGGTTACCGGGTCCAGATAGCGGGGATAGTCGATCAGGCTGGCATGCACCAAACCCAACAGGGACGGGCGCGCGCCGCGACGGGCCGGAACACTTCCCAGATCCGCAGTCAGGCCCCAGCCGGCATAGAACGGCGCGCCAAAGGTGGTGACCGGAATGCCACGCAAAAGCGCCTCGAACCCCATAAGCGAGGTCATGGTCCAGACCTCCTGCACCTCGGACAACAAGGCTGACGGGTCGGTCTCAGTTGCGATCACGTCCGCCAGCCCTTCAGCGTCGATCCGGCCCGAGCGCAGGCCAGCCTCGACATCCGGATGGGGTTTGTAGATCACCACAGCATCTGGGTTGGTGGCTCGAACTTCGCGCAGCAGGTCCAGATTGGTGCGGATGGCGCTGGTGCCCAGCAGGATTGAGGCGTCATCTTCGACCTGCCCCGGCACCAGAATGCGGTGCCCTTTGGGCAGAGGCGGCGCAGCGCCGCCGGTGTTGTATTTGCTCAGCCCCTCAGACACGAGGGCTGAGATCACCCGCTCGGCCCGGTATTCCTGATCCGGACGCAGGGTCTCGCGCTTGGAAATCCACTCTTCCAAGCGGCTGGTTTGGGTCGGGTCGTAATAGATACCCAGATCGTCCGTGACCAGCGACAGCGGAGGCACTAGGTCGGCCCCCAATCCGCGGGAGCGGAGAAAGCCGTCCTCGATACGGGTGACGCCCTCGGCTTCGCGGGATTGATTGGCCCAGACCATGTGGGGACGGGTGGATGAGGCCGGAGGCGACGGCAAAAACCGTATTTTCCGGTGCTGGCCAAACATGGCCTGCAGATGCTTGCGCTTCCACATCCGCATGCCCGACGCGGTCCATCCCAAACGATCTTGCCGCCACGCACGGGTCTGAGCCTCAAGCGTATCCAGCACGACCTCTAGCTCACACAACTGGTCCCGATAAGGGTCATACCACACAGGGTAGAGCATCATGGCAGCGGCAAACAGTTGGGCGCGCGTCAGATTGCGTTGCCTGCGTTGAAGGGGGTTTTCGTCCTGCGTCAAACCCCATCCGGCATAGAATGGCTGCCCGAAGACGCGGGGTTTGTGACCGGCGAGAATAGCCTCAAACCCCATTTGCGAAGAGAGCGTATAGACACTGACCGCGCCGTCCAACAGCGGCCAAGGGCTGATGTTCTCCGCAACGAAGGAAACGCGTTCCGAGAGGTCTTGTTCGGTGTAGTGCCCGGTACGGTAGCCAGCCAGTGTTTCGGGATGGGTCTTGATCAGAACTGGCATCCCGGGATTTTCTTCCTGCGCGATCACCAACATCTCAAGAAACTGGGCGCGGTCCCCTCGGCTGGCCGTGACCGAGGCATCGCCGACCGTCTGATCAATCACCAGTACGTAGCCAGGCTCGGGGATCGGTGCGTCGGGGTCAAAGGCTGAATACTTGCTGAGGTTTAATTCCTTCAAGCGCTCAATCGCGCCACGCGCCCGGTTCAGAAGCACTGTGTCGTCCAGCGGATGTGTCGCCAGAAGCGTTTCCAGATCTGACGGTTGTGCCGGGTCAAAGTGCAGGCCCGAGCGATCCAGAAGCAAACCCAAAGGCGGCTCGCCCTCGCGGCCGGGGTGGAGGGATCGTAGAAAGGCATCCTCGACCCGCAGCAAAGGGGTACCCCGGTCCTGAGCGATGCGCCGCCCGCGATGGGCCGTGGGACTGTTGCCCCAGATGGCAACAGTGTCCTCGGGTCGGGGCAGACCCAGCCGGATGTCATATCCCGAAAGGGAGAGAATGCACCGGACGCGCCTGTTAGTCAGAAATCCGCCATTGTAGACAAATGCCCGGGACCGCGCCGCGCCAATTGCGGTGGGGTCTCCATGGGTCATGGTTTAGTTGCCGGTCAGGGTGGCTACGTTCGCGACCGGCGTCAGGCCCCCGGCGATCAGAGAAATCGACTTGGTCCACTGCGCGTACGGTGCCTCAGTCACGTAGATTGTGTCATCGTCGCGGATCACGAAATCACGCGCGATGAACAAGCCATTGGGCGCGGTCAGGTTCAGCAGATAGATCATTCGCTGATCGCCCTGCAGATCGGAACGGCCCATCACCTGACGCGCGATGTCCTGACGTTCCCGGCGCAGGATAAAAATACCAGTCGGATCGGATGAGATGGATACCAGGCCGCCAACCTGTGCCAGTGCCTCAAGCGCGGACAGGTCCTGACTGTCGAAGGCGACGCGCGATTGTCCTCCGGTTGCGCCGAGCGCAATATAGGATCGGCTGTCTCCCTCGACCAGAATGCGGTCACCGCCGCGCAGCGCGACATCCAGTTTGGGATTGCGGAACAGGTCATTGTACCAGACTGTCCCACGTTGGTCTCCACGGATCAGCGTGACCAGCGCAATATCGGACTCAACCGAAACCCCCCCGGCCTGCGACAGCATGCCGAGCAGGGTACGGGTGGGGCGTTCTATCGGGTAAATTCCCGGGGCGCCGATAGTACCGCTTAGCGAAACAGTAGAGCCGTCACCGGCCAGGCGTCGTACTTCGACCTGAGGGTCGGGGGTTTGTTCCTTCAACTCGTCCGTGATCAACCCGCGGAGCTCTTCCGGAGTGTTGCCAGCGGCGCGTAAACGACCTGCGTAGGGGACGAAAATGAAGCCCTCGCTGTCGACTTGAACCTCGTTCAACGCAGTCGAAGAACCTGCATCGCCCGCGAGCAGCCCATCATCGACGTTCTCCCAGATTGTTAGGCCCAAAACATCCCCTGGGCGCACGGTGTCTGCGGTTAGTGACGGGGCTGAGGTAAAGGCGGAAGAGAACCCAAACTGCGGCACGGATGACGTGGCCCGCGAAACGCGGTCATCGACTTCTACCACAAACGCATTGCCGCCGTTGTTGACGGAGCCTGCCAGAATCTCGTTCTTGTTTGGGCCCGCCTTGGGCAACTGGCATGCACTCAGCACGACGAGCGAGGTCACAAGGGCGACCCCCCGTACCCAACGGATTGGAAAGCGATGCACTGCCGATAACCTCAGTTCTACTTGTTTTTCGGCAAACTACTCTTTTACCGCTACAACTTCCAGAGAAGGATGGCCGGGTCTACTCAACGATTTTCAACTGTGGCTCTAGGGTCGCGTCGTCGGACAGCGTGACCTGATAGGGATCATCAGCCCTCAGCATCATGTCGACAGCGCGGCGCAGCAATTGCCGACGTCCGCGTCTGGAGTAGTAGCCGCCCGGAACCTGACTGGTTTCCAGCAGAAAGCGCCGATAGAGTTGGTAAGCTTCGATATCGCGCTTTTCTGGGTTGGCGAAGAAACGACTAACCTCCTGTTGCGACACAAGTTCCGGCTTGTCATAGACCGCACGACCAAAAATCCGCAGGGGGATGCCACGCCACAACACCTGCTGCCCGGCGGTCGAGTTAATGGTCACGGCCGAGTTGGCGTCGTCCAGCAGTTTCGCCAATTTGCCGCCGGGGACGTAATGCACCCGGCCCTTGATCCCGAAACTGATCGCAAGAGTCCGAACACGTCGGCGGAGGGGTTCACGGTGGTTCTCAAGCGGATGCTCCTTGATGACCAGATGATGATGTGCAGGGGCGCCTTTGGCGAAGCCCTCCATCATTTGTTCTAAAAAAGCGCACATTCCCGAATAGTCTGAATGGGACTGGACCGAGCTGTCATGCCCTAGTTGCAACAGTACAAGGTGATAAGGAAAGGCCCCGCTTCGTACCCGCGCTGTGGCCAGACTTCGTTGCAGCCGGTGGAAGGGCATCAGCATAAGGCGCTTAAAATAAAGGCGAAACTCTTTCGAGACTGGCAGCGCACGGTGCGGTTTGAAATTTCGATAGCGCCCGTTCAGAAACAGCACGAACCAGTGGTATAGCGCGCCATAGAAGATGTGTTGTCGCATGTCGCCCCAATGGGACGGCGGCGGTGGGGATTGCGCGCCCGAATGCGACAGGGCCTGCGCCACTTGATCCAGATCCAGAGACATCAATCGCGAGTTGCCGTTTGAGCCGCCACGCTCATAGGTGACCCACCATGGTCGCAGGTAGCCTTCCTCGAACACATGCACAGTTATGCCTCGTGTTTTGGCGATCCTGACGGCGTTGGCGTGAATCGGGCGGGTGTCACCGTATAGAACGATGTCTGTCACTTGTTTCTCGGCGATCAGCGCCTGCAGCACCTCGGGCCAGTGTTCTGGCGCGTCGCGATAGGAGATGTAACTTTTCCTGTCGAACCAGAAAGCCTGATCGCCCGCGTTGAAGCCGACACGCCATGTCTGCGCCCCCGAGGCCCGCAACATCCGGCCCAACGCGTTGAAAAACGGGCCATGCGGGCCTTGCAGGAACAGAAAGACCCGAGGGTCAGCGTTTGGGTCTGGGTGGTGCATCTGCGCGATCTAGCCAATATTCTTGTCGAAACTATGCCCGCCCGAGGATTTCTCGGCAAGGTTGGGCTTGCCGGGCGGCGCGGATCAGCTTACCTCGGCCCTGATAGTCTGAGACAGGGTAGAACGCGAGGGTTGACGGAATGTTTACAGGGATCGTGACCGATATCGGAACAGTGACCGAGCTGGACCAACAAGGCGACCTGCGTGCGCGCATCCAGACGGGCTATGACACGGCCTCGATTGATATTGGCGCATCCATTGCAAGCGATGGTGTTTGTCTGACCGTGATTGCGCTGGGCGATGACTGGTACGATGTTCAGATCAGCGCCGAGACCGTCTCGAAAACCAACCTGAACAGCTGGGTGCTGGGCAAGCGCGTCAACCTAGAGCGTGCGCTGAAAGTTGGCGACGAACTGGGCGGTCACATCGTGTCGGGCCATGTGGATGGAGTCGCCGAAGTTGTCGATCTGCGCGACGAAGGCGACAGCACCCGCGTTACCTTGCGCGCGCCCAAGGACTTGGCGCGTTT
Organism: Ruegeria sp. CL3; assembly: GCF_056536505.1. Classification (NCBI taxonomy): domain Bacteria; kingdom Pseudomonadati; phylum Pseudomonadota; class Alphaproteobacteria; order Rhodobacterales; family Roseobacteraceae; genus Ruegeria; species Ruegeria sp. CL3. The sequence continues at coordinate 244,891 of NZ_JBQFPT010000003.1, read as the reverse complement.
TATTGCACCCAAAGGATCGGTTGCGTTGAATGGGACGTCTCTGACCGTGAATGATGTAGAGGGCTGCGATTTCGGCATCAACTTCATCCCTCACACCAAAGAGGTCACCACTTGGGGTGATGTCGCCGTGGGCGATCGGGTGAATCTGGAAATCGACACTCTCGCCCGCTACGTCGCCCGCCTGGCCGAGACCGTCTGAGCGTTAGAATACGTCGCGTCTGAGCGCGCTCAGGCCGTTTGTGCTCTGGCTTTTGGATGCGGGGTGGTCTATCCCGCCTTGCAGAAATGCTCTTGTGAAAGGCTGCCCCATGAGCTTTGAAACCCCCGGCCCGGTCGAGGCCCAGCTGCGCGATGCGATCAGCCCGATTGAGGACATCATCGAAGAGGCCCGCGCGGGCCGGATGTATATCCTCGTCGATCATGAAGATCGCGAAAACGAAGGCGATCTGGTCATTGCCGCAGAATTCGCTGATGCCGAGGCGATCAATTTCATGGCTACCCATGGGCGCGGCTTGATCTGCCTGCCGATGACGGCTGAACGGGTCGATGCGCTGGCGCTTCCGATGATGGCGGTGAACAACTCATCCCGCCACGAAACGGCGTTTACGGTTTCTATCGAAGCGCGTGAGGGCGTGTCGACCGGTATTTCCGCCGCAGATCGCGCGCTGACCGTTGCAACTGCGATCAATGAACAGAACACGATGGCCCATATCGCAACACCGGGGCACATCTTCCCCTTGCGCGCCAAGCGGGGTGGGGTGCTGGTCCGCGCAGGCCACACCGAGGCTGCCGTGGATATCTCACGCCTGGCCGGGTTGAACCCCTCAGGCGTGATCTGTGAGATCATGAAACCCGACGGCACCATGGCCCGTCTGCCCGATCTGGTCGAGTTCGCCAAAACCCATGACATGAAGATCGGTACGATCAGCGACCTGATCACCTATCGCTCGCGCAATGATAACCTCGTGGTCGAAACCTCGCGCGAGATGGTCTCGTCGGAATACGGTGGCGAATGGGAAATGCGCCTGTTCACCGATCAGCTTCACGGCATCGAACATGTCGTCATGATCAAAGGCGACATCACCACACCCGAGCCTGTCCTGACCCGCACCCACGCGCTGCACGAAGCGCCGGATATCTTGGGCCTCGGTCCGAAGTCCTCTCGCGAATTGCCACGCGCAATGGAGAAGATCGCGGAAGAGGGCCGGGGGGTTGTCTGTCTGTTCCGCCAGCCGCGCAACTCTCTCTATGCAGCCGAAGACGAAGGCCCGCGGACCATCAAGCAAACCGGTCTGGGATCTCAGATCCTGTCCAAACTGGGCATTCAAGAGCTGGTCCTGCTGACCGACTCGCCCGAAACCGTATATCTGGGGCTGGACGCATTTGGGCTGTCCATCGTTGGCACCCGCCCGATCCTGAAGGAAGACTGATCATGGCTGAACAAGACAAACATGGCATTCTGCCGACACCCAGCTTCGATAAACCGGTGAAACTGCTGATCGTGGCGGCGCCTTTCTACCGCGCGATTGCCGACAACCTGATTGCAGGTGCGAAGGCCGAGATCGAAGCAGCTGGCGGCGACAGCGAAGTCGTCGAAGTTCCCGGCGCGTTGGAGATTCCGACCGCCATCGCTATGGCCGACCGTCAGTGCGACTTCGACGGCTATGTTGCGCTGGGCTGTGTCATTCGCGGCGAGACCACGCATTATGAAACCGTCTGCAACGACTCCAGTCGTGCGATTCAATTGATGGGCCTGCAGGGGCTTTGCATCGGCAACGGCATCCTGACCGTCGAGAATGACGATCAGGCCGAAGTCCGCGCAAATCCCGAAAAGATGAATAAAGGTGGCGGAGCGGCCGCTGCGGCCTTGCATCTGATCGCACTCAGCCGTAAGTGGGGCTCTTCCAAAAAGGGCGTGGGTTTCAAGCCGCCGTCCGAGTCCATCCTTGTGGCGGGCGACAGCAACGGATCCACGACAGCATGACCCAGACAGACGCGCCGAAACCGGCCAACCAGAAACGCCTAATGAAATCCGCCGCTCGGCTTTATGCCGTTCAGGCGCTGTTCCAGATGGAGCAATCGGGGCAGACGACCGAAGCGGTCGTAAATGAGTTTCTGGATCACCGGTTCGGCGCCGTCTACGAAGGCGAAGAAATGCTGGACGGCGACATCAGCGTCTTCCGTTCGCTGGTCGACAATGCGGTGAACTATCAGGCACCGATCGACCAGATGACAGACCGCGCTCTGGTCGCCAAATGGCCGATCTCACGCATCGACCCAACCTTGCGCGCGTTGTTCCGTGCCGCCGGGGCCGAGCTGACCCAAAGCGACACGCCGCCCAAAGTGGTCATCACCGAGTTCGTCGACGTCGCGCGTGCCTTCTTCCCCGAAGGCAAAGAGCCGAAATTCGTCAACGCCGTGCTGGATCACATGGCCCGTGAGGCCCAGTCCGAGGCATTCTGACGCCTTTACTCGAGCCAAACATGCGCTAACCTGAATGTCATAGCGCAATGAGGTTCGCCATGCCCAAACTGATCCGCCTGTATATCACGCAAGTCGCCTGGGGTTTCGTTATCTCGGCCGTGTTTGTCGGGGTGCTTCTGGCATTTAATGTGGCAAACCTTCGGCATTTGATCATCAGCTCGGAAATCGGTCTGGTCGCGCTTGCGATGATCTGGTTCATGAACGGGATCGTGTTTGCCGGTGTCCAGTTCGGTTACAAGATCATGAGCATGGCAGAAAAACCCGGAGGCCCACGTCGCGGCTCGCCCGTGGTCGACAGCTTCAAGCCGGCATTGGCCAAGCAGGAAGCCCGCGCAGAGCGCTGATTTTCAGGGGAAATGTGGCGGGACCACCAGTCAACCGTGCGGTGTGATTCCCGAGGACCTGTATGTACAGGTGGGCGCCAGGTAATCAGGCCAGGACCTGAACAGAGCCAGCCCCCTCGGAATTGCTTAAGGCCACCAGAATGCTACCAGTCACAAGAAGGGCAGAACCCGCCAAGCGCCTACGTAGGGCGTCCGGCGGGTTTACACAAGGGGTCAGGCATCAACAGTTTCGTGCAGCGCTGTACGCATCTTGCCGAAATGCTCATCCCAGCCATTGTCGAGCGCAAGAATCAGGTCAAACGCATCCGCGCCCTGAGGCAGGCCTTCATGTTGAAGGCTGAGCTTCGTACCGCCTGCGACGGGGGTCAACGTCCATTTGACTAGACTGACCGCGTCTCCCATTGGTTTCACAGTGAATGTGTACTCAAGATATTCAGGGGCACGTGCTTCCCGTACCTCGCCCCAGATCAGCAGGTCGCCGCTGTTGGTTCCGAACATTTGCAGTTTGCTTCCCTTGGTCAGCGTGCGTTCCGGCTTGTGAAACCACTCTGCCAACCGTTCGGGCTCAGTCAGATAGGCCCAGACGGCATCTGGATCGGCCCGTAGAAAAATCGTTTTTTGCAATACGGCATTCGTCATTCTTTTTTCCTTTCAATAGCTTCCTTAAGAGAGTTGAGGCGTTCATCCCAGAACTGGTCAAAGTAGCTGAGCCAATCCAAGATCGGGGCCATGCCCTGAGGTTCAATGCGGTTGATGCGTTCTCTGCCGCGTGCTTCCACCGTAATAAGCCCGCCATCAGACAAGACCGTCAGGTGCTTTTTGACGGCAGCCCTCGTCATGTCGAACCGGTTCGTCAGCTGCCCGATCGTCATGTCCTGCGAGGCAAGCAGTTTGATGATGTCCCGACGGGTTGGGTCTGCCAGCGCACGGAACGCGTTTTGGGTTAGGGTCTGCATTCGTCTCCTCGGTAAAGATACCATTTGGTATCATATTATTGAGATACCAAATGGTATCATGTCAAGTGTTGAGCGAAGACTTTACTTTTGTTCACTAATTGTTCACATTCTCAGCATGACACTGGATTTACAGCCTGGACAGAAACTTGCGCGCGGCGTTGCGCGCCATCTCACCGCCCACGGTTTTGTTTCCGTTGAAGAATTTATGCCGGCGCGCGGGCTGCGCGTTGATGTGATGGGGCTAGGTCCAAAGGGCGAGCTTTGGGTGATCGAGTGCAAATCCAGCCGTGCCGACTATCAGTCAGATTCGAAGTGGCAAGGCTATCTGGAGTGGTGTGACCGATTCTTTTGGGCTGTCGATACCGAGTTCCCAACGGACCTTTTGCCTCAGGAAACCGGTCTGATCATCGCGGATGCTTATGATGCCGAGATCATTCGCATGGCACCCGAGGACAAGCTGCCTCCGGCCCGGCGTAAAAAGATGATCCAGAAATTCGCCACAGATGCTGCACGTCGATTGCAGGCGTTGCGCGACCCGCGGCTGTAACGCAGATCAGCCTTTGACGGCTAGGGCAGCTTGTGCGGCGGCACGCAGCTCATCTGCGATCTCTTCGGCTTCCTCGGGATCGAAATCCATCGGAATCTCAAGGCCGTCGGCCTCGATAAACAGACGTACCATACCCTGATCGGTAGGGCCGATCTGAAGGTTGGCCTGAATGTCGCGTTCGGTGTTGATACCCATACTCGCCTCCGGGGACTGAGCGTTCCTGCTAGCGCGCACGGGGTTGAGAATCAACCCGCCTTTGCGCTCTGATACGGTATGGAGAATGTAAGGATCAGACCCTTTCAGCCCCAGGATGCGCCTTGGTTGGTCGAGCGCCATGGAACCCTCTATGCTCGCGATGAGGGGTTTGATGACAGCTTCGCCCCGCTGGTCGCGCGCATTCTGGATGGTTTTATTGCCGATCATGACCCAGCGTGTGAGAAGGGCTGGATCGCCGAGGCAGAAGGCCAAAGACTGGGGAGTATCTTTTGCGTCAAACTGGACACGCAGACCGCAAAACTGCGCCTTTTTCTTCTTGTGCCCGAGGCGCGCGGTCTGGGGGTGGGAAAGCGGCTTCTGAGTACCTGTATGGGCTTTGCCAAGGCAGCGGGATACCATCAAATGCAGCTATGGACGCATGAAAGCCACAAGGCCGCCTGCGCCTTATACCGGTCCACCGGATGGCAGCTGGTGGACAGCAAGCCGGTGCATTCTTTCGGTGTCGACCTTGTCGAACAAAGCTGGAAAATTAGGCTTTAATCCTCTTGCATTCCCGTGGCGTGTTCGGTACATCGCCCCTCACAAGTGCCGCCTTAGCTCAGTTGGTTAGAGCGCTGGATTGTGGATCCAGAGGTCCCCTGTTCAAGCCAGGGAGGCGGTACCATTTCACTCAATCTAACTAAGTTTCGAACAGAAAAACCGCGCTGTAAGCGCGGCGAAGTGCGTTTGGTTTTGATGTTCAGGCGCGCTGGAGATCAGCGCGCCAGGTTCAGCCGCAACTTCATCTTGCTTTTCCGAGCGGCGGGCAGGTGCCTGTTCAGTCGCTTGTTGACCAGTCCAAAGCCCCAGATGATGACCAGCGTCAGCAGGATGAAATAGAAGGCCAGAATCGGATAGGGGATGAAGGGGTTGAAGGTTTTGTCTGCGAAATAGCTGGCGTAATACAGCGCGTCTCCGCGCTGTTGCCAAGCCGGAAAGGCCGAGAAAAAGACCAGCGTTGTCGCGTGGAATAGAAAGATCGCCTCGTTAGTGTAGGCGGGCCAAGCCAGTCGCAGCATGGTCGGCCAGACAATCCGGCGGAAGCGGGCCCAGCCGGTCATGCCATAGGCGTCTGCGGCCTCGATATCGCCCTTGGGGATCGAGCGCAGTGCGCCATAGAAGATCTCACCCGTATAAGCAGCTGTGTTGAGGAACAGCACGATCAATGCCCCCAACCAGGCCGACGTCAGGGCGTCGAACATCGGATAGGGCTTTTTCAGCGACAGGAAGAAGAAGTAGGCAAAGAAGAACTGGATGAACAGCGGAGATCCTCTGAACAGAAAGATGAACCATTCCGAAGGTTTGCGCAGCCATTTGTTCGGAGATGCCTTGCCGACAGCCAGCGCTGTGGCCAGGAAAAAGCCAGTTGCCAGCGCCATGATGCCGAAATAGACATTCCAGATCATGCCCGAGCCGATAAGCGTGAACTGTTCGCACAGGGTGAAGTCTGATTTGGGTAACAGGCGTTCGCCAAGGCCGACAGAGCGCAGGGCGTAATCCTGAATCGTCTGGATGCAGCTCATGCCGTCGTCTCCTTGCGCAACAGCTCTCCACCGGATGTAGCCTGACCGTGGGACAGGCGCCGCATCAGCTTTTCAAGCACGATTTCCGAGACGCGGGTCATGCCCAGGTAGAAGATCAGCAGGAAGAGGAAATACCACATGCGCCAGTCGCCATGGGGGTAGTCGGTGAAGCGTGACGTCTTGGTGCCACCCAACTCACGCGCCCAATAGACGATGTCTTCGATACCCAACAGGAACAGAAGCGGGGTAGCCTTGATCAGGACCATCCACAGGTTGGACAGGCCGGGCAGAGCGTAGACCCACATCTGCGGTACAAGAATGCGCCAGAATGTTTGGCGGCGGGTCATGCCATAGGCCTCGGCCGTTTCAAGCTGAGCATGTGGCACGGCGCGCATACCGCCGAACAGAACGTTGGCCGCAAACGCGCCAAAAACGATGGAAAAGGTGACAACGGCCAGGAAGAACCCATAGGTCTCGTGAACCCATTCCGGGGCGCTTCCCAAGGGCAGTTTGGCGGCCTGACAGACGATGAAGTCATTGCCTTGACGGACCGGATCTGTCCATTCGGGACACATGACCTGGTGGCGTGTCCACTCAAAGGCCTGATCCAGGGCGATGACAAAAAACAAGAAAAACGCGATGTCCGGGACGCCGCGCACGATGGCGATGTACCCTTTGCCCAGCCAACTGAGCGGCGCGACATGTGACCTGGCTGCCATCGCGCCCGCAAAGCCAAAGCTCAGCGCGACCGGGGCGGTCACGGCAAGCAAGCCAAGCACCTTTAGAAAGGACAGGTAGAACGACCAATGCACGCCGTTGGTCAAATAGCACGAAAACCAGCGGAACGTGCCCAGCGTGTCGGGATCAGCGCAATAGGAAAACATGTGGCGTCTTTCGAACGTCAATTCCGGCGCGAGGCCGGGGCAGGTTCGGCGCATTCAATACGCCGAACCTTTTCGTGCAGATCAGTTGGAAACGACAGAGCCGTCGGCGTTGTAGGTCGGAACGCCTTCGCCGAACCATTTGACGATAAGCTCGTTCAGCGAACCATCCGCTTTCATCGAGGTGATTGCTTCGTCGAACTTGCCGCGCAATTCGCCGTCGGATTCACGGATGCCCAGGCCGATACCGCCGCCCAGCGGGACGTCATCGCCTACGAAGACCAGCTCACCGCCCGATTCTTCGACGATCGGCACAAGGAAGTCTTTGTCGGCGAACACGGCGTCTGCTTCGCCGTTGCGTACGGCTGCGATGGTTTCTTCGGGGGTCGCGAACTCGACCAGAGTCGCGCCGGATTCAGCTACGTGACCAGCTTGAATGGTTGCAGTCTGTGCAGCAACGATGCCGCCGCCTACGTCAACTCCGTCCGATGCGCCAACATAGGCCGACGCCGCAGGAGGGAAGTAGTTTTGCGTGAAATCGATAACTTCATCACGCTCGTCGGTGATCGACATGCCTGCGATGATGGTGTCGTAGTTACCCGAGACCAGGTTCGGAATGATCGAGTCCCAGTCGTTCTTAACCCACTCGCATTCCAGGTTTGCGCGCTTGCACAGCTCGTCGCCCACTTCACGCTCGAACCCGTCGATTTCGCCGGCATCATTGATGAAGTTGTACGGAGGGTAGGCGCCCTCGGTGCCCATGCGGACGGTGTCGGCCATTGCGATGCCGGCGGTCAGCGCCAGTGCCGCGGTGGACAGAATCAGGTTTTTCATTGGTTACTCCCCAGTTTGGTTCTGTTTCTGAAACTTATGCCGCCTGAGTGGCGGAAAGAAAGCCCCGAAGCCGTTCGGATTCAGGCGCGGTAAAGATATCCTCGGCGCTGCCTTCCTCTTCGATCCGGCCCTGATGCAGGAACACCACGTGGCTTGAGATATCGGCGGCCATCTTCATGTCATGGGTTACGATGATCATCGTCCGACCCTCAGCGGCAAGATCCTTGATCACTTTGATCACTTCCTGCTCCAGTTCGGGGTCGAGCGCCGAGGTGGGTTCGTCGAACAGCAGGGCTTCGGGTTCCATGCACAGACCGCGTGCGATGGCAGCGCGTTGTTGCTGACCACCGGACAGTTGCGCAGGGTAGACATCGCATTTGTCGCCGATGCCAACTTTTTCCAGATATTTTCGCGCGCTGTCTTCCACTTCGGCCTTGTCACGGCCCAAAACGGTCACCGGGGCCTCCATGACATTTTGCAAAATGGTCATATGTGCCCACAAATTGAATTGCTGGAACACCATGGACAGATTGGTACGAATGCGCAGAACCTGTTTGGGATCGGCAGGTCGGCGGGCGCTGCCCGAGCCGCTCCATTTGACGGGTTCGCCCTTGAACGTGATTTCCCCCTGCTGGCTGTCTTCCAGAAGGTTGCAGCACCGAAGCAAAGTGGATTTCCCCGAGCCGGAGGACCCGATAAGCGAGACCACATCGCCGCGTTTCGCGGTGATATCCACGCCCTTGAGCACCTCGAGATTACCGAAGCTTTTGTGAAGGTCCTTGATCTCGATTACGGCAGAGGCGTCTGTCACGGAAGCTCCAGTCATGAGTGGTGTTGGTGCGGTAATAGGGCGGAAAATCCGGCGCAATGCAATGCGCAAAACACAGATTCGAGCGGGGAATCAATCAAAATGACCAAAGGTCGTGATCAAATTGGTTAGCTGCTGCGCAACTGTGCTTCGGGCGAAGGCGCAGTTGGAATAGCGAGATACGCGCTTGCGGGTATTTTGATCAACCCACGGATGCGCAGATTGTCTCGATCTTCATCCGTCAGATCATCAATAGCAGCCTGAACCGCGTGTGCGATCCGAGGCGCATCCTGCGTTTTCGACGTGATATAGGGCAGCCCTGGGGTCGGTTCCGTTTCGGCAACGTCGCGCAATGCGTCTCCCAGATCGGTATGCTCCTTAAGAAGCTCCCAGTTCAGCGCGTCGAGCGCGGCGAAATCGCTCATGCCCTCGGCCACGGATTGGGCCGAATTGGCATGCGCTCCGGTCTGCTGCAGGTGCTTCGGTGCAAGCCCCATCTGGGACAAATGCGTGATCGGAGCGGACCAGCCGGATTGAGACAGCGCTTCGTTATAGACAAAGACCCCGTCCGTCAGCTCCGCCAGACTGCGCGGATCATCGGCGCGGGCGACAAAGACAGATCTGTAGTAACCCTCTGGACAGCCGGGCAGACCATAGTCCGGCGTGCCGATCAGTTGCACCGCGTCATGAAGCTGCGTTCGGTAGGGCATACCGCAGGTTTGGGCAAAGATCAGATTGGGATCGCGCCAGATTTCCCAGAAATCGCGGGACCGCTCCAGACTGGCGGGACCGAACCCCAAATGCGTCCTGATCAGATCCCAGAAGCGATCGTTGGAGGCGCACAGGGCGGGCATGTCATACATGCCCAGCATCGCTGTCACGCTTTGGCTGCCTTCTGACGGGCGAGGGCTGAATCCACATCGCTGACACCCAATAGGCTGACCACAAGGCGTAGCAGCGAATCCTCTTCGCCAGTCCTTTGCCCATCTGCGAGGGCGACCGACCACATGGCCTGCACAACGGCCAAGCGATCATCGTAGGCGACGGCCTCTTTGATGGCGCGGGTGAAGCGGACGGTATCGGGGGCCTCGGCCTCAAGGTCTTCGGCGCGGGCGCGCAGGCCTGCGGCCTCAAAAGGCGAGAGGCCATAGCGTTCGACCGAGACCTTGTCGATTCGGGCCATCTCCGAGTCGGCGTAGTCATTGTCGGACCGGGCGATGCGCACCAAAAGCGCCGTCAGCGCAAGACGGGCATCGTCTTCGGCCAGAGGGTCGGGGTCAGGCTGTGTCAGCCGGGACAGAAAATCACGAAACATGAGACAGATATAGAGACAGGTTAGTGAGCTTCCAAGCGGCTTTGCACGCGTTCACGGGCGGATTTGCTGTCGTTGAAGCTGAGTCCCATCGCCATGCGGGCCTCTTCAACGATCTTGATCTCACCCTCATCCGTGTCACCATCGGCCAACACAACCTCCCACAGCGCGTCCAGCGCGGCGAGGCGTTCGTTCAGGTCGGTGGTTTCGCGGATCAGCTTGCCGAACGTGTCGGTGTCCGGTGCTGCTGCGTGCAGTTTCTCGCAGGTGGCGCGGACCTTTGCAGCCTCAATCGCGTTGTGCTGATAGAGGCGGGCCAGAATGCGATCAATCAGGCTGATCTCTTCCAGTTTGTAATCCCGGTCCGCTTTCGCAACACGCACCATCAATGCACCCAGCGCCAGTTCGGCGTCGGGATCGGGCAGGTGTTCTGTCTGTGGCGGTCGAAACGCTTGGAAGAATTTTTTCAACATGAGGCCAATCTAATCCATATTTTGTGGCGCGCCAAGTTGAGACTACCCGTCATAGCCCTCAATGATCACAAGATCGCCGAGCGAGACAGGATCGCGCAGCGCTTTGGCCTTTTGGTAGCCATCGCTTTCGTAACAGGCGAGGGCCTGTTCGTAGCTGGGAAACTCGATCACAACCGTTCTTGCCCGTGCGGCACCCTCTCTGACCTCGCGCGAGCCGCCGCGCACCAGAAAGCGCGCGCCATAGGCGGAGAAAGGTTCTGCGTTCGCTGCGATGTAGTTTTTGTATGTCTCCATATCGTCGACATCGACGTGGGCCACCCAGTAGCCTTTGCTCATGGAACTCTCCCGTTTTGGTTTAGGGCAGGGTGCGAAGTTTGCTTCTAAATTGCAAGCTGCGCCTATTCGGAGTAGCCGATGGCCTGACGCGCCTGTTCTGTCAACCATGCGATCATCTGGCGATAGGGCACTGGGCCATAGCTGATCCGGGCCACGCCCAGCTTGGCGAGTGTCGCTGAATCTGGTGTTCCGGGCAGAGCGATGATGTTGACCGGCAACTCGGTGGCCTCACACAGCTGTCGGATCATGGCCTCATCTTTCAGGCCCGGGGCAAAGAACCCGCTGGCGCCTGCGGATTGGAACGCCTTAGCGCGGGCAATGGCGTCTTCCAACATCGTAGAATCATGCGTGTCGGCCGGTGCCTTCAGGAAGATATCTGTGCGGGCATTGATATAGGCGGGAATACCGGCTGCATCGCAGGCTTTGCGCATCGCTTCGATTCGCGCGGCTTGATCGGGGATGCTGTGAAGGCCGTCTCCGCCGACGATCTGATCTTCAAAGTTGAAGCCAACAACACCGCAATCCAACGCCCGTGCCGTATTGTCGGCGATGCCTGCAGGATCGACGGCATAAGCCCCTTCAAAGTCCAGTGTGACGGGTAGATCAACAGCGCTGACGATGCGCTTTGCGTTGTCCAGCGCGGCCTCCATCGGGATGTGCTGCCCGTCTGCATATCCTTGCGCCATCGCTACCGGAGCGCTACCGGTCGCGATCGCCTGCGCGCCTGCATCGCGCACGGCAGCGGCGCTGCCAGCGTCCCAGATGTTGAACAGGATGACCGGGTCGCCTTTTACATGCAGGCGCGTGAAGGTTTCAGCACGTTGGGCTTGGGTCGTCATGGGTATCTCCTGTCGAAACTCGTTCAACAGTTAATCCCATGACGCCAGAATCCTAAGCGCTTAATTGTGTCGGTACATCACGTTGCAGCGACCGCATCAGACCAGTCGAGAGCTGTCCTTGGCCGCGCGCACGAAGTCGCGGAATAGGGGATGCGGGTCAAACGGCTTGGATTTCAGCTCGGGGTGATACTGAACGCCGATGAACCACGGGTGATCCGACCATTCGACAATCTCGGGCAGGCGGCCATCGGGGGACATGCCCGAGAAGTTCAGGCCCGCTTTTTCAAGCTGCTCGCGATATTTAATGTCGACCTCATAGCGATGGCGGTGGCGTTCCTCGATCTGGGTGCCGCCATAGACATTCGCAACTTTCGAGCCTTCGGCGAGAACGGCGTTATAGGCCCCAAGGCGCATAGTGCCGCCCTTGTCGTCACCCACTTTGCGTTCGACCTTATGGTTGCCCTGAACCCATTCCTTGAGGTGATAGACCACTGGCTCAAACCGTTTCTTGCCAGCCTCGTGGTCGAACTCTTCCGAGCCCGCCTCAGTGATACCAGCCGCATTTCGTGCGGCTTCGATCACGGCCATCTGCATGCCAAGACAGATGCCCAGATAGGGCACTTTGTGCTCACGCGCATATTGCGCGGCTTTGATCTTGCCCTCGGTGCCACGTTCGCCAAAGCCGCCGGGAACGAGGATGGCGTGGTAGCCTTCCAGATAGGGGGCGGCATCTTCGTGGTCGAACACCTCGGCATCGACCCATTCGATCTTGACCCTGACGCGGTTCGCCATGCCGCCATGGGTCAGCGCCTCGGCAATCGACTTATAGGCGTCTTCCAACTGTGTGTATTTACCTACAATCGCAACCTTCACCTCGCCTTCGGCGTTGTGGATACGGTCGCTGACGTCCTCCCATTTGGCCAGATCGGGCTTCGGGGCCGGGCTGATCTGGAACGCGTCCAGAACCGCCTGATCCAAACCTTCCTTATGATAGGCCAGAGGCGCGTCGTAGATGGTGGACAGGTCCTGCGCCGCGATCACGCTATCGGGGCGCACATTGCAGAACAGGGCCAGTTTCTCACGCTCTTTAGTGGGGATCGGTCCTTCGGACCGGCAAACCAGAATATCAGGGGCCAGGCCGATTGAGCGCAGCTCTTTCACCGAGTGTTGGGTCGGCTTAGTTTTCAGCTCACCCGAGGCCTTGATGTAGGGCAGGAGCGTCAGGTGCATAAAGATACACTGACCGCGCGGCTTGTCCTGGCTGAACTGACGGATGGCTTCGAAGAAGGGCAGACCTTCGATATCGCCCACTGTGCCGCCGATCTCACACAGCATGAAATCGACCTCATCCTCGCCAATGGCGATGAAGTCCTTGATCTCATTGGTGACGTGCGGGATCACCTGAATGGTCTTGCCGAGGTAATCTCCGCGGCGCTCTTTCTCCAACACGTTGGAATAGATCCGCCCCGAGCTGACCGAGTCGGTCTTGCGCGCGGCCACACCGGTGAAGCGCTCATAGTGACCAAGGTCCAGATCGGTTTCAGCGCCATCATCGGTGACGAAAACCTCGCCATGCTCGAAAGGCGACATGGTGCCAGGATCGACGTTCAGATAGGGGTCTAGCTTGCGCAGACGCACCGAGTATCCCCGGGCCTGCAACAGCGATCCCAGGGCCGCCGAGGCCAGTCCTTTACCCAAGGACGAAACCACACCACCAGTGATGAAAATAAAACGCGCCATGTTTTTTCGGCTGCTCCCGTGAGACGTCAATATCAGCTGCCCGACGGTTCCGAAAAACCGCTGCATCACGGGACTTCACGTATAAAGGATTCGCGCCAATAGCGCAAGAGAACCGCAAGATGCTGTTGCAGTTCTCTTTCAGATTTCTAGGTTTTGTGGCTTAGTCGGCCTGCGGGATCAGCGGAGCGTTGTCGCCCTGCGCCGGAGGCAGCAGGTCATCTGCAGACGGAACCGCAGGCGCGCTTTCTTCAGTCGCGGCCGGAGCCGGAACGCCCAAACGGTCGATGACCGAGCTGCCCGAGGACTTCTGCGCTGCCAGAATCGTCAAGGTGATCGAGGTGACGATAAAGCAGGCGGCCAGGATCCAGGTCACTTTGCCCAGGGCCGTCGCAGCCGCGCGGCCTGTCATGGCGCCGCCGCCACCGCCACCCATACCAAGACCGCCACCCTCGGACCGCTGCATCAGAACGACGGCGATCAGGCCCAGAGCCAGAAGAAGATGGATGATGAGAACGACGTTTTCCATGGTGGTCCTGTACAGCGTGGCGTGTATCGCGTGGTACTTATGCAAGTTTGGTTCTGGGGGCAAGTCACGAGTTGGCATCACAGTTGATGATGTTGCACATCACGCCAAAGGGACTGGACAGATCGGTCAAGCTTGACGCACCCTGCGGCCATGCCTCATGATCATTCTGACCACCCGCACGCCTTGTTGCCCCCCGAACCCGCGCTGCGCGTCAAAGCGCTTGAAACGATTCTGACCCAGAAGGGGTTGATCGACCCGGCGGCGCTGGATGAAATCATCGACACGTACCAGAACAAGATCGGCCCGCAGAACGGCGCGCGCGTTGTTGCCAGGGCTTGGAGCGATCCTGCTTTCAAGGCCGCATTGCTTGAAGATGCAACGCCGGTCGTGGCCGAGCTTGGCTACTATGGTCGTCAGGGCGAACATATGGTGGTGGTCGAAAACACGCCGGAGCAGCACAACATGGTCGTTTGTACCCTGTGCAGCTGCTACCCGTGGCCGCTGCTGGGCATTCCGCCTAGTTGGTACAAATCCGATGCCTACCGAGCCCGCGCTGTGCGCGAGCCGCGTAAGGTGCTGGCCGAGTTTGGTGTGACGCTGGCCGAGGATACGGCGGTACGCGTCTGGGATTCCACGGCCGAGATTCGCTATCTTGTGCTACCCATGCGCCCCAAGGGGGCAGAAGGGCTGGGCGAAGAGGAACTCGCAGCACTGGTAACGCGCGATAGCATGATCGGTACTGGCCTGCCCAAGGAGGCGTCATGACGCGCGTTCACGATATGGGAGGGCGGTTTGGCGACGGCCCGATCAACCCGGAAGCCGAAGACGCCCCCATCTTTGCCGAGGACTGGCACGCGCGGGCCTTGGCCGTAACGCTGGCCTCGGGCTTTTTGGGGCAATGGAACATCGACATATCGCGCCACGCGCGTGAGCAGCTGTCACCGAAGGACTACACTCGGTTTTCCTACTATGAGAAATGGATCTCTGGGCTGGCCGATCTGTTGGTCGCCAAAGGGGTGCTGACCCTCGAAGACCTGCGCGGAGAAACCTCGGTCAAGGATCATCCACTGGCGGACCGCATGCTGAAAGCCGAAGCCGTCGCAGCTGCATTGGCCAAAGGCGGCCCTGCTGATCGCAATTCGAACATTGCGGTGCAGTTCGAGGTCGGGCAGATGGTGCAAACAGTGCGACCCGCTGCGAACCGTTTGGTGGATGGTGGGCACACACGTTTGCCGAACTATGCCGCTGGGGCCCAAGGGCGGATCGTTCGCCTGCACGGAACGCATGTTCTACCCGATTCCAATGCCCACGGGCTGGGAGAGGCCCCAGAGCCTCTCTTTGCCGTATCTTTCCTGGCGTCTGAGCTATGGGCCGATCCGGAACACCCCAAGGATGAGGTGGTGCTGGATCTGTGGCAGTCATACCTGGAGCCTGCATGAGCAGCTGTATCACAGTCGCCGCCCCAAAGCCTGTGTTCTCAGAACCCTGGCACGCGCAGGTCTTTGCGGTCACTGTCGCCTTGAACGAAGCGGGGCGTTTTGACTGGCCCGACTGGGCTGCCCGGTTTTCGCACACTTTGAAGCAGAACGGTCTGAACAAAGAGCTGGACGGTGGGGATGACTACTTCCACGCATGGCTCGAAACCCTTGAGGCCTTGTTGGCTGAACAAGGGGATGCCCGCTCGGATGAGGTCACCTTGCTGCAGGGTGCTTGGGAAAAGGCTTATCTGACCACACCTCATGGCAAACCGGTGCGCTTGCCGTAAGCCGAGTTGGGGGCGCTGCCCCCGCCGCCTTTGGCGACTCCCCCGGGATATTTTCGGCCAGATGAAGCAGGGGATCCGTTCTTCATCTGGCTAAAAATATCCCCGCCGGAGGCATTGCGCGCAGCGCGATTGTCAGATGCGGCGAAATATCGGTTTCCCTACCGTCTGAGCCTCGTTATATCAGCCGAGTTTGATATCTTTTCGCGAAAAGGACCGGATATGGCCAACGTGGTTGTTGTCGGCGCCCAATGGGGTGACGAAGGAAAAGGCAAGATCGTCGACTGGCTCAGCGAGCGGGCAGACGTGATCGCGCGTTTTCAGGGCGGGCACAATGCCGGCCACACTCTGGTTATTGATGGCGAGGTTTACAAACTGCACGCGTTGCCGTCGGGCGTTGTACGTGGCGGCAAGCTGAGCGTGATAGGCAATGGCGTGGTTCTGGACCCGTGGCATCTGGTCAAAGAAATCGCGACTGTGCGCGCTCAGGGCGTTGAGATCACGCCTGAGACACTGATGATCGCCGAGAACACTCCTCTGATTCTGCCGATCCATGGCGAGCTGGATCGCGCGCGCGAGGAAGCCGCGAGCAAGGGAACCAAGATTGGTACCACGGGGCGCGGGATTGGTCCTGCTTACGAAGACAAGGTCGGACGCCGTTCGGTGCGTGTTGCGGATCTTGCCGACGAGGCGACGCTGGAAGCCCGTGTTGATCGTGCGTTGCAGCACCACGATCCTTTGCGCAAAGGTCTGGGTATTGAACCTGTCGACCGTGATGCTCTGGTGGCGCAGTTGAAAGAAATTGCAGCGGAAATTCTGCCTTTTGCGGCTCCGGTCTGGAAGGTTCTCAACGAAAAGCGCAAGGCGGGCAAACGTATCCTGTTCGAAGGCGCGCAGGGTGCGCTGCTGGATATCGACTTTGGTACGTATCCTTTCGTGACGTCCTCGAACGTGATCGCTGGTCAAGCGGCGACGGGCGTGGGGATCGGGCCAGGCTCGATCGACTTCGTGCTTGGGATCGTCAAAGCCTACACAACCCGCGTAGGTGAGGGACCGTTCCCGACTGAATTGGAGGACGCCGATGGTCAGCGACTGGGCGAGCGTGGGCATGAGTTCGGCACGACCACAGGCCGTCAGCGTCGCTGCGGCTGGTTTGATGCCTGTCTGGTGCGCCAGACCTGCGCGACGAGCGGGGTGAACGGGATCTCTCTCACCAAGCTCGATGTGCTGGATGGTTTCGAAACACTCAAGATCTGCACCGGCTATGAGTTGGATGGCGAGCGTCTGGATTATCTGCCGACCGCCGCCGATCAGCAGGCGCGCTGCACGCCCATATATGAAGAAATGCCCGGATGGAGTGAATCCACCGAAGGCGCGCGCAGCTGGGCGGATCTGCCCGCAAACGCGATCAAATACGTGCGCCGGGTCGAAGAGCTGATCGAATGCCCAGTGGCGCTGCTGTCCACCAGCCCGGAGCGGGACGACACCATTCTGGTGACCGACCCGTTTGCAGACTGATGTCGGGCGACAAGACACCCGGGCTCAGCTACAAGGCGCGCAGGCGTTGGTCTCTGTTCATTCTGGTGATCGGCCTGCCTGTCTATATTGTCGCCGTAGTCACGGTGGTGAACTGGCTGGATCGCCCCCCGATTTGGCTGGAGCTGCTGGTTTACGTGGCTCTGGGCATTCTGTGGGCTTTGCCCTTCAAGTTCGTGTTCAAGGGCGTCGGGAAAGAAGACCCTGACCAGAAGTCCGACTGATCAGTATCTCTACTTGGGTCACAGGCTCGCGCCATCTCCCTGCGCAACACCGAGACAGCGAGATGAGGGCAAGTCCGAAGTTTCAACTTAAAGCGGTCCAGTTCTAAGAGCGCATTTTGTCGTCAAAGGCGTTGCTGGTCTATGTCTGACCCTAGCCGATTCGCCGATCGTTTGCCGGCCAACTTAGGATCGCTCGGGCCATGGCATGATACTCGCCCGAGATTTCTTCGGCGACACTGAACGGGGTGGGCCAGTGTGCCGTCAGCGTCGCCTCAATCTGTCCTGTCGTCAGTTTCAGCTCGGCCTCGTGTTTTGCGGCCAGACGGCGCATTTTTTGATTGGTGGCAAGACACAACATATGGACTTCGCGAAAACCACGATTGCGGGCTGCAGTAACTATCCGCGACAGCAGCGCATCGCCGATCCCTAGGTCCTGCCAGACGGTTTCAACGGTAAAGGCCAGTTCAGCGACATGGTTGTGGCTGTCCGGAACAGTCCGCAATTCTCCGACACCGCGTAGGCAGGAATCGGGGAACGCGCCAAACACCAGTGCAGAATTTTTGAATATGCCTGAGAGATAATTCTCAACAAAGGCCGGGCTGACCGGTACGCCAAATCGAGACGTCAGCGCTTCTGTATCGAGACTCTTGAAATGGCTTTCTATCTTGGGTTTGTCGAATGCTCTGAGACGTCGAATAGGGAGTTCATACATGGCGGAGCCTTGATTTGAACGCGAATTGAAAGATCTGTTACCTTTACTCAGACGATATCATTGTTCTGCAATGCAGCATAGCGACATCATGTCCGAATCGAGATTCCACAACGTAAGTGCAAGAAAAATGGGTCGAAGAAATCTCCGACCCACTCTCGATAGCGAAATAGAGGATATCAGCCTACGGCGCGTTCACCTTCTGGGCGAAAACCGATGTCACTTGAGGCCGCAAAACGCCCTCCGCCAGCTTTTTCGATTTTGCCGTCGCGCAGAAGCTGCCCGAAGGACTTCAGGCTTTCTTCGCGATTGAACTCATCCTGTTTCAGCGAGCGAACCTTGTTCATCAATTGCGGGCGCGAGAACTTTTCCTGCCCTTCGATGAAGGACAAGTACGCCGCAGCCGCTTCGAGAAGGTCGGACAGAGACTGCGCGCCCTGATCCAGTGCAAATTGTGCAAAGCCGCTTTCTTCTGACGCGTCCTCGGACTGATCCGAGGTGACACGGCGGGGGGTCACCGGGCCAGTATCCGCGTTGGGCGCGTCAATACGCTGCTCGGCGACCAGCTTCAGAGGGGCCGCCATGTCTGCATCA
Source organism: Ruegeria sp. CL3 (assembly GCF_056536505.1). Classification (NCBI taxonomy): domain Bacteria; kingdom Pseudomonadati; phylum Pseudomonadota; class Alphaproteobacteria; order Rhodobacterales; family Roseobacteraceae; genus Ruegeria; species Ruegeria sp. CL3. Next base: position 226,208 of record NZ_JBQFPT010000003.1, on the reverse strand, counting down.
GGGCGTTTGCTGGTGACCTGAACATCGTCTGGGCGGCGAGGGCTGACGACCGAGGCCAAATCGCCACGATACTCTTCATCAGTCGCGGCCTGCTTGGCTACATCTTCCGCCGAGGTTGCAGCAACGGCCGTTCGCAGATGGGAATAGGCCTCACGTGTGCCGCTAGCGGCCGGGTCGTCCATCTGCTCATCTGCTTTTGCCATCAGGCGCGAGACATCCTGATCCAGATCCGAGGACGCCACGGTCGCTTGCGCATCCATTTCCTCTTCGATCTCGTCAATCTCGAGGAACAGGCTTTCTTCATCCTCAGCGGTCAGAACACCTTGCTGATCGTCTTCCGTTTCGTCTGCCGGGCTGAGGATATTCTCAACCTCATCGCTGTCATCGGTTGCCGTCTCGACGTCTTCGTCGAAGATCACCTCGGGGGCCTCTTCTTCCTCTGAGTCTTTAAACTCGATTTGCATTGGGGTCTCATCTTGCAAATCAAGCGGCGCCGATTCCATGGCTGGCGCATCCGGCAGTTCCGGCGCGTGTGCCTCTTCAACGGCTTTGACGGCAGGTGCCTCGGTAGGGGCCGGGGCCTGAGGGGCCAGATCTTCGGGGCTCAACGACCCTGCTGCAAAGGCGGCTGAGACAGCGTCCATCGGCGCCGGGGTGTCGGCCGTTAGGGGGGCGACCTCTTCCTCGGCATAGTTGTCCGTATCCACGTCCGAATGGGAAACAACCGCGCGGATACGTTGCAGCTTGGCGGCCAGGCTATCGGGCGCCGGGTCCGCGTCGGCATCGACCGGCGCAGCTTCGGAAAAGAAAGATGCGGCAGTGTCTGTTTCAGGTGTCGCAGAGGGGGTCGGCTGGACAACATTCAGATCGGGCGATTGGGGCATGGCGTTATCCTGTGGCAGGGTCGCTTCAGGGGCGGGGGGCGTTTCAGTACGGGGGGGTGTTTCCGTGGCGCGAAGAAGCAGGCCGGTATCGCTTGGGCGCGCTTCAACCTGTTGCACGTTGTCGCGCTGTGCAATCCGCGTCAGCATTTCGGCGTCAGGTTGCGGGGGTTCAGATCCAAAGTATCTGTCTTCCGCCGCAAGATCGCGGAAGTATTCTGCTATGGCTTTCATAGTCTCGAAAGAGTCATCGAACCCTTCCAAAGTGCACGAGAAAGTCCCATAGGAAACGGTCAATACCTTGTTGTTCTGTACCATCAGACATGCGTCCTTTACAAACTAACTGAGCCGATCCGCCCGGACAGGGGCAACCCGATCGACTCGGAACTAACTGCATGAACCTATCATTTTGTGGTCTCAATGTGTCCAAATCCGGGAAAAATGATCAATCTGAGAAAAAATGGTGCAATTGTACGTTCAAATGGCCCAATCGGGCTGTTTGGAGGGGGGCAGATCGGCCCTGAAGACCTGAATTTGGTGCTGAATCGCGTCACTTTTGCCGTCGCGGCAGACGGTGGAGCCTCGGTTCTGGTTGATTCGGGGCGAATTCCGGATGCCGTGATTGGTGATTTCGATTCGTTGTCCCCTGAAATTAGAGCTCGCATTCCCCAGGATCGCCTTTTTCGGATTGCGGAACAGGACAGCACGGATTTCGACAAGGCACTTCGCAACGTGCAGGCCCCTTTGGTTCTGGGGGCCGGATTTCTGGGAGGGCGGCTGGACCATCAATTGGCGGTCTTGAACACTCTGGTCCGGTATCCGGACAAGGCCTGCGTTCTGATCGGCGCGCATGAGGTCGTGTTCCACGTAACGCCCCGCATCGTATTGGATCTGACGCCGGGCGCGGTTGTTTCTCTCTTTCCTCTGAAACAAGTCACCGGGCGCAGCCGCGGGTTGGAGTGGCCGATCGAGGGACTTCAATTTGATCCGAGCGGGCAGGTAGGCACCTCGAACCGTGTCATTTCAAAGGTTGAGCTTCAGATGGACGGCCCGGGCATGCTGGTGATGGTGCCTCGTAGCGCTCTGGATCAGGTCATGCAGGCGTTTCTGTCGGGGTAGAGCGCGCCGTGGCCCTCTCACGCAGAATAACATAGAGCCCTGCGGCGATCGTGATCAGGATGCCAAGCGCAGCCAGACCGTTCGGCAGGTCGTGAAAGATCAGCCAGCCGATCAGAGTGGCGACGGGGATTTCCAGATACTGCATCGGTGCCAGCGTGGCTGAGGGCGCATAGCGCAGCGACCATGTCATAAACAGATGGGCGACGGTCCCCAGCAATCCGATCGACAGAAGCAGCCAGTGTTCGTTACCCGAGGGGAGGGTGAATGACAGCTCCCAGATCTCAGACTGCGTTCCCCAGATCAGAAGGGGCAGCAGCAGGATTGTGGCAAACACGCCCGAGACAGCCTGTAGCGACATCGGGTCGGTCTCTTTGGCGATCTGGCGCGTGACCAGCATGAACAACGCAAAGACAACTGCGACGATCAGCGGCAAAAGCGCTGGCAGCCCTACTTCGGCAAAGCTGGGTTGAATGACCAGAAGCGTTCCGGCGAACCCGACGATACAGGCCGCAAGGCGGCGGTGCCCGACCTCTTCGTTCAGTATGTATTTGCCGAGCATCAGCATGATGAAGGGCATCACGAAGGCGATGGCGACCGCGTCCGCCAAGGGCAGGAATTGCAACGCCGAAAACATCGCGGTGATGCCCGCCATGTGCAAAAGCGTGCGGATCACGGTCAGACGCAGAACACGGCCCCGCATGCGCCATGGCCTGCCGGTCATCGCGACCAAGGGCACAAGGATCGCCGCCTGAATGGCAAAACGCACGAAGACCAACAGCGCCAGTGGGGTTGTTTCCCCCAATAGCTTTGCCAGCGCATCCCCCATCGGGGCAAGCACGCAGAAACCAAGCATCAGTACGATGCCGAATACGGGACGATCCTGAGTCATGGGCGCGACGCTAGCGGTTTCCCAAGGCCGAGAAAAGCTCTGTTCTCAAGCCTCCGGAACGGGTTGGACCTTGGTGTAGTCCGGGCCGATGCAGGTGGGCAAATCATCGCTCAGTTTCAGCCACTCCAACTTCTCTTCATGTGAGACATGAAGTGTTGGCTGCAAGACTTCGGGGCTCTCTAGAGTCGCTACGTAAAGGTGAAGAACGTCCGACATCTTGGTCGACCGAAACGAGATCGGAGTTCCACAATGTGGACAGAAGCTCCGCTCGACCCCAGGCGAAGAGTTGAAGCGCTTCGGTTCTTCTCCGGTCCAGCGCCACTGGCCGTCGCGCACCCCGAAATAGGTCGTCATCGGAGCGGCACACTGGCGGCGGCAACTGTCGCAATGACAGGAGACACAGGACAAGACCGGAGGATTAACTTTATACGCAACCTTGCCACACAAACAATGTCCGCGCATCACGCCACCTCCTCTCTGACCTCAGCAGTTCGGGACGTTTACGGCCAAACCACCCAATGAGGTTTCTTTATACTTCTCATGCATATCATGCCCGGTCTGACGCATGGTCTCGATCACCGCATCTAGGGGCACAAAATGTTGACCATCCCCGCGCAAAGCAAGTGACGCGGCCGAAACGGCCTTGATCGCGCCAAGGCCATTGCGCTCGATGCACGGCACCTGAACCAACCCGGCAACCGGATCGCAGGTCATACCCAGATGATGCTCCAGCGCGATTTCGGCGGCGTTCTCGACCTGCTCGGGCGTGCCGCCCATGACGGCGCAAAGACCAGCCGCCGCCATCGCTGACGCGCTGCCCACTTCGGCCTGACATCCGGCTTCGGCCCCTGAGATCGAGGCGTTGAACTTCACCAGACCCCCAATGGCGGCTGCGGTCAGAAGGAAATCCTCGATATGGCTTTCCGCCGCGCCAGGCACGTGGTCGAGGTAGTAGCGCAGCACTGCAGGCAGAACACCCGCCGCGCCGTTGGTTGGTGCGGTGACCACCTGGCCTCCGGCCGCGTTTTCCTCGTTCACGGCCATGGCGTAGACGCTCATCCAATCGTTGATGGTGTGCGGCGCGGTCAGGTTCATACCGCGCTCGGCCATCAGCGCATCATAGATACCCTTGGCACGGCGACGCACGCTGAGGCCGCCGGGCAGGATGCCATCTGTGGTCAGACCGCGCTCGATACAGTCGTTCATCACCTGCCACAGCCGGGCAGAGCCTTTGGCGAAGCTGTCCGCACAGCCACGTGCGATTTCGTTGGCGCGTTTCATTTCAGCAATGGATTTGCCGCTGGACTTTGCCATCTCCAACATCTCGACGGCGGATTTGAAGGGGAAGGGCACTGGGGCGCCTTCGTCGGTGGCTTTGCCAGCGGCCAGTTCCTCTTCGGTCAGAACAAAGCCGCCGCCGATCGAGTAGAAGACCTGCCGCAGTATCACATCGCCCTGCGCGTCAGTTGCCATCAGGATCATACCGTTGGCGTGGCCGGGCAGATTGTGGTCGTAGTCAAAGACCAGATCGGTCTTTGGGTTGAAGGTCAGCGTCGGTAGCCCTTCGGGCGTTACCGTGTGCGTCTCAGCAATTGCGGCCAGCGCGGCCTCGGCCTTGTCATTGTCATATGTGTCCGGCACGAATCCGGCGAGGCCAAGGATGGTGGCGCGGTCGGTGGCATGACCCACTCCGGTAAAGGCCAGCGAGCCGTGTAGTGAGCCGCGCAGCCCGGCAAATTCAAACGGCGATGCACGCATCATGTCCAGAAAACGCGCGGCGGCCACCATGGGACCCATGGTGTGGGAGGAGGACGGGCCGATGCCCACTTTGAACATATCGAAGACAGAGAGGAACATGTCAGATAGCTGAGCCTTCAGGAGGGTTGGCATAAATGGGTGATGTGAACGGCGTGGCCCCAAGACCTTCGGCGGCTATGGCCGTTCGCGTTGCGGGACGCATCTCTAGCTGTGTCAGGATGCGCTGAAGATAGGGCGTATCGGCCAGTTGGTACCAGCTGCGGTCCGCATTGGATGGGTAAAGCGCCATCCAACGCATCATGCACGCGATATAGTATGTCAGAACTGAAGGCCGATCAGCGTTGAGCCAACCCGGTGTCTGCGCAGCGACTGCGTCCAGATTTTTCAGATGGGTGCGCAGCCTTGGACGTATTCCGGCCCGCAGGGTCTCGGCCTGTTTGGGGTCTATGTATTTCTCGGCATAAAACAGGATGCGCAGATCGGCATGGAGCGTGTTGGATGCAAAAAACAGCCATTTCAGAAAGGCGGCCCTGTCAGGGCTGTTTGACGCGGGCGCAAGTTGCCCATGGCTGTCGGACAGCCACAGCAGAATGGCAGCCGTTTCGAATATCGGCCCCTGAGGGGTTTCGAGAACCGGGATCAGCCCGTTCGGGTTCAACGCTCGGTAGGCTGCGCTGTCTTGCGCGTTCTGACTACGATCAACCAGCACCGTCTCATAGGGCTGGTTCAATTCGTCCAGCACCAGCCGGATCACCAGCGAGGCGTTATCAGGGGCATAGTGCAGGCGATAGGGCGTCATCATACGGACTAGATATACAGCAACCGAAACCTGAAAAGCCTTGTTTGCGACGTTTCCGATAGGAAACGCGCAATTGAGCGACATCTTTCGCATCCGGGCGACGTGAATTGGGTCTCGAAGTTGGGTGGAGCATTGCATATAAGTCTTGCAGACTATTTGGGGAAGACTGCCAATGACCGCGGATTTGTCGCCAATCGACACAGCCAAATACGTTGCGGCGTACCGCGCGGCCGACATGGTCGAAGACGGAATGCGGGTGGGGCTGGGCACCGGCTCGACTGCCGCCTGGCTTGTTCGCCGTCTGGGCGAGCGTGTCCAGCAAGAAGGCCTGCGCATCAAGGGAGTACCCACCTCAACCCGAACCGCGCAACTGGCGCGTGAGGTCGGGATCGAGGTCGTGTCACTGGATCAAGCCGGATGGCTGGACCTGACGATTGACGGCGCGGATGAGTTCGACGGTGATCTGAACCTGATCAAGGGCGGAGGCGGTGCGCATCTGCAGGAAAAGATCGTGGCGACGGCCAGCGACCAGATGGTGGTGATCGCCGATGCCGGGAAAGAGGTCGAAACGCTCGGCGCATTCCCGCTGCCGGTCGAGGTGATCCCCTTTGGCTGGCAGACCACTCGAACGTTGATCGAAGAAGTTCTGGACACGATGGATGTGCTTGGCACCAACTCTGCCCTTCGCATGAATGGTGAGGCCCCGTTTGTGACCGATGAGGGCAACCATATCCTCGACCTGCATCTGCAAAGGATTGGCAATGCGCGGCAGATGGCGCTGGTTTTGAACCAGGTGCCGGGTGTCGTCGAGAACGGGCTGTTCATAGACATCTGCGACAAGGTCGTTGTGGGCTACGGCGATGGCCGGGTCGAGCTGCGCGACATCAATGCCGGAACCGTTGAACTGGACCAGCTCCTCGGGGGCGCCAAGGACAACCTGTTTTCGGATTTTTCGGACTGAGTGGAAGGCGCCATCCCGAGGACGTGTTGGAATATACTGGAAATTTACGCCTTTGGGGGTTGGCAGGGCGGTTTTCGCGCCCAGATATCCAAAGAATTTTGCAAGCTGAATGAAGGAACCCAGCATGAGCTTTGACTATGACCTCTTCGTAATCGGCGGAGGCTCGGGCGGGGTCCGCGCGGCGCGCGTAGCGGCGGGCGAAAACGGTGCCAAAGTGGCGCTGGCCGAGGAGGATCGGTACGGCGGCACTTGCGTTATCCGCGGCTGCGTTCCCAAGAAGCTGATGGTCTTCGCCAGCGAATACTCGGGGATGGTCGGTGACGCGCAAGCCTATGGCTGGGACATTCAGCCCGGAGCGTTCAACTGGAACACCTTCCACGGCAAGCTGGTGACGGAACTGGATCGGCTGGAAGGTATCTACCGCAATATCCTGAAAAACAACGGTGTCGAGAGCTTTGATCAGCGCGCCCATTTGGTTGATCCGCATACGGTTGAACTGGCCGATGGCACACGCAAGACCGCAAAGCATATCCTGATTGCGACGGGTGGCCGTCCGGTTGTGCCGAACTTCCCCGGCTCGGATCTGGCGATTACCTCGAATGAAATCTTCCACCTTGAGAAGCTGCCCGAAAGCATCCTGATCGTCGGCGGCGGTTACATCGCCAGTGAATTCGCCGGGATCATGAACGGGCTGGGCGTCAAAACCACTCAGTTCTACCGCGGTGCGCAGATCCTGCGTGGCTTTGACGAAGAAGCGCGTGGCCTGATCTGTGAAGAGATGCGTCAGAACGGTATCGACGTGCGTCTCGGCACCAATGTGCTTGAGATGACGAAAGAGGGCGACAAGATCCGGGTCAAAGCCACCGACGGGACCGAGGATCATTTCGACGTGGTCATGTATGCCACCGGGCGCACTCCGAATGCGGACAACCTGGGGCTTGAGGACGTGGGCGTCGAGCGTGGTCGCAAGGGCGAGATCATCGTGGATGAGTACAGCCAGACCGGCGTGCCCTCGATCTATGCGATTGGTGATGTGACCGATCGTGTGAACCTGACCCCGGTTGCGATCCGCGAAGGCATGGCCTTTGTTGAGACCGTTTTCAAAGGCAACCCGACCCCAGTGGATCATGAGCTGATCCCGACCGCGATTTTTACTCAGCCAGAATTCGGCACGGTGGGCCTCAGCGAGGAAGAGGCGGCCGCGCAGGAACCGATCGAGGTCTATGCGACTTCGTTCAAGCCGATGCAGAAATCCTTTGCCGGTGGTACTCAGAGGGTTCTGATGAAGCTGATCGTCTCTCAGGCGACGCGCAAGGTGTTGGGTTGCCACATCGTGGCGCCTGGCGCGGGTGAGATGATCCAGCTGGCGGGCATTGCCGTCAAAATGGGCGCGACCAAGGAAGATTTCGACCGCACGGTTGCAGTTCACCCGGTCATGGCCGAAGAACTGGTGACAATGCGGCAACCTGTACGCACGGCTTGATTTGCAACTGCGCGCAACCAAGTTACAAGGAACACCGTGATCACACGGTCAAACACAAGGGAATAGACACATATGGCGGGCAACAGCGGTGGCCCCTGGGGGGGCGGAGGCTCCTCTGGTGGTGGAGGAAATCGGGGTAATAACGGTGACGGGCGCAAGCCTCCCGAAGGGGAGAGCCCGCAGATCCCCGAAATCGATGAGCTGATGAAAAAAGGGCAAGAGCAGCTGCGTGTCCTCATGGGCGGTCGTGGCGGCGGCGGCCGTGGTAGCAACGGTTCAGGCGGCGGCGGTGGTCCGATCTTTACCAAGGGCACCGTGGCGATTGGCGCATTGGTTGCGATCGGCCTCTGGGCTGCGGCCAGCTTTTACACCGTCAAACCCGAAGAGCAGTCAGTTGAACTGTTCCTTGGCGAGTTCTCGGCTGTTGGAAATCCCGGACTGAACTTTGCACCTTGGCCCTTTGTGACCGCCGAGGTCATCCCTGTTACACGGGAACAGAATGAAGACATGGGCGGCGCTCGTGGCAGCGACGATGGTCTGATGCTGACCGGTGACGAAAACGTGGTCGATATCGACTATCAAGTCGTTTGGAATATCAACGACCCCGCCAAGTTCCTCTTCAACCTGCGCGACCCGCGTCAAACGATTCAGGCTGTGTCAGAGTCGGCAATGCGTGAGATTATCGCGCAAAGCGAACTTGCTCCGATCCTGAACAGAGACCGCGGCATTATCGCAGAACGTCTGCAAGAGCTGATTCAGGCGACAATGGACAGCTACGATTCGGGCGTGAATATCGTTCGTGTGAACTTCGACAAGGCTGACCCGCCGCAAGACGTGATTGCCGCGTTCCGTGACGTTCAGGCCGCTGCGCAGGAACGGGATCGTCTGCAGAACGTCGCGGATGCCTATGCTAACCGTGTTCTCGCGGAAGCGCGCGGTGAAGCCGCTCAGGTTCTGGAAGAAGCCGAAGCCTATCGCGCCCAACAGATCAACAGTGCACAGGGTGAGGCCAGCCGCTTCAGCGCGGTTCTGGAGGAATACTCCAAAGCGCCGGATGTGACCCGCAAGCGTCTGTATCTGGAGCGCATGGAGCAGGTTCTGGGTGACGTGGACAAGATTATCCTGGACGAAAACACCGGCGGCTCGGGGCAGGGCGTTGTGCCGTACCTGCCGTTGAACGAACTGCGTCGTACCCCTGCAGCGGAGAGCAACTGATGCGTAAAACGACATTTATCCTACCCGTCGTCTTCCTCGCGATTGTCGGTGTTCTGTCCTCGATCTTCATCGTGGATGAGCGTGAACGCGCTCTGGTTCTGCAGTTTGGTCGCGTTGTCGCGGTCAAAGAAGAGCCGGGATTGGCGTTTAAAATCCCTCTGATTCAAGAGGTTGTGCGCTATGATGACCGCATCCTGTCGATCGACGTACAGCCGCTAGAGGTGACACCGCTCGATGACCGTCGTCTGGTGGTTGATGCCTTTGCGCGTTACCGGATTTCGGATTTGGAGCAGTTCCGTCAGGCCGTTGGTGTTGGCGGTATTCCGGTGGCCGAGGACCGTCTGGACCGTATCCTTCGCGCCGAAACTCGGGAAGTTCTGGGTTCGGTCTCGTCGCGGGATATCCTCAGCTCTGATCGTGCGGCTCTGATGCTGCGGATCCGCAACAGCGCAATCGCCGAAGCGCGCGCGCTGGGCGTCAACGTCATCGACGTGCGTCTGAAAGCAACCGACCTGCCGCAGGCGAATCTCGAAGCAACCTTTGATCGGATGAAAGCCGAGCGGGAACGTGAAGCAACCGACGAGCGCGCCCGTGGTAACGAAGCCGCGCAGCGTGTCCGCGCGCAGGCCGACCGGACCGTGGTTGAACTGGTTTCGGACGCCAACCGCGAGGCCGAGATCATCCGCGGTGAGGCAGACGCCGAACGCAACGCGATCTTCGCCGACGCCTTTGGCAAAGACCCAGAGTTCTTTGAGTTCTACCGTTCGCTGTCAGCTTATGAGCGTGCTCTGCAGGGCGGGAACAGCTCGATGGTCCTCAGCCCGGATTCGGAGTTCTTCAACTACCTGAAATCGCCCACCGGGCAGGCGACCCAGTAATGGGTATGATCCTTCTGGCCTTCGGGCTGGTGCTGATTGTCGAGGGGCTGGCCTACGCGCTGGCCCCTTCGCTTATTGAACGTATGTTAGAGGCGCTGCGCACGCTGCCGGAACAGGCGCGGCGTTTGGCAGGGCTGCTCTGTGTCGTCAGCGGTCTTGTGCTGCTTTGGGGCGCCTATCAGCTGGGGTTTTGATGCCCTGACCTCACTTGCCGGTGATTTCCCCGCGATCCTCAGTTGCGAGCGTGATCAAACCGACTACATTGGGTGGAAAGATAGTCTGCCTTAGGGCGGTCTGTAAGAGATTGACGACAAGGAGTTCCCAAGTGCAGGCACAAGCGAGCAGTATTTCCGTCCGGCGGGACGATGGTGTTGGTTTCATGCGACTGATGTGGCTGGCCTTCGGAGCGATGCTTCTGATCGCAGCACAAACTGTTGCGGCGTATGCGCGTGGGGAAAGCCTTGCGCCGCTGGCGGAACAGATCAGCCCAGCGGTGGTCAATATCACCACATCGACCCTGATCGAAGGCCAGACCGGGCCGCAGGGGATCGTGCCCGAGGGCTCTCCGTTCGAAGATTTCTTCCGCGAGTTTCAGGATCGCAACGGCGACAATGGCGACCGCCCGCGCCGCAGCAACGCGTTGGGGTCGGGTTTCGTGATCTCGGAAGACGGCTTTATCGTCACCAATAACCACGTGATCGCCGAGGCCGATGAGATCCTGATTGAATTCTTCCCAGGCGATGGTCAGCCCGTGAAGGAATTGCCTGCCAAGGTCATCGGCACGGATGAAAAAACTGATATCGCGCTGTTGAAAGTCGAGGCGTCGGGGCCTCTGCAATATGTACAGTTCGGCGACAGCGACACGGCGCGTGTTGGCGACTGGGTGATTGCCATGGGAAACCCGCTTGGGCAGGGGTTCTCGGTTTCGGCGGGGATCGTCTCGGCCCGTAACCGCGCACTAAGCGGGTCCTATGACGACTACATCCAGACCGATGCGGCGATCAATCGGGGCAACTCGGGTGGTCCTCTGTTTAACATGGATGGTCAGGTCATCGGCGTGAACACTGCGATTCTGTCTCCCAACGGCGGCTCGATCGGTATTGGGTTTTCGATGGCCTCCAATGTCGTGACCAAGGTCGTCGACCAGCTGCGTGAGTTCGGCGAAACCCGTCGTGGTTGGCTGGGTGTACGGATTCAGGACGTGACTGAAGATATGGCTGAGGCGATGGGTCTGGATAAACCCGGTGGCGCATTGATCAGCGATGTACCGGAGGGTCCTGCGAAAGAGGCCGGTCTGAAAGCAGGGGATGTGATCCTCAGCTTTGACGGGGTCGAGGTTGAAGATACGCGCGGTCTGGTACGACAAGTCGGTGAGACGACCGTGGGCAAATCAGTTCGTGTGGTGGTACATCGCGACGGTGGCACTCAGACTATTCTGGTCACACTCGGGCGCCGTGAGGATGCGGAGCGTGCCGAAACGAGTGAAGAAGACACTCCGGACGCGCCAACCGACGAAAACGCCGACATTCTCGGCCTGACTATTTCTCCGCTGACAGATACGCTTCGTGAAGATCTGGGGCTGGATGCCGAGGCGGACGGTCTGGTCGTGACCGAGGTTGATGAAGCCTCGGAAGCCTTTGCCAAGGGTCTGCGCGCGGGTGACCTGATCACCGAAGCTGGACAGCAGAAGGTCGAATCCATCAGCGACCTTGAGGCGCGTATTGAAGAAGCTACTGAAGCCGGGCGCAAATCGCTGCTGCTGTTGGTACGCCGCGGCGGCGACCCGCGCTTTGTCGCGTTGAGCCTTGAAAACTAAGCTCATATAGCTACCGAAAAGGGCCGGGGGTTTCTCCGGCCTTTTTTCATGTTCTTTTAGGCCCGGCAGAAAGAAAATAAGCCATATGCCTTTTGGGCATATGGCTTAGGTACAGGGAGAGATCAGTGGACAGATATCGGGGATGATTACTGACCTCCTACGGTAACAGGTTTACCCTAGGGCACTGACCTCCGAGTCGTCTGTGAACAAGATCACAAAGGGTCAGATCAAGTCCGATTCAGCCAAAGCGCGCAAAGCTTCGATGTCGTGAATCAGCAATCCGCCCCGCGATGCTTCGACCACATTGTCGCGCTTCCAGATAGAAATGGTTTTCGAGACGGCCTCACGCGTTGCCCCGACGAATTCAGCCAATTCACTTTGCGACAGGGTAATGCGTTCCGTGGGATCGTCCTGCAGAGACGACAGGTGCAGCAGTTTGCGCGCCAGTCGAATCGGCATCGGCAGAAAGACCTGCTCGTTCAACTGCGAGCTCATCGACCGCATCCGCAATCCGGCCAGACGGACCATATCAACCGCAAGATCTGGGTGTTGGCGGATTTGCTCCATCACATCCCGGCGACGCACCCGCAGAACCCGAGAAGGTTCAGCAGCTGCAACAGTGGCAGTGCGAGGGCCGCTGTCGAACAGAGCGATCTCACCGAAAACCTCGCCCGGACGCATGAGCGTCAGCGCTAGCTTTCGGCCGCTCATCGCCAGGAAGGACACTTCGAGCGTCCCTTCGACGATGGCATAAAGCGCATCGCCTTCATCGTCCTGATCGAACAGGGTTTCGTTTTTATCCAAAGAGATTTCCGTCGCCAGCGCCGAGAGCATCTCGCGCAGACCTTCGGATGCATCGGACAGGAAGCCGCTATTTGGAAATACCGCCATTCGGGTACTAATCTCCGGAGTAGGATGGTGAGTGGTTACTCAATTATTCACAGCAAGGTCAACAAGCCAAGTGGTTTCCTTGGATGAGTGTCAAACTGATACCAAAGGGCTTTGGGTCCACTACTGGCGATCGGGGTCTTCCAGATAGCTTTGCAGGCGGTGGAACTGGTACATCAGGAAGGCCATTAGCGCGATGGGAAAGGCGAAGGTTTCGATCTTGACCCACAGATCGGTGGACATGGTGCGCCAGACGATCTCATTGGCGATGGCCAGAACGGCAAAGCAAGCACAGAGCCGCCGCGTCAGGATCATCCAGCCTTCGTGCTTCATCGGCAGCATCTCATCCAGAACATAGGCGAGGTAGGATTTGCCCTGCAGCAACCCAATCCCAAGAATGACCGAGAAGAACCCGTAGACCAGCGTGGTTTTCATCTTGAAGAACCGCTCATCATTGAACCAGGCGGTCAGGCCACCGAAGAAGATCACCATGAAGGCGGTGAAAATCTGCATCCGGCTGAGCTTGCCTGTCAGGAACCACAAGATGCCCATTGCCGCCAGCATCAGCGGAACAAAGAGGATAGTTGCGATGATGAAGCCTGAATACTCGATACCGCCGATCAGAAAACTGTCATCACGCAGTCGCAGGTAGATGAAGAAGAAGGCCAGCGGGGGGCCCAGCTCCAGCACCTGTTTCAGAAACGGGTTGATCTCTTTTTTGCCTGTCATCGTGGTGTCCTGCTGTTCATCCGCCCATTTCAACGATTACAGCGCCCAATGCAATCAGTGCCATCAGGGCGATGCGTCTTGGGCCAACGGTTTCTTTCAAAACCAGCCAGCCGATCAAGGCTGCAAATACAGTTGATGTTTCGCGCAGTACAGCCGCTTCTCCGACTTTGTCCAATCGGGTGGCCAGCATGATGGCTCCGAATGACAGCGGCGCGATCAAGCCGCCTGCGAGCCCGCGCAGCGTCAGCGGACCTGGGGAAGGGCGGTTGATCATGGCACGCCATCTGAGGAACGCGTAGATCGGCATCGCGAAGCCGTCGATCATGAAGAACCAGGCCAGAAAAGTGAACGGATCGGCGGTGGCGCGGATGCCATAGGCGTCATAAGTCGTGTAGAGCGCCACGAAAAGGCCGGTGGCAATCGCCAGGGTGAGCGCGATACCCAGAGTCTCACGATTGGTTTCCAGAAACCGGAAGTTATAGGCAGCCAGCCCGAAGATACCGGCCAGAAGGACGGCCACACCGAACCATTGCGTGCCTGTGAAGGTTTCTCCGAACAGAAGGTAGGCTCCGATCACAGTGAAAAGTGGGCCGGTACCGCGAACAACCGGGTAAACCACCGTGTAGGAGCCTTTGGTATAGGCCAAGGCCTGAAGGATCTTGTAGGTGATGTGGATCAGCCAGACGATGCCGAAAATGGGCCACATATAGGGTTCGGGCCATGGCACGACGAATAGGGCAAAGGGGATCGCCATCAGGCAATAGCAGGCGTCGATGGCCCCACGAGACAGCCACGGATCGTGGCGGCCCTTTTGCAGTGCTCCGAAGACCGCGTGCAGGAAGGCGGCCATCAACGCCAGGCCAAGGGCGAGATTGTGGCCCGCTTCGGTGCCTTCGAGTGAGATCAGCCAGTCGCTCAATTGTCAGAACTTGTCCAGTGTGACGAGGCTGGGGGCCGTCTGCCCCCAGACCCCCGAGGATATTTTCAGCCAGATGAAGAGGCGGATCAGTTTTGGTCGAGGCCGGTCAGGGCCGCTGCGAATTCTTCGGGGTCGAACGGGGCGAGGTCGTCTATTTGCTCTCCGACGCCGATGGCATGGATGGGCAGGCCGAACTTGTCGGCCAGCGCGACCAGCACGCCGCCTTTGGCTGTGCCGTCCAGTTTGGTCATCACAAGGCCCGACACGTCGGCGAGTTTGCGGAAGGTTTCCACCTGGCTGAGGGCGTTCTGGCCCGTGGTCGCATCCAGCACAAGCAGAGTGTTGTGTGGCGCGGTTTCGTCGACCTTGCGGATCACGCGGACGATCTTGGCTAGTTCCTCCATCAGGTCGGCGCGGTTTTGCAGGCGGCCTGCAGTGTCGATCATCAGAAGGTCGGCACCGTCCTGTTGCGCTTTAGTCAGGGCGTCAAAGGCAAGGCTGGCAGGGTCCGAGCCTTCGGGCGCGGTCAGTACCGGGACGCCAGCGCGGTCACCCCAGACCTGGAGTTGCTCCACGGCGGCGGCGCGGAAGGTGTCTCCGGCGGCGATCACGACCTTCTTGCCCGCGGATTTGAACTGGCTGGCCAGTTTGCCGATGGTCGTGGTCTTGCCCGACCCGTTGACGCCAACCACCAGAACCACTTGCGGGCGTTTGGGGTAGATTGGCAGGGGGCGGGCGACCGGTTCCATCACGCGGGCCACTTCCTGCGCCAGCAGTTGCTTGATTTCGCGGGACGAGAGTTTGCGGCCAAAACGCCCCTCGGCCATGTTCGAGGTAACGCGTAGGGCGGTGTCGACGCCCATATCCGAGGCGATAAGCAGCTCCTCGAGCTGTTCAAGCATATCGTCATCCAGGGTCCGGCGGATTTCGGCCTTGGTTTCCGTACGGCTGAACAGGCGACCCAGCAAACCGCCGGATGCGGGCTGATCTTCTTGCCCAGTCTCGGGTTGCTGAGCAGCTTCCTGCGGCTGCGGCTGCGGCTGCGGCTGCGGGGCGGGTTCAGGCGTCTGCGCCACCGGCTCTGGTGCGGTGGTTTCTTCGCCTCCGTCTTCGACAATGGCGTCCAGCCCTTCCTC
The DNA here is from genome assembly GCF_056536505.1 of Ruegeria sp. CL3. Lineage (NCBI taxonomy): Bacteria > Pseudomonadati > Pseudomonadota > Alphaproteobacteria > Rhodobacterales > Roseobacteraceae > Ruegeria > Ruegeria sp. CL3. The sequence continues at coordinate 210,737 of NZ_JBQFPT010000003.1, read as the reverse complement.
AAGACGAGATGAGGATTTGAACAGCTTGTCCTTCAGCTTTGAAAAAAACGCCATTTTCGGTCTCCGCAGGTGTTCCCCTCCACCTAATGTGGATTTGCCGGAGTTGCAAAGGGTCAGGTGAAAGCGATCAGTAGTCCAGCCTGCGCAGCCCAATAAAGAGGCCAGACCAGATAGGGCGTCAGCTTCAGCGCCGGGTGGTCTTGAGGCAGTAGAAACTTCTCGGTTGCAAGCACGAGGTCTGAGGCGATGAATGCCAGTGCCGCAGGTAAGGCCCAACGCAGCATTCCGGTATCGGGCAAAGACAGAACTGCGACGCCCATGCCAAGGATGATCGGGATGTAGATCAGAACCGGGAGTTTCAGCTCTCCAGCGCGCGGGGCGAGCAAAGTGGCGGCAACGATCCCCAGAATGAGGAGTGACCAGAAATATCCCGGCCGTTCCAGAATGAGGTCAAAGTTGCTGCTGGGGTGCGTTAGGAACAGCGCGATGTAAGCGATATGCCCCGCGGCAAACGCGCCGATCCCTGCCATGAAGGTGGTGTCTGACTCTCGCGACAGCAGAGCATCCCCAACCGCGCAGAGGCCCAATGCGACAACCAGCAAGGTCGCGCCTCCGCTGAGGAGGGCGACGAGGGCCAGCACAGCAACCGACGCGGTTTTCAGAACGGTGCGGAGCAAACTTGCCGGGCCCGGGGACAGCGGTAAATAGGCCAAGGCGCACGCGGCGGCGAGCCAGAATAGCAGGTGTGTCACATCGGTCCCCTCTGTCGTATTCGGGACCACTGTTCTTTGCGGTGGCACGCGGCACAATAATGACGTTGGGGCAGGCGAATACCGGCGTGGTGATTGGCCATGCCCGCCCGCATCTGACACTATGGCCTCATGTTGAGGCATCTTGTGATTCTATTGGCGCTGTCGGCGCAGACGGCGGGCGCGCAAACGGCGTTGTCCGGGGCCGAGTTCGATGAGTACACGCAGGGCAAAACCTTGTTTTATGGTTTTGAAGGGCAGGTTTACGGTGTTGAACGATACTTGCCGAACCGCCGCGTGATCTGGTCGTTTCTGGATGGCCAGTGCAAAGAGGGCGTCTGGTATCAGCGCGAGGATCAGATCTGTTTCGTCTACGAGGACCGGCTGGACCCGCAATGCTGGGTATTCACTCGCTCGGGCGGTGGGCTGATCGCGCAGTTCGAGGGTGACCCACAGGCCACTGAACTCTACGAGGCGGAAGACCTCGGGGAAGAGATGGTGTGCCTGGGGCCTGAAGTCGGGGTTTAACCGCTAGAACAGCGATCCCTGATCCGGCGCGTCGGGTTTGGTTTTTTTCGCAGTAGGGCGGCCAGCGGAGCCGGTCGTCAGGCGACCGTCCGAGAATTCGATCTCAAGCACCGCATGTTTGCCAGCCTGCGCCTTGGTGGTCACGACATCGCCCTCGGCGCGGACAACCGCATAGCCCCGCGCCAGCGTTGCCTTGTAGCTGAGCGTTTCGCGTAGGCGGTCGGTCGCGCTCAGTTGCTGGCGCAGGCGCTCCAGTCGGGCGGATTGGGTCGCGTCCAGCTTCTCAGCCAGTCGGGCCGTGGCCTGGCGCTGTTGTTCAATCTCGCGCTGGATCGGGCGGAGGGAGAGGCGCGAAGACAGGTTACGTAGATGTTCCTGGCGGGAGGAGACTACGCTGCGTAGCGTTGAAGGGCGCAGATGCGCCGACATCTCGACCAGTTGCAGGCGGCGGTTTTGCACCCCGCGATTCAGTGCGGGTGTCAAGCGTTCTGCAATCAGATCAAGGCGTTGTCGTGGAGAGTTCAACAAGCTGTCCGGACGTGGAAGCGCACGCGACACGTCACGCAGGCGTTGCGCGCGGCGCTGAACCGCATCGCTCGCAGCCCGCGAAAGGCGCGCGCCTTGTTCGTTGGTCCAGGCCATCAACTCCATCCGCACGGGGACGGCCAATTCGGCAGCGGCCGTTGGCGTAGGCGCGCGGCGGTCGGAGACAAAGTCGATCAGCGTCGTGTCCGTCTCGTGCCCCACGGCTGAGATCAGCGGGATCTCTGATGCTGCCGCCGCGCGGGCTACGTTTTCTTCATTAAACCCCCACAAATCTTCGATCGAGCCGCCTCCGCGTGCAACGATGATCAGATCGGGGCGCGGCAATGCTCCACCTGGTGTCAACGCGTTGAAACCTTCGATGGCGCGGGTCACTTCGGGTGCGCAATTTGCACCCTGAACAGCGACGGGCCAGATCAGAACCTTGCGGGGAAACCGGTCGCGCAGCCGATGCAGGATATCGCGGATCACTGCTCCGGACGGAGAGGTCACGACACCGATGATCTGGGGCAGATAGGGCAGCGGTTTCTTATGCTCGGACGCAAACAGCCCTTCTGCCTCCAACTGCTTCTTACGCTTTTCCAGCAGCGCCATCAGCGCGCCTTGGCCAGCGACTGCGACCTCATCAACATTCATGTTGTATTTGGATTGCGCGCCGAATGCTGTGAGGCGACCGGTGACGACGACCTCCAACCCTTCTTCGGGAACAACGGACAGGCCGGAAATCTGACCCTTCCAGGTGGTGCAGGCCAGAACGTTCCGATCATCCTTGATGTCGTAATACAAATGACCCGAGCGCGCCTTGAACACGCGACCGACCTCGCCGCGTACACGGATTCGCCCGAACGAGCCCTCTAGCGTGCGCTTCACCTCGCCAGAAATCTCGGAAACTGAGTATTCGGGAGTGTTTTGGCCGGGAATTGGGTCGTCAAGCAGGTCGGACATTTCAGCGCCTTGTGTCAAATGCCGTGCCAGCTTAGAACGCCGCGCAGGCGAGGCCAAGCAGATCGGAGACGACCTTATGAACATTCTTATTCTCGGCAGCGGTGGGCGTGAACACAGCCTCGCTTGGGCGGTGATGCAGAACCCCAAATGCGACCGTCTGATTGTTGCGCCGGGCAATGCCGGGATCGCCCAGATCGCCGAATGCGCGTCGCTGGATATCGAGAATGGCGGTGCGGTGGTCAATTTCGCCGAAGCCAACGCGATTGATTTCGTGATCGTCGGCCCCGAGGCCCCTCTGGCCGCTGGCGTGGCCGACCGCTTGCGTGAAGCCGGAGTGCTGGTGTTTGGCCCCTCTGCCGAAGCGGCACGGTTGGAAGCCTCGAAGAGCTTCACCAAAGAGGTTTGCGATGCATCTGGCGCGCCTACCGCCGCCTATGCACGGTTCACCGAAGCCGCGCCCGCCAAGGCTTACATTAAAGAGCAGGGCGCTCCGATCGTGGTCAAGGCTGATGGTCTGGCGGCTGGCAAGGGCGTGATTGTGGCGATGGACGAGCAGACCGCTCTGGACGCAATTGACGACATGTTTGGCGGAGCTTTTGGTGGGGCGGGTGCCGAGGTTGTCATCGAAGAGTTTATGGATGGCGAAGAGGCCTCGTTGTTTGTGCTGTGCGATGGAGAGAATATCCTGTCCATCGGCACCGCGCAGGATCACAAGCGTGTGGGAGAGGGGGATACGGGTCTGAACACGGGCGGCATGGGGGCTTACTCCCCGGCTCCGGTTCTGAGCGCCGAGATTGAGGCGCGCGCGATGGATGAAATCATCCGCCCAACCATGGCCGAGATGAAGCGCCGTGGCGCGCCGTTCCAGGGGGTTCTCTATGCCGGTTTGATGATCAAGGATGGGCAGCCGCGTTTGGTGGAATACAACGTCCGGTTTGGTGATCCCGAATGTCAGGTTTTGATGATGCGTCTTGGGGCACAGGCGATGGACCTTATGCATGCCGCGGCCGAAGGGCGATTGAACGAGACGCGGGTGAACTGGGCCGATGATCATGCGATGACCATCGTTATGGCAGCCAACGGGTATCCGGGTTCTTATAAGAAAGGTTCTGTTATCAAAGGTTTGGACAACCTTCCTGAAGACAGCAGCAACATGGTGTTCCACGCGGGGACAAAGGCTGTTGAGGGGCAGATACAAGCGGTTGGCGGACGTGTTCTGAACGTCACCGCCCGCGGCGCAACGTTGCAAGAAGCGCGAGATCGGGCCTATGCCATGGTTGACGGGGTGGATTGGCCCGAGGGCTTTTATCGCCGCGATATTGGGTGGCGGGCGCTTTGACTTTGATGTGGGTCAGGGGGCTTTGCCCCCTCGGCCTGCGGCCTCTCCTCCGGGATACTTTTAGCCAGATGAAGAGCGGATCAGCACGCTAAGGCTTGGTTCAGGCTTTGGCGGCCTGTGAAGGGGCCGAGGTCTGACGTGGTCCATCCACTGTTGTAGGTGACGCTGATGATGCGCGTCCAGTCGGCGCTGGCCGTGATCAGTTCTGGCGTCTCGCCGCAGTCACGCAGGCCGCCAGAGATATAGTCTTCGCCGATGCGATGGTTGGTCAAGCTGGGCAAAGAGGCGATCTCGGCCAACGCGCCATCTTTGTAGCGCCAGATGCGAAGGGTTTTGGCGAGGTGAGGGCGGTCGATATAAGCGATCTCGGTATAGCCATCACCATCCAGATCGGCGGCTCCGATCGGGGCGAGCCAGCGGAAGCGGGTTCCTATATGCGGGGTGGCAGCGATTTTTGTGCCGCTTGCGTCGTAGATTGCAAGTTGTGCGCCAAGTTGAGCGTGGGACTCGACCACGACTACTTCGGGCTTTCCGTCCGAGTCCATGTCCACCAGTCGCGGAGAAAGGTCTTCGAAAACCCGACCTTGGGGCAGGCGTATCGTCCGCAACGTTTGCACGTTGTCTGAACCGCGCGTTTCGACCCGGAGTTCCAATGCGCCGTATTCCACGTCATCACCCAACACGCCATGGGCGTAGCGTGTCGTAGGTTCGGTATATCGGGCTTCGATGATATCCTCCGATGCCGCGGCAGAGCCCGCGCCCGCCAACCACAGGCACAACATCAATGTCGCGCCGCGTTTCCGATGGTGCCAAGGGCAGACGGGGGGACGCGGCGCTTTGGAATGCATCAGATCTGTTTTTCCGGCATTTGCACGACCAGACCGTCCAATGCGTCCGTGACCTTGATTTGGCAGGTCAGGCGCGAGCGGGCGGGATCGGGCTCATAGGCAAAGTCCAGCATGTCTTCTTCCATGTCGTCCTTGGCGGGGATTTTCTCAACCCAGTCGGGGTGGATGTAGACGTGGCAGGTCGAGCAGGCGCAAGCGCCGCCGCAATCGGCCTCGATGCCGGGAATGTTGTTGTCTCGGGCCCCTTCCATAACGGTCAGCCCATTGGCGACGTCGACTGTATGTTCAGTACCGCTATGCTCGACATAGGTGATCTTTGCCATGGCTTGCGTCTTCCTTTTGCGATGTTCGAATTCTTCCTTAATCAAGGCATTTAGGTCTTTCTAGCCTCATTTGCGACTCTGTGCGCCGCGTCTGGACTTTCTGCGCAATTGTTCTATTTTTGTTCTCATGCTTGTTGCCGCGACTTGTCCTGATGTTTCAAACCGAACCTGGCCCCGCCCACCTGCCTGTTTGCCCGCCAACCGGCTGGATCAGCCACCCGAAGGCGCGCGGGTGGCGGTGGCGGGTCTGGTGATCCTGCGGCAGCGGCCCGGAACCGCCAAAGGGGTGATCTTTCTGACGCTTGAGGATGAGACGGGGATCGTGAACATCGTGGTCTGGCGCAAGATCTACGAACAATTCCGCCGCGCGGTGATCTCGGGACGGTTGCTGAGGGTCACGGGCCGAATGCAGAAGGCCGACGCCGTGATCCATGTAATTGCGGAAGAGATCGAGGATATCTCGGGAATGCTGGATGTGCTGGTGCGGGGAGAGGGGGCGTTGGCCTGAAAATTCCAATTCTTATATGCTTGCCATTCGACCGCCACTAGTCGCGCTCAAAGAAAGCGTAAGGTCTTAGTTTCGCCCAATTCCCTGACTACGCGGCAGCTATGAGTTCATTTATTTTCCACACGCATCGTTTGTTGTTGAGATTTGCCGTAGTGACCACTCTGATTGTGATCGCCCTGTCCATTTCGTTTTTCATACAGCAGCTTGATAGAAACATCAGAACTGATTTGGACGTTCAGGCCTATTTTCCCGTTGCGGGTCTGACATTCATTCTGGCATTTTTAGCCGTGCCGAGACTGATGGAGCACGTGGTTGCGCCCGGTACAGTTGGATATGTTCTGTTTCACGCCGTGATATGCCTGTGCGGCGCCGCTCTGGTCATATTGAGTGGATTTATCGTCCTTGATGCCCCGTTGATCTCTTGGGTCGCGCCCAACGACATCGCGCCGTTTTTCATTTTGGGGTGTGCCGCTTCGTACTGTTGCCTTGCTGTATTGGGGGCCTTTCGTGCAATTTGGCCAGGGGGTGATGAAGATCCTTGGGGTCAGTTCAGAACGCTGCGAAAAGTGCACTATTCCGCCCGGTTGATTGCGTGTGTATTTGCCTTTGTCATCGCTGGCACAATTCTGGGGTCGGTTATATTCCTGAATAGTCCGACGACGACCACCACGGTCGGAGTTTGTATCGTAATGTGGATATTCGCGACTCTGCTTGGCACGTCGAAACTCAGCGTGAGGAATTTCGAAAAGCCGATCAGTCTTTGGAACATCGCATTGCAGTTCTGCGTCGCAATGTCCGCGCTTTTCGCCACCAAGCTAACAACTCGGGCCTTTTTGTTTCATACTCGTCTGTTCGAGGACTTGTCACAGCGGGATGCAGTTTATCCGTGGGTTGAAAACGTGTTGATGACGCCGTTCATTGTGTTTGGGCTGACAAGTATCGCTCTTATCGTGGCGCGTCAGAAACCGGTTGTTCGCAACATGGCCGACGTTTTCGCGTAGGCTTCGAATGTTGGCGAACTGGCCTCAGCTATCGCTTGAACAGAACACTCTGCGCTTGCTTGCTGCTGTGATCCCCACGCAGCTCTGCATACAAGGCGCGTCCGGCTTGCACGCCCGGGCGGGCGCTCACAGCCTCTAGCCAGCGGGTGAAGTGAGGCTTGTCGTCCAGAACCTGCTGCTGACCCTCCCAAAGGCTCGCCCAACCCCAGATAGATATATCGGCGATCGAGTAAAAATCACCCGCAACATACTCGTTTTCGGCCAGACGCCGATCCAGCACGCCGTAGAGCCGGGCGACTTCGGTCCGGTAGCGGTCTTTGGCGTAGGGCAGGTCCTGCGGAGGCTCTAGGTTGGGAGCATATTTCAGGAAGTGATGCGCCTGACCCGCCATCGGGCCAACGCCGCCCATCTGCCACATCAGCCACTCTTCTACCGCAACCCTGTCCCGTTCGGTCGCGCCGTAAAACCGACCGGACTTGCGTGCCAGATACATCAGGATCGCGCCGCTTTCGAAAACCGTGATCGGCGTACCATCGGGGCCGTCCGGATCGACGATAGCGGGCATGCGGTTATTGGGCGAGATCTTAAGGAACTCCGGTTCGAACTGGTCACCCTTGCCGATATTGATCAGATGCGTGGTGTAGGGCAGCTCCATCTCTTCCAGGGCGATGGAGGCTTTCCAACCGTTTGGGGTTGGCCAGAAATACAGGTCGATCATGATGTCTCCTCAAGCTGACGGGATCATGAAGCTTTCTGAGCAAACGGCAAGAGGCCCTGTGGGCGGGGTAGGGCAAAAAACCGTGACCAGCGCCTGTGCGGTTTTTCGGGGATACCGCGTTTGAGCCTTTGCAGGCAGAGGCGCTCGGGGTCGCGCAGCAAGGCGTTGTAGACGCGCAGCACGCCGGGACGCGTGTAGCTGGACCAATGGCAGATACGCCGGTCGGGCGCAGCGAGCGGGAAGATCAGCGCCGACAGGTGATCCACCGTGTCCGGGCAATCGATCTGCAATGTGACCGAGTTTGGTGCCGTCAGGCCCGCGCCAATGCTGACATCGCCACGACAGGGTGGCTGGATGAAGGTTTCATAAAGAAAGTCGAATAGATCGTTCTCGCGGCTGATGATGTTGATGAACTCAGCCGCGTGACCGGCAGGTGTGGTCAGGGCCGCCACGGCGCGGGATTGATAGGCAGCCCCGGTGAGAGAAATGATCCGGCTGAGCGCGCCCGGTGGAATGTGATGCAGAGCCTCCAGCGCCAGTTCGATACCCATAGAATGGCCGATGAAATGGATCGGACGCTTTGGGTTCGAATGATGCACTTGACGAATGACATCAGCCAGTACCTTACCCGCCTCAACGGCACGACGCTGCGCTGACCAAAGCGGGCCCCGCGCGTCCCATCCAACGGCAACGGCAAGACCTTCGTCCTCAAACCCGCTACCAAAGCCCAGATGTTGCGGCCAGCTGGGGCTGTACCAGGGAATCGCCTTGGGATGCAGCGACAGAATATGCCTGTGTGGGCAGGCACCGGCATCGTCGGGCCGATACTTGTATCCGTGGGTCATGACAATGACTGGCCCGTCGGATTGCTGGGCCTCTTGCACAGCCCCGATCAGGGGTCGGGAACTACCATGCAACTCAGCACGTCCGTTTACAGCGTTGATCCTGATTACTGGCATAGCTCTGCCTCATACAAAATGTTGTGGTGCCGCTTTGTCATGACGCTATGACGTTTCCGTGAATGAACGATTACAGAACCGTGACGTCGCAGGCGTCGGGCTTGACGAATTCGCAACTGCGGCGTAAGGGCAACAACACCACGTGGCGATTTGTAACCGGATTGCGGGCCACGCTAAACAACACCGCTAAAAGGTCAGGATGAAAGGCCCCTTTCGCTTGACCGCGTCTGGGGTTTTTTTGATGCGCCTCGGGGAGCGAGGCCGAAAGGAATGACATGAGCGAGAACTGGACCAAACGCACCCAAGCCGTCCATGGCGGCATCCGTCGCAGTCAGTACAACGAGGTGAGCGAAGCGATTTTCCTAACCCAGGGCTTCGTATACGACACTGCCGAGCAGGCCGAGGCCCGGTTCCTGGAATGTGGCCCGGATGAGTTCATCTATGCCCGCTATGGCAACCCGACAGTGTCGATGTTCGAACAGCGTATCGCGGCGCTGGAAGGGTCCGAGGATGCGTTTGCCACAGCGTCCGGCATGGCAGCTGTCAATGGTGCGTTGACCTCGATGCTGAAAGCGGGGGACCATGTGGTCTCGGCCAAGGCGCTGTTCGGGTCGTGTCTGTTCATTCTGGAAAACATCCTGACCCGCTATGGTGTCGAGGTGACGTTTGTCGATGGCACCGATCTTGACCAGTGGGAGGCGGCGATCCGCCCGGACACAAAGGCCGTGTTCTTCGAATCCATGTCGAACCCGACGCTTGAGGTGATCGACATTGCTGCCGTTGCGGAATTGGCCCATTCGGTCGGAGCTTTGGTTCTGGTGGACAACGTGTTCTCGACCCCGGTGTTCTCGCGCGCGGTCGAACAGGGCGCGGATGTGGTGATCTATTCGGCGACCAAACATATCGACGGGCAGGGCCGGGCGCTGGGTGGTGTGATCCTGGGCACCAAGGAGTTCATCCGAGGCACGGTCGAACCCTACATGAAGCATACCGGCGGAGCACTTAGCCCGTTCAGCGCTTGGATCATGCTGAAGGGACTCGAGACGATGGCCCTACGGGTCAACGCGCAGGCCGCAACGGCGCAGTCTGTGGCAGAGGCGCTGGAAGGTCACTCGGCGCTGGAGCGGACGCTGTATCCGGGTCTGAAAACCCATGCGCAGAATGCTCTGGTGCAGACGCAGTTGGGGGGCAAGGGCGGAACCGTGCTGTCGTTGGACATCAAGGGCGGCAAGGACGCCGCCTTTGCGTTTCTGAATGCGCTGACGATCCCGGTAATCTCGAACAATCTGGGGGATGCGAAATCCATCGCGACCCATCCGGCAACCACAACCCATCAGCGTCTGAGCGATGAACAGAAAGATGAGCTGGGTATCACACCCGGTCTGATCCGCCTGTCCATTGGTCTTGAGGATGCAAACGATCTGTTGGCCGATATCCAGCACGCATTGGACGTTTCGCAGGGGAAGTAGATAACGCCTCAAACTGGTGACGCTACAGGCAGAGAGGTGGTGCAACCTGCCTCTCTGATCCACCGAGGTTGGCGTAAACTGTGTCGCTGGCGCGCGCAGAATGCCGGATTTACGCTGGGTTTTTTCGATCCATCCTGTTAATTGGCCCGTATCGGGTTAAACTGGATACTGAACTTCAGCCGTTTTAATTTCGACGGCCAACCGAGGAACCTCAGCCTATGAATGTTCACCCCCGTGACATCGACGACGCCCCCAACAGGGAACAGGCCGCAGAAGCGCTGAAATTGCTGCGGCAATGGGCCAAGACCGCACCTGCGGCCGAGATTAGCCAGTTGGACCCTTCCTTGGTGCGGCTCGTGCCCGGCATGTCGGCGTTGAACTATCCGCCCATGTCACGTGAATATCCCGAAGGTTTTGTCGCGGATGAGGCGTACCGGGCCACATTGCCCGACCTTCAAAACGGCCCGTCCAGCTTGATACGGGGCGCCAAGCAGCAGATTCAGCACGTGGGCATCTCTAACTTTCGCCTGCCGATCCGTTTTCACCGCAAAGATGGGGACGACCTGACGCTTGAGACTTCAGTCACTGGCACGGTGAGCCTTGAGGCCGAGAAGAAGGGCATCAACATGTCCCGTATCATGCGGTCCTTCTATAAACACGCCGAGCGGACCTTCAGCTTTGAGGTGATGGAAGCGGCGCTGAGCGACTATCTTACCGACCTCGACAGTTTCGATGCGCGTCTGCAGATGCGCTTTTCCTATCCGGCCAAGGTGAAAAGCCTGCGCTCTGGGCTGGAGGGCTACCAGTATTACGACATCGCGCTGGAGCTGATCGAACAGAACGGTGTGCGCCAGAAGATCATGCATCTGGACTATGTCTATTCCTCGACTTGCCCCTGCTCGCTGGAATTGAGCGAGCATGCCCGGTCGCAGCGCGGACAGTTGGCGACGCCGCACTCGCAGCGCTCGGTCGCGCGGATTTCGGTACTGGTGGATTGCGACGCCGATTGCCTGTGGTTCGAAGATCTGATCGAGCTGTGCCGCCGTGCGGTTCCGACGGAAACGCAGGTCATGGTCAAACGCGAGGATGAACAGGCTTTTGCCGAGTTGAACGCGGCCAATCCGATCTTCGTTGAAGACGCTGCGCGCCTGTTCTGTGCCGAATTGCTGGCTGATCATCACGTGGGTGATTTCCGCGTGATTGCCAGCCATCAGGAGAGCCTGCACAGCCATGATGCGGTCTCGATCCTGACGGAAGGGCCCACATTTGCGGCCTCCAGCCTTGATCCGCGTCTGTTCACGACCTTATTCCACGTGGGCTAACCCTCCGGAGATGCGGAAAATTTAGCCGCGTCTTTTCGAAAACAGCGCTTTTTCGCCGCAATGCAGCGAAATTTGCTGCGTCTGCGCAGTAAATGGGCTATGAAGGCAGGGAATGCAGCTGCCGCTTGCCCGTCTATACGGGTGTGCCGCCCCCGGAAGGAAGCCGAGACGTGCGACGCCTTGGACTGCAAGACCCCGTCAACCGCCCGAGTGATCGGCGCGGACTGGGCATCCCTCTCTCAGTGTTCCGGCTGCATCGCATTTACAGGAGAGACATGTCATGAACCCAATTTCCCAACCGTTGGAGCTGCAGGCGGCTGCAATGCGCGTGGCTGGATACGCCGTGGTCAGCCAGATGAAGATTATGCAGATCATGGCCCGGTCGGCCATGGAACTGCCGATGGCACCCTTGCACGCGCTGCGCAATACAGCCTCGGAACCGGCCCCGGCCAAACCTGCAGCAAAACGTGTTGCTGCCCCCAAACCTGTTGCCAAACCGGCTGCAAAACCTGCTCCGGCCAAGCGGGCCTCGACTGCCAAGAAAGTACAATCCAAACCCGCCGCATCGAAGCCCAAGGCCGAGCCGGTTGCAAAATTCACCGCCAAACCGCGCCCGGCGGCAAAACCCGCAGCCGCCAAAGTTGCCCCCGCACCCGCGACGCCTAAACCGGCGGCTAAGGCTGCGCCGGCGGCGGCAAAGCCCAAACCGGCTGCTAAGACGACCCCGGCAACAGCAAAGACAAAACCAGCGGCCAAGGCAGCGCCTACACCGGCGACATCCAAACCTGCAGCCAAGGCTGCCGCTGCGCCCGCAACACCTAAGCTTGCGGCTAAGGCAACTCCGGCAAAGACCGTGGCTAAAAAAGCGGCACCGGCCAAAACTCCGGCGGCCCCCAAGACTGCGCCAAAACCCGCAGCAAAGAGACCAAGTGCGGCACCGGCCAAAGCGGCTGCAGCGACCACAGAGGCCCCTAAACCGGCCCCTCGCAAGACACGTGCGCCATCTAAACCGCCCGCGATGCCAAAGGTTGCTGCGAAAACCGACGAGTAATCGGGGTCATCTGCTTGACACGGTCGGGCTGGCGCGCCAACGCTGCGCGTCATGATGGATCTTCGCCCGGTCGGATATGTGATTGGCATGCTGGTCGCCATTCTGGGGGCGACCATGCTGCTGCCTATGCTTGCCGACATGATCGAGGGGCGGGGCGAGTGGCATGTCTTTCTTGAAAGCGCGATCATCACCGTTCTGACCGGCGTTGTCCTTGCGTTGAGCTGCGCCAATGGCGTAGGAGAAGGTCTGACCATCCGTCAGACCTTTTTGCTGACCTCGGGCGTCTGGGTCGCGCTGCCGGTGTTCGGGGCTATCCCGTTTCTGTTTGGCGAGACCGAACTGCGCTTTGTCGATGCGTATTTCGAGGCGATGTCGGGCCTGACCACCACCGGATCGACTGTGATCTCGGGGTTGGATGATCTGCCGCAGGGCCTGCTGCTATGGCGCGGTATCCTGCAATGGCTGGGCGGCATTGGGATCATCGTTGTCGCCATGGTGTTCCTGCCCGAGCTGCGGGTCGGTGGTATGCAAATCTTCCGCTCGGAAGGGTTTGAAACCATGGGGAAAATCCTTCCTCGCGCGCAGGAGATCGCGGGCCAAATCTCGCTGATCTACGTGTTCCTGACACTGGCCTGCGGCCTTGTCTATGCGGCCGTCGGAATGGGATTCTTTGATGCGACGGTCCACGCCATGACCACCATCGCAACGGGCGGATTTTCGAACTACGACAGCTCGTTTGCAACCTTCAGTGGCCCGGCAGAATACGCGGCCTCGGTCTTCATGATCCTCGCAGCGCTGCCTTTCGTGCGCTATGTGCAACTGGCCAATGGCAACACCTCGTCGCTTTGGCAGGACAGTCAAATCCGCGCCTTTCTGGCAACCATTCTGGTACTGGTCGTCGTGATGTCGGTGTTTCTGACCTCGGTCTTTCCGCACCATTGGGAAAGAGCCCTGCGCGAGTCGCTGTTCAATATCACCTCGATCATCTCGGGCACCGGTTATGCAAGTGTCGACTACATGCTCTGGGGCAGCTTCCCGATCATGCTGTTCTTCCTGATCGGCCTGATCGGAGGCTGCGCCGGATCGACCGCCTGTTCGATCAAGGTGTTCCGCTATCAGCTTCTGTTTGCATCGATCAAAACGCAAATCCGGCGCATCCGGTCGCCGCATGGGGTGTTCGTACCGCTCTATGACGGGCGCCCCGTCAGTCGTGACGTTCTGACCTCGGTCATGAGCTTTTTCATGTTCTTCGTCCTGTCGATGGGGATTTTGTCCTGGGCGCTGGCGCTGACCGGACTGGATTTCATCACATCCGTTTCGGGTGCCGCAACGGCGCTGGCCAATGTCGGGCCGGGGCTGGGGAGTCAGATTGGCCCGGCGGGCAATTTCGCCGGCCTGAACGACACCGCAAAATGGCTGTTGACCGCAGGCATGCTGGTTGGTCGGCTCGAGTTGCTGGCCGTCTACGCAATCTTTACCGTCCAATTCTGGAGAGACTGATGAAAAGACCCCTTGGCGCGCAAATCTCCCATATGCTGAGGGATCGCGGCGTGGATGTGATTTTCGGCATTCCCGGCGTCCACAACCAAGAAATGTACCGCGGTATTGAAGAAGCCGGGATCACACACGTGTTGGCTCGGCACGAGCAGGGCGCGGGTTTCATGGCCGATGGCTATGCGCGGGCGACAGGCAAGCCGGGCGTTGCCTATGTCATCACCGGTCCGGGGCTGTGTAACATCATGACGCCGATGGGGCAGGCCTATAGCGACTCGGTCCCGATGCTGGTGCTGTCATCCTGTCTGGATGAGACGCAGGCGCAACGCGGTCAGTTGCATCAGATGAAGGACCAGCAAGGGGCGGCGGGCACTGTCGCGGATTGGTCGGCGCAAGCGAACACTGCGCAGGCTGCCTACGGTCTGGTTGAGCGGGCATTTGAGGAATTCGAACTCTCGCGTCCGAGGCCAAAGCACATACAGGTGCCGATTGCTCAGCTTGAGGGCGTTGCCGATCCCGCGCCATTTCCGAACCAACCGGCCCTGCGCCCCAAGGTGTTTGCCCCGGACGTCGCGCCGGTTGTGTCCTTGCTGAACATCTCCAAACGGCCTTTGTTCATTCTGGGCGGCGGCTGCAAATCGAACGAATGGCGGCAAATCCTGACTCAGCTGGGGGCAGCCTGTTTCACCACCTACGCAGGGCGCGGCATGGTCGGGGCGAACTATCCTTTGGATTTCGGGGCGATGCTGCCTCGGACCGGCAGCGCCGAGGTGATCGCCTCAGCCGATCTGGTGATCGCTGTTGGGGCCGAGCTGGGCGAGGTTGACCTCTGGCGGGAAGAGCTTGGTCATTCGGCGCATCTGGTCCGCGTCGACTTGGACCCCGAGGTCCTATCCGACCGCCATCGCGCTGCTGTCAAAATTCAGGCCGACAGTGCCAGCTTTGCCCGTGCTCTGTGGGCCGTTACCGAAAGCGCCAAACCTGCGGCGGGCTGGACAGATGAGGAAGTCGCCGAGGCGCGCGCCCGCTGGCGGGCCGAGGTCGATGCAGAGCGCCTGGGCATTGTGCCCGTCGCCGATGCGCTGCGCGCCGCGATGCCTGCCGACACCATGATCTATTCCGACATGACCCAATTCGCCTATGCCGCGAAAGAGGTCTGGGACATGGCCTATCCCCATCATTGGCACCATCCGACCGGCTTTGGCACCTTGGGCTATGCGTTGCCCGCTGGCATTGGCGGGGCGGTGGCGCGACGGGGTCGGCCAACGGCGGTGATCGCCGGGGATTATGGGTTCCAGTACACGATGCAAGAGCTGGGCGTGGCGGTGGAACTGGGCCTGTCGCTACCGATTATTCTCTGGGACAACGGTAAGCTGAAAGAGATTGAGGACAGCATGGTCCGGAGCCAGATTGCGCCCAACGCGGTTGTGGCGCGTAATCCTGATTTCTGTAAACTGGCCGAGGCGTTCGGGGCGCTGTCCAGTGCGCCCAAAACTTTGGATGAGATGCAGGAGGCAGTCAAAGCCGCGTTTCAGGCCTCGGGGCCGACACTGATCTATGTGACGCCGGATATTCTTTAGTCGGGCAACAAGAAAGCCGCCGCGCGGATGCGCAGCGGCTTTTTCAGTGTTAGGATATTGTTAGTCCCAGCAATGCACCAGAACAGTCATCCCATTGGCGCGGCGGCTCAGCTCATTGGGTGAGATCTCAGCCGTCTCTTGCGCCGCTTGGCCCGAGATGCCCGCTTGCGTCAGGACGTCGTTCAGCCCTTGGGTCGAAACCGCCAGACTGACCGAGCCGGGCAGGGTGCGGCCCTCGGACGGGGTGGGCAGCAGCATACCGACAACGCTGCCACTGTCGTCAAAGACCGGACCACCGGCATCGCCCGGTTGAGCGGCTAGAGCAAGACGTTTCACACCGGCTTCACCGTTCAGGCCGCGCACGTCCGCGATTTGGCCGAAGGTCAGCGTTGGCGCGCCCAAAACCCCTTCGTAAGAGAAGCCTGAGACCGCGACCTCGGACTGAATACGCGGTTGATCCGTGCGGAACTCGGCCACGTTGATCGGGGCAAGCGACTTGCGCGGACGCAGGACGGAAACACCCAGATCGGCATCCGTCCAGGCCACTTGAAGCTCCTGATCGCCGTCCAGCGTGACACGGCTGCAGCTGTCGGCGGCCTCAGACACAGTTAGGACAGTGCCGGACGCATCCGCAAAGAAGCCCGAACGGGACAGGCGCGGTTTGCGAACCTGAAGCCCCGAGACAAGATCGACGCGCTGCTCAGCATTTGCGCCTGCGCTGGAATCCAGAACCGCATCCGTGGTAGCAAAACTGGCCTTCATCGCGGCCAGAACGCGGGCGCGGCGGGCTTCATCGCCGTCGGGCCAGACCAGCGTGAAGCCTTTGATCTTGCCATCCTTCAGCGCCGCTTCGGTGTAAGAGACGATGCCTTTGCCGCGCCCTTCCAGAGTAAAGCGATCGCCTCGCAGTTCTCGCGGGCCGACCAGTGGCACGATTTCCAGCGACTGCATTACCTCATAAAGCGCGCGCAGGGTGGATTTACCGCCTTCCTGACTGATCAGCAGCGCTTGTGCGTTCAGGTCAGAGGTGCTTTGGAAATGCGCAAAAGGGGCCTCATAGCGATCAAAGGCGATGGCCTCCAGCGGCAGATCGACCGAGATCCCGGCCTGATCGTCGGTGTATCGCGCCATTCCGACGCTGATTAGCGGCGCGTTATAGTCCTCGATCAATGCGGCGCGTTGAACAGTGGTCAGAACGCCGGTCGCCTCATATCCGTTGAAGCTCTGCCAGTCGGCCATCGACCGGCGCGTACCTTGGCCGAAGGCTCCGTCGATGGTCGAGTTGTAGAACCCGGCAGCCTGAAGTGCGGTCTGCAGGTCCTTGCGTTCTTGCGACGTCAGTAAACGTTCGGATTGCAACGCCTGCGAGCGGGTTTCATCCGAAACCTGCGGGGTTGCGTCAGACAGCGTGTCGATGGTGGGCTGTTCGGGTTCGACCGGCCGGGCAACGGTGCCCCGGTTCAACACATTCGCCCCGATCGGCCAGTACTGCTGGCCCAAGGAATTAGAGAAAGTGATGAAACTGTCGCGAGGAATTTGTCCTTCGGCGCGGTAAACCCGCAGCACCTGTTCTGCGTCGCTGCGCAGGTAGGGGCCGATCACAATGGCGTACCAACCGCTGCCCAGGCGAAAACCGTTCACGTCAGGGAGTGCGCGGGCGTAGTCCTGCGCACGATCTTGTGCCTCACGCAGGGATGGCTGCGCCTCGACCTGAACCCAGACACCTTGATCTTGCTGGGCGGTTGCGGCGCGCAGGCCGACCAAAAGAAACAATGAAATTGCCGTAAATACTCGTGTCATTTTCTGCCCGTTTATGCAGTTTTGATGCTTTTGCTCAGAATACCCGATTTCGGGTGGCGAAAGCCATGGCGAGAATGCGGGGAATTTGCGGTGTGGCAGCGCAGATACAGCAGGGACCTATTGGCCCGTTGACGCCCCTCGGCCCCTTGCATAGGAAGGGCCAAACCCATCGGAACCGGGCGCAGGCGCGCCCAAAGGGAATGTCATGACCGATCAGTCCAGCGCACCTCGTTCTTTTCAGGAGATCATCCTGCGGCTTCAGACCTATTGGGCCTCGAAAGGCTGTGCGATTTTGCAGCCTTATGACATGGAGGTCGGGGCAGGGACGTTCCACCCGGCGACAACCCTGCGCGCGCTGGGGTCCAAGGCATGGGCCGCGGCCTATGTTCAACCTTCGCGCCGTCCGACGGACGGGCGCTATGGTGAGAACCCGAACCGCCTGCAGCACTACTATCAGTATCAGGTTCTGATCAAACCCAGCCCGCCGGACCTGCAAGAGCTGTATCTGGGCAGCCTCGAGGCCATCGGCATCGACATGGAGCTGCACGACATCCGTTTTGTCGAGGACGACTGGGAAAGCCCGACCCTCGGCGCCTGGGGCCTAGGGTGGGAGGTCTGGTGCGACGGTATGGAAGTCAGCCAGTTCACCTATTTCCAGCAGGTCGGTGGTCATGATTGCACGCCAGTCTCCGGCGAGCTGACCTATGGTCTAGAGCGTTTGGCGATGTATGTATTGGGCATCGACCATGTGATGGATATGCCGTTCAACGACCCTCAGTCCCCAAGCCCGCTGACATACGGTGACATCTTCAAGCAGACCGAAGAGGAATACGCCCGCTGGAACTTTGATGTGGCCAACACCGAGGTTCTGCTGCGTCATTTCGAAGAGGCCGAGGCCGAATGCGCCACCATTCTGGCGCAACAGCATGATGATCCAAAAACTGGCAAGCGCATCGTGATGGCGCACCCTGCCTATGATCAGTGCATTAAGGCCAGCCACATCTTCAACCTGCTGGACGCGCGTGGGGTGATCTCGGTGACTGAACGCCAGGCCTATATCGGCCGTGTCCGGGCGCTGGCCAAGCAATGCGCGGATGCGTTCGTTCTGACCGAGGCCGCCGGGTACGAGGCCTGATGCAGCGCTCAGGCCAATCCGGGCAGCAATGCCTTGAGGCCGTCAGAAATCATGCCGATGGCGATGGCCGAAAGGATCATGCCCATGAAGCGGCTCATGATGACACGCGCGTTGCTCGAAAGACGTTTGGACAGCCATGGGGCATTCCAGAACGTAATCAGAAGCAAGGCGACGACGGTCAGGAATACACCTGCGAAAACAACAGCTTCAAGCGGCTTGTTGACGTGATGCGCGTACAGGATCAGGGTTGTGATCGTGCCTGGACCGACCAGAATGGGAAAGGCCAGCGGGTAGAACGCGACTGTGTCAGGCGCAGGATAGGCCTCTTTTTCTCCGTCCGTCCCGTGATGCGAGGTGCTTTCGTTGCCGTTCAGCATGTTCAGGCCGATCATGAGCACGACCAACCCTCCGGCGACGCGCAGATGGTCTACGCTGATGCCGAACAGGCTCAGCGTCTGACTGCCAATGGCCGCGAACGCACCGCCCAGGATCAAACAGTAGAGCGCGGTTTTGACTGCGACTTTACGTTGATCCGTAGGGGGCAGGTCCTGCGTAACACTCAGGAACACAGGCAGGTTGGTGATCGGGTTCATGATCGCAAACAGCGCACCAAAGAACCCAACGGCGAGGGTCGATTCCATGAAAACACCCTTGTGGTTTCCAGTTTCCATCCGAAACCTGTCCGATTTTTCAGGAACTTGAAAGAGGCAGCCTAAGACAATGACGGGAAAATTGCTTGCGATCATTCTGGGGCTTTCGGCTGTGATGGCCGGGGCGGGCATGTATTACCTGCAAGTCTACGGCTTTTACTATGAGGTCGAACCGAAGCCCGGACAGGACGTCGCCCTTTTGCCTGTGGATGGCGAAACTCCCCAGCCGATTGCCTATTCTTCTTTTCAGGCGATTGATGCCGATAGCTCTCCGATCCGGTATCGAGCCTGTTTCAACACGGACCTCTCCGAAGAACAATTGTTAGGTTTCATGCCGGTCGAGAATGCAGAGCCCCTGACAGCTCCGGGTTGGTTTGATTGCTATGATGCGGCCGCCGTGGCCGAAGCGTTGAAAACCGGGCAGGCGCAGGCCTACATGAGCGCGAAGAATATCCACTACGGAGTCGACCGCATTGTCGCGATCACTGAAGATGGGCGGGGCTTTGTCTGGCATTCCCTGAACAATTGCGGTGAAAAAGCCTATGATGGCACCGTGGTGGGCGAGGAATGCCCTCCCAGACCGCAGCAGTAAGGAGACCGCCATGCAGCACGTCGTCGAAATCCCTGAGTTTCTGACGGCGACCTTGGGTTTTGCCGTCTACCTGCTTGGCGCACGGATCAATGATCGCGTCGCCGCACTTCGCAATTTCAACATCCCCGAACCCGTGACCGGAGGGTTGCTGGCTTCGTTTGCCGTTCTGGCGCTGTATTTGATATTTGATCTTGAACTCGCATTCGAGCTGGGTACGCGGGATTTTCTACTGGTCGTATTTTTTGCCGGGATCGGATTGAATGCACGTCTGTCGGATCTGATTTCGGGCGGCAAGCCGCTGTTTTTGCTTTTGATCCTGACCCTCTTGACGATCGTTGCGCAAAACGTGATCGGTGCGGCTGGGGCTTCCATGTTCGGTTATCCGGCGCAGGCGGGTGTTCTATTCGGCTCGGCGGCGCTGATCGGCGGGCACGGGACGGCAATCGCATGGGCGCCCGAAGTTGCGCGGGCGACAGGGTTGGACAGCGCGACCGAGTTGGGTGTTGCCGTTGCAACGCTAGGTTTGGTTCTGGCCGCCCTGGTCGGTGGACCGATTGCGCGGTTGCTGGTTGAAGGGCGCAATCTCAGCCCCGACCGTCCGGACGAAGGGCCCAGTGTCGGATTGCCGGACGAAACAGAAGGCAGGGCGCTCGATATCGACCACGTGTCGATCATGCGCGTTTTGCTGCATCTCAACCTCGCGATCATTGCGGGTTATTCTCTGGGCGAAGCGATCGCAGCTGCTGGTCTCAAGCTGCCGCTGTTCGTGCCATGTTTGATCATGGGAATCGTCATCGCCAATGTGCGCGCCTTAGTGGCACCGTCGGCCCCACCGGTATCGCGCACGCCGTCTCTGGCGTTGATCTCGGAATTTGCCTTGGGCGCGTTTCTGGCCATGTCCTTGATGAGCCTTCAGCTTTGGACCATCGCCGAACTCGGCATGGCCATCGTCGTCATCATGTCCGGCCAGACCCTGTTCACAGTGGTTTTCGTGCTGTGGGTGCTGTTTCCGGTCATGGGCTCAAATTACCGCGCCGCGGTGCTGGCTGCGGGGTTCGGAGGCTTCGCCTTGGGCGCAACCCCCACTGCTATTGCGAATATGACGGCGGTAACCAAGCGATATGGTCCATCGCCTATTGCCTTTATCGTGCTGCCCCTTGTATCCGCATTCTTTGTGGATATCGCCAATGCCATCGTCATCCAGACGATCGTAAATTTCTAAGGACCGAAAATGCCCGACCTGCTGATCGAACTGTTTTCCGAGGAGATCCCCGCGCGTATGCAGACCCGCGCGGGTGAGGACCTGAAAAAGCGGATCACCGATGGTCTGGTTGAGGCCGGTTTGACCTATGCCTCTGCTGCTGCCCTGACCACGCCGCGTCGCCTGACTTTGGCAGTCGAAGGGCTGCTGTCTGAGAGCCCCACGATCCGCGAGGAACGCAAAGGCCCCAAGGTCGGGGCACCTGACAAAGCGATCGAAGGCTTCCTGCGCGGCGCTGGTCTGACCCGCGACCAGCTAGAGGAACGCGACACCCCCAAAGGTGCGGTCTATTTCGCCCAGATCGAAAAGCCCGGCCGCCCGGCGGCCGAGATCGTGGCCGAGGTGCTTGAGGCCACGATCCGCAACTTCCCATGGCCCAAGTCGATGCGCTGGGGCTCTGGCCCGATGCGGTGGGTGCGGCCTTTGCACTCCATCCTGTGCATTCTGACCGATGAGGCGGGCGCGCAAATCGTTCCGCTTGAGGTCGAAGGCATCACCTCTGGCGACACGACTGAGGGCCACCGGTTCATGGCTCCGAACCGTTTTGCCGTCACCTCGTTCGAGGATTACGCCGCCAAGCTGAAACGCGCCTTCGTGGTCCTGTCGCCCGAGGAACGCGCCGAGCATATCTGGAACGACGCCCAGAACATGGGTTTTGCCGCCGGTCTGGAAGTGGTCGATGACAAAGGCCTTCTGGCCGAGGTCGCTGGTCTGGTCGAATGGCCCGTGGTGCTGATGGGGCAGATTGACGACGAATTCCTCGACCTGCCGCCTGAGGTGCTGCAGACCTCGATGAAAGAGCACCAGAAGTTCTTTTCCGTGAAGAACCCCAAAACCGGCCGGATCGAGCGTTTCATCACCGTCGCCAACCGCGAAACTGCTGACAATGGCGCGACCATTCTGGCCGGGAACCAGAAGGTCCTTTCGGCCCGTCTGGCGGATGCCAAGTTCTTCTGGGAAAACGACCTGCGCATCGCCAAATCGGACATCGCCCAATGGACCCGCGCGCTGGAGAATGTGACCTTTCACAACAAGCTGGGCACACAGGCGGAACGCATAGAGCGCATCGCCGCACTTGCCCGCGAGTTGGCGCCTATGATCGGAGCGGATGCCGATCAGGCCGAAAAAGCCGCACGTCTGGCCAAGGCCGATCTGAGCTCTGAAATGGTGTATGAATTCCCTGAACTTCAGGGGCTTATGGGCCGCTATTACATCGAAGCAGCGGGCGAGAACGCCGCCGTGGCCGCTGTGGCACAGGACCACTACTCGCCGCTTGGCCCGTCAGATGACGTGCCGACCACGTCGCTTTCGGTGACCGTGGCGCTGGCCGACAAGCTGGACACGCTAACCGGGTTCTGGGCGATTGATGAGAAGCCGACCGGTTCGAAAGACCCGTTTGCTCTGCGTCGTGCCGCATTGGGTGTAACTCGATTGATACTCGAAAACAATCTGCGGCTGTCTTTGGATCGGTTCTTTGACAGCCAACTGATACGAGCAGAAAGCGCAATCAATGAGGCACTGCCGGAAGCCAATGTTCTTGATCTGTTGGAAGAAATCGCAGAACGAGGTGTCTTTGGTGCTGCATTCCAGACAGTTAGAGATCGAGTAGATGATTTGCCTGCGGCAGCTTTTCTTGAACTTGAGAAAAAGGTCCCAGACGCATCTGACGATCTTCTGTCGTTTTTCCACGACCGCCTTAAAGTCTTCCTCCGTGATGAGGGCATCCGTCACGACGTCATCGACGCCTGTATTGCGATGGACGGCAATGATGACCTCAACCTGCTGGTCAAACGCGCCCGCGCACTGAACGCGGTGATCGCGACCGAGGATGGGGAAAACCTCGTGCAGGGGTTCAAGCGGGCCAACAACATCCTGACGCAGGCCGAAGAGAAGGACGGGGTCGAATACTCCTACGGTGCGGATGTGAAATTCGCCGAGACCGACAGCGAAAAGGCTCTGTTCGCGGGGCTGGATGCCGCTCAGGCGCAGATTGATCCGGCGCTCAGGGCCGAGGATTTCCCGACCGCCATGGCGGCCATGGCCGCCCTGCGTGGGCCGGTGGATGCGTTTTTTGAGGATGTGCAGGTCAATACTGACAATGACATCCTGCGCCGCAACCGTCTGAACTTGCTCAGTCAGATACGCTCGGTCTGTTCCAGCGTTGCCGATCTGACCAAGATCGAAGGCTAAAGCTCCGGGCGCGCGGATTTGCGCGCCCAGATCACCCTTGCGTGACGGGCGCAGGGGCCTATGCTGCGGTGAAACCAAAAGGTGCCGCAGTGCAGAATAATCCGCATACCACGCTCATCACGTCCACCGCGCCCGTTGCCCCGCACACCCATGGGGGGCGGGCAAAGTGCCTACAACGTCTGGTCCGGTTGGAGATGCCGGTGCCGCGCACGGTCGCGTTGTCTTTTGACGCGGTGCAGCGCATCGCCGAAGGACAAATCCCCGATCTGGCCGCAATCCTCGAGCAATTCGAACCGACGGCCTTGTTGTGTGTGCGTCCCAGTTCCGAGGACCCCGATTGGGGCGGTCCCGGTGCGGTTCTGAATATCGGCATGAACGAAGCGCGGTTTGCCGAGCTGTCGAACTCGATGGGCGATGAGCCTGCCGCAGCCATGTATCTGCGCTTTGTGCAAAGCTACGCGATCCATGTGGCGCGTTTGGATGCGGATGTGTTCGACGAGATCGACGAGGACGGTGTCGCGGGGCTGAAGCGCACTCTGCACGCCTATGAGGATGAGACCGATGAGGTTTTCCCCGAGGATCGTGGTGAGCAGTTGATTGGCGTTCTGCGCTCGATGGCGCGGGCATGGGATGGCACCTCGGCGCGCCTGTTGCGTCAGGCCAAAGGGGCTCCTGCCGATGCCGGGCTAGGGCTGGTCATCCAAGAGATGATCCCGGGCGTTGGGCAGGGCGAATGCGGCTCGGGCGTATTGCAACTGGTGGATCCGACAACCGGTATGCCTCAGATCACCGGTCGATACCTGAGCCAGAGCCAGGGGCGGGATGCGTTGGGCGAAGACGTCTCGGCGCTGTATCTTGAGAAAGACCCGAGGGGGCCGTCACTGGAAGAAGTGGCGCCCAACGCATTTGCCGATCTAAAGTCCCAGGCTGCTTTGATGCGCGAGAAGCTGCGCGAGGAAATGCAGGTCGAATTCGTGATCCAGAACGGCAAGGTGCATATTCTGGACGGTGTACGTGTTCAGCGAACCTCGCGCGCGGCGATGCGGATTGCAGTGCGTTTGGCTGAAGACGGTATCATCCCCCCACAAGAGGCGGTGATGCGCGTGGACCCGCATGCACTGAACGAGCTGCTGCACCGGCAGGTCCACCCTGAAGCAGAGCGAGATGTACTGACCACCGCGATTGGAGCAAGTCCGGGGGCGTCGACCGGCAAGATCGTGTTTACGGCCGCTGAGGCGCAAGCCAGCGCCGCGCGGGGCGAGGCCTGTGTTCTGGTGCGCCGCGAAACCTCGCCCGAGGATGTGCGGGGCATGCATGCCGCGGTTGCCGTACTGACCGAAAAGGGCGGCATGACCAGCCATGCCGCCGTGATTGGGCGTGGTTTGGGTCTGCCTTGCATTGTCGGCGCGTCAGAGATGCGGTTCCAGACCAAGAAGAAAATGCTGACGACCCCGGATGGGCGAGTGTTCAAGACCGGTGACGTTTTGACGATCGACGGAAGCTCGGGGCAGGTTCTGGCGGGGCAGCCCGAGATGCTCGAGGCCGCACTGGACGACTGTTTCCAGACTCTCATGGGCTGGGCGGATGCCGAGCGGGACATCGAAATCCGCGCCAATGCCGATACCCCTGCAGATGCGCAGACCGCGCGGAACTTTCAGGCGCAGGGCATCGGCCTGTGCCGGACCGAGCACATGTTCTTTGATCCCGGCCGCTTGATCGTGATGCGCGAGATGATCTTTGCGCAGACCTCCTCGGGCCGGGCTGCCGTGTTGGAGCGTTTGCTGCCCATGCAGCGCGACGATTTCGTGCAGCTTTTCCGTATCATGGAAGGGCAGCCGGTCTGCATTCGTCTGTTTGACCCGCCGCTGCACGAATTCCTGCCCACCACCCGCGGTGGCCAGCGCGAACTGGCCGAAGCGCTGGATCTGCCTGTCTCGGATGTGGAGCGTCGTGTCTCCGCAATGACCGAATACAACCCGATGCTGGGTCTGCGCGGGGTTCGCCTGGGCGTTACGGTGCCCGAAATCTACGACATGCAGGCCCGCGCGATCTTTGAAGCCACGCTGGAGGCCCGCAAGAACGGAGCGCCAGTTGTACCCGAGGTGATGATCCCTCTGGTTTCGGCCAAGCGAGAGGTTGAGTTGGTAAAGTCCCGCATCGACTCGGTGGCAGCAGCTGTCGCAGCGGAAAAGGGGCAGGAGTTCGAATACCGCCTCGGAGTTATGGTCGAAACGCCACGCGCCTGCCTGCGTGCTGAAGAGATTGCACCAAACACCGCGTTTTTAAGCTTCGGAACCAACGACCTGACCCAGATGACCTATGGTCTTTCACGCGACGACGCGGGGCGTTTCATGTCGGCCTATGTCCGGCAGGGGGTGTTCACAGAGGACCCGTTCCATGTTTTGGACGCGGACGGGGTTGGCGAATTGCTCAAGCTTGGGTCTGAAAGGGGGCGCGCGGCACAGCCCGATGTGACCCTTTCAGTCTGCGGAGAACACGGCGGAAACCCCGAATCAATCGCCATTTGCCGCGATCTTGGCTTTGACTATGTGTCCTGCTCTCCGTTCCGGGTACCGGTCGCTCGGCTGGCTGCCGCTCAACTGGCGATTTCGTCCAGACTTGGGGGTTGACAGCGGCCTCAAACCCCATGATTAGTGGTCAATAAGCGAACTTGTGGTGGAATTGTTTTTCCCCACGAGCGAATTTCCACTTGTATTTGCCTCTGATCTGGACCTTTGCGCAAGACTGCGCTAAATGCCTCGTCGCGCCCGCCGGGGGAGGGTTTGGCGCGTGAAGTGCCTGTGCGAGGTTATCTGATGCTACGTTACATAATGGCTGTTGCCACATTGGCGGCAACCGTGCTGCCGAGTGCGTCCTACGCTGAGAGGGAAGCTACGGATGCCGATAAGAAAGAACTGGTTGCCCGCAGTGAATTGCCGGGGCAGAGCTTTCGGGATTATCTGAAATTATTCCAGCCGCGCAAAGTGGTGGAACCGATCAAAGTGTCCTATTCCAAGGATTGGCTGGACCAACAGCCCAAAGCGTCCGGAGATGAAGGCTGGAAATGCCTGTCAGAGGCGCTGTATTTTGAAGCCCGCGGCGAAAGCGTGCGCGGTCAGTTTGCAGTGGCCGAGGTTATCCTGAACCGGGTCAAGAGCAGCCGCTTTCCCGACAGCCTTTGCGGTGTGATCCGTCAGGGGACCGGTAAAAAGTACCAGTGCCAGTTCACCTATACATGTGATGGCCGCAAGGAAGTGATCCACGAGAAGAAAGCCTTTGAGCGTGTCTCGAAAGTCGCCCGCGCGGCGATGGATGGCGTTGCCAAAGAGCTGACCGAAGGGGCGACCCACTATCATACCACTGCGGTTCGCCCGTCCTGGGCGCGGGTTTATAAACAGACGGCGAAGATTGGTGTTCACATCTTCTACCGTCACAATTACCGCACTGCGAGCAACTGAGGCAGGTCTAGCGCTGCGTCTTGAATTCAAGGCGCAGCGTATACCATTGCACGCAGAAAAAGCGTCGAAATCAGCGGTTGGAATGGCGTTTGTATGAATGCTATAGGCCCTCGAAACGCCTAGACTGGGCGAAAGTTTCACCGAGCCCAAGAAGGCCTGACCCATGAGTTCTGAAATCCGCCTCGCTTTTGCGCACCCCTCTGAACGGTCCGAGGCGACCTCGCCCAGAGGGCCTTTGGATCGCATCTCGCTGCGTGATCATACTGTCGAGGTTGAGATCGGTGCCTTTCAGGCCGAACGCGGCACAACCCAGCGTATCTGTTTCAATATCGTGGTTGAGGTGCGTCCGCTGACCTCGGATATTGATGACGATGTGGATCGTATCCTGTCCTATGACCGCGTGACCGAGGCGATTGCTTATGAACTGGCGGCCGAGCGTCTGAACCTGTTGGAAACGCTGGCTGAACGTGTGGCCGAACGTATCCTGCTGGAGCCGCAAGCGGTTCGCGTTTTTGTCCGGATCGAAAAGCTTGATCGTGGCCCCGGTGCGCTTGGGGTCGAGATCGTGCGCGGCAAGGACGCTGTGCATCACGACGTCGTCGAAGAGGAACGCCCTCATCCACGTCTTGTTTATCTGTCGAATGAGGCGATGGCGTCGGACAATCTGACCGGCTGGATCGATCAGTTGGAAAACCGTCAGCGTCCCTTGATCCTGTGTGTCGGGGCCTCTGACCTTCCAGTACCGCAGACGGGTCACGCTATGACCCAGCGCCGCATCGACCTTTTGTCGATCGAACAGAACGCGTGGGTTCTGGCCGCGTGCGATCATCGCTGCGTGGTTGTGTCGACCCGGACCGAGCTGGACTGGGCGATGAAGAACGGCCAGATTTGCGTCTGGGCCCCGTCAAAGATCGTTCTGGATGCTGTTGACGGCCCCTCGGCCGCGCCATCCGACGCGGTCGCGCTGGCGGCATGGTTTGCCGCCACCTTTGAGGCCAGCGAGATGATGGTGATCGGAGGCGCATTGCCGAAAGAGCCGAAAACGCCGCTGCGTGCTGTGGCCATTGATCAGGCACAATTGTGAGCCGCTACTACCGACCACTGGTACAGCACGGTGCGGCTCGTCCGGATGACGCCATGCCTTTGGCCGGGCAATCGCTCTGGTTCACTCATGCCGAAGCGCTTGCGCGGGATGGAACGTCTCTGGTCGTAGCCGCAGCGGATATCCCCGCGGATGTGCTACACCGCCTCAGCCGTCCGCGCGCGGCCCTGTCCGGTTTGGATATGGTACGCCCACATATCATGGGCATTCTGAACGCAACGCCTGACAGTTTCTCAGACGGTGGCATCCACAGCTCGGTTGAGGCCGCTCGGGCAGGGGCCATTGAGATGGTCTCGCACGGCGCCACGATTCTGGATATCGGCGGAGAATCCACACGTCCTGGTGCAGATTTCGTCCCAGCAGACGAAGAGATCACCCGGACCCGCCCGGTGATCGAAGCGATCCGGTCTGAGACAAACGCCCTGATCTCAATCGACACACGCAAAGCTGCTGTGGCCAAAGCGGCCTGCGAGGCCGGGGCGGGGCTGGTCAATGATGTCTCGGGCTTCACGTACGACCCGGAACTTGCGCCGTTCTGCGCAGGGCTGGGCGCGCCGGTCTGTGTCATGCATATGCAGGGCGATCCTGCGACCATGCAGGACAATCCGGTCTATGAAAACGTGGTGCTGGATGTCTACGATTTTCTGGCCGGTCAGATCGAACGGCTTGAGGCGTTGGGCCTGAATCGGGATCTGATCATCGTCGATCCGGGCATCGGTTTCGGCAAGACCGAGGATCACAATCTGGCCCTGCTGCGTAACTTGAGCCTGTTCCACGGTTTGGGTTGCCCGCTTCTACTGGGCGTCTCGCGCAAGGGCTTTATCGGCTCCATCGGGCAGGAGCCGCGAAAAACCGCGCGCGCGCCGGGGTCAATCGCGGTTGCTCTGGACGGATTGTCCCAGGGCGTGCAGATCATTCGGGTCCATGACGTGGCTGAGACAGCTCAGGCCTTGCGCCTATGGGCTGCCGTCCGTTAATCCGGTCACAAGCAGATTTTACGGAGAGTCGACTATGCGCAAGCTGTTCGGAACTGACGGTGTGCGAGGCACAGCCAATACGCATCCGATGACAGCAGAAATGGCCTTGCGCATAGGTGCGGCGGTCGGGCGCTATTTCCGGCGCGACACGACCGGAGTTCACCGCGTGGTCATCGGCAAGGATACGCGCCTGTCCGGCTATATGCTGGAAAACGCGCTGACGGCGGGTTTGACTTCGACCGGTATGAACGTATTACTGTTGGGTCCGGTTCCGACCCCTGCGGTGGGTCTGATGACCCAATCCATGCGTGCGGATCTGGGGGTTATGATCTCGGCCAGCCACAATCCGGCGGAAGATAACGGCATCAAGTTCTTCGGGCCTGACGGATATAAACTCTCAGATCAGGCCGAGCTTGAGATCGAGCGTTTGATCGAAGAAGGCGTCAACTCCGCTAAGGCGCAGAATATCGGGCGTGCCCGTCGGGTTGATGACGCGCGGTTCCGTTATGGGGAGCGGGTCAAATCCTCGCTTCCGCGCGATGTGCGTCTGGATGGTTTGAAAGTGGTGATCGACTGCGCCAATGGGGCAGCCCATCGCACGGCGCCCGAGGTCCTGTGGGAGCTTGGTGCCGAAGTCATCCCGATGGGCGTGTCGCCGGACGGCAAGAACATCAATCTCGAATGTGGTTCAACCAAGCCGCGCGTGGCTGCGGAAACCGTTGTGTCGCATGGCGCGGATGTGGGTATCTGCCTCGATGGCGACGCGGATCGGGTCGTAGTGATTGACGAAAACGGCAAGGTTGCCGATGGCGATCAACTGATGGCCCTGTTGGCCGGGGCTTGGGCTCGGGCCGAGCAGCTGCGTGGCGGTGCTTTGGTGGCGACGGTCATGTCAAACCTCGGGTTGGAGCGGCATCTGCAAGGGCAAGGCCTGCGGCTGGAGCGGACGGCGGTCGGGGATCGCTATGTCGTGGAACGGATGCGGCAAGGCGGCTTCAACCTTGGTGGCGAACAATCCGGCCATATCGTCATGAGCGACTATGCCACAACCGGCGACGGCCTAATGGCTGGGCTACATTTCCTGTCCGAGATGGTTCTGAGCGGACGCAAAGCCTCTGAGCTTGCGCAGCAGTTTGAAACGGTGCCTCAGCTGTTGAAGAATGTGCGCTACCAACAGGGTCAATTGCCTCTTGAGGTGGCCAGCGTTCAAGCCGCGATTGCCGATGCCGAAGCACGCCTGAACGGGCAAGGTCGTTTGCTGATCCGAAAGTCAGGGACCGAGCCTCTGATCCGTGTCATGGCTGAATGCGAAGATGCCGCCCTTCTGACGCAGGTGGTTGATGGCATTGTCGCCGAGGTTGAAGCAGCGGCGTCCTAGCGCCCGATTAGAGCTTTGCGCAGGCTGAACCACTGGCTGATGGCCATGCCCGTCAGGATCAGGGTCAGCGCGATGTAGAATCGCAGGGGCAGGGCCTCGGACAGGATCCACGCTCCGAAAACCATCGACCAGACGGGGACCTGATAGTTCACGAGGGTCAAAAACACCGACCCTGCGCTGCGCGTGATGGACACGCGCAAGAGGTTCGCCAAGGCCGTTGGCACTAGGCCCAAGACGATCAGCGCCAGAGTAGGGCGGGTGCCTTGCCAGTCGGGCACCCCCTCGGTCATCAGCATGATCGGCAGCAGCAGCGCCGCGCCCACCAGCAATGTCAGGGCTGCCAGCGCAACCGGATCAACCGGAGGGCACCGCCGCGTCAGGATGGATGAAACCGCATAGCACAGTGCCGCCGTGATGCAGGCCATTTGCGCAAGTGGTTCGGTTCCTTGGCCTAGTTGCAAAAGCCCCGGACCGATCAGGACCAACGCGCCAGAAAACCCAAGACAAACCCCAAGAAATCGACGCAGATTGAGCGGTTCGTCCGAGAAGAAATGCGCCAGTGGCAGCACCATCAAGGGGATGGCCGCCATAGACAGGCCCGCAAAGGCCGATGGTACGAATTGCTGCCCCCAACTCAGCAGCATGAACGGTATCGCCGTGGACAGCACGCCGATCAGGATGATCGAGCCGCCAAGCACCGGGGTGAGGGTTGGAAACCGACGTCCGGTGATCCGCATCAGCAAGAGCAGTGTCAAAGCGCCAAGCGTGGTGCGGGATGTTGCAACCGTGATCGGGCCATACCCCTCAAGCGCCATGGCCACGACCATGAACGTACCGCCCCAGATAAGGCCTAGCGAGAAGACGCCAATCCAATCCTGTTTTGTGGGCTGGGACACCATGTTAGCACCTGTGGGTTGGAAAAAATCGCTTTTGATCAGACGTTTATGGGCCGAGTTTTACGCGGGTGCAAATGAAAAAGGGCGGCCATACGGGCCGCCCTTTCGCCGACGGGTGCCGGGCTTAGTTCTTTTCTTTGTCAACCATTTTACCGGCCGAGATCCAGGGCATCATGGCGCGCAGTTTGGCACCTGTTTCCTCGATCATATGCTCGTCGTTGGCACGGCGCGACGCTTTGATGGTCGGCTGGCCAACGGCGTTTTCCAGCATGAAGTCACGAACGAATTTACCCTGCTGGATGTCGTTCAGAACTTCCTTCATACGCGCTTTGGTCTCGTCGTATTTCAGGATACGCGGACCGGTGACGTACTGGCCGTACTCAGCCGTGTTCGAGATCGAGTAATCCAT
The DNA here is from genome assembly GCF_056536505.1 of Ruegeria sp. CL3. Lineage (NCBI taxonomy): Bacteria > Pseudomonadati > Pseudomonadota > Alphaproteobacteria > Rhodobacterales > Roseobacteraceae > Ruegeria > Ruegeria sp. CL3. Next base: position 179,512 of record NZ_JBQFPT010000003.1, on the reverse strand, counting down.
GTTAGCGATGCCACCTTCGTAGATCAGGTCAACGATCAGCTTCACTTCGTGCAGACACTCGAAATAGGCCATCTCGGGCGCGTAGCCCGCTTCGACCAGAGTTTCAAAGCCGCAGCGGATCAGCTCAACCAGGCCACCGCACAGAACAGCTTGTTCGCCGAACAGGTCGGTTTCGCATTCTTCACGGAAGTTGGTCTCGATGATGCCCGAGCGACCGCCACCGATGGCCGAGCAGTAGGAAAGGCCGATTTCCAGTGCTTTGCCGGTTGCGTCGTTGTTGACGGCAACAAGGCAAGGCACGCCGCCGCCTTTGGTGTATTCGCCACGAACGGTGTGGCCGGGGCCTTTGGGAGCCATCATGATGACGTCGACGCCTTCTTTCGGCTCGATAAGGCCGAAGTGGACGTTCAGGCCGTGAGCGAAGGCAATGGCCGAGCCGGGCTTGATGTTGTCATGCACGTATTTCTTGTAGGTTTCAGCCTGCAGTTCGTCGGGCATGGTGAACATGATGACGTCGCACCATGCTGCCGCTTCGGCGATACCCATGACCGTCAGGCCTTCAGCTTCGGCTTTCTTGGCCGAGGGCGAACCTTCGCGCAGGGCGACGACCAGGTTCTTCGCACCCGAGTCGCGCAGGTTCAGCGCGTGCGCGTGACCTTGGCTGCCATAGCCCAGGATGGCCACTTTTTTGTCTTTGATCAGGTTGATGTCGCAATCGCGATCGTAGTAGACGCGCATTTCGCTGGTCCTTTCTGTTTCGATTGCTGTGCTTTTAGCCCGAGCCTTTGGTATTGGCGATAGGGTTGGGATTGAGTATTTGTAAAAAAGATGAAGAATAATTCCTCAATTAGGCATAACGTGAAAAAATCATGCTTGATGATGTTGATCGGCGGATACTGCGCCATTTCCAGGCGGACCCAAGCCTGACAACGGCTGAACTTGCTGAACGGTGCCGTATCAGTTCGGGTGTTTGCTGGCGACGGATCGAAAAGATGCAGGCGGCAGGGGTGATCGAAGGTCAAGAGGCCGTGATCGACTGGGCCGCCTTGGGCTACGCGATCGAGGTCTCATTGCGGATCACGCTGGACAAGACGCAGGCTCGGGCATTTGACGAATTCACCGTGGCCGCGCGCGAGGTTGCCGAGGTGATCGAAATCCAGACCTTCCTTGGACGCGTGGATGTGCGCCTTTCGGTTTTGGCGCGGGATATGGCGCACTATCAGCAGGTCTATCGGGACCGCATTCTGACCCTGCCGCATATTGCCGATATCGAAGCCTTGATGCACATCGCGCGCCTCAAACGGGACGAGGTGCTGCCAGTATGATCGAGCTGGATGAGATCGACCGCAAGATCCTGCGCGCGCTGGTGCAGGACGCAACCCAAAGTGCCGGTGCGCTTGGGCGTCGTCTGGATCTGTCGCAACCCGCCACGTGGCGGCGTATTCGCCGGCTGGAAGAGGCGGGCGTAATCAAGGGCCGTCGTCTACGCCTGAATGCCGAGGCTTTGGGGTTCGGCGTCACCGTCTTTCTCGGCGTCAAGCTGGCGCGCAAAGGGCAGGTGAGCCTTGAGGATTTCGAGCGCGCCGTCAGCGCCATCCCCGAGGTACAGACCGTCGAGCATGTTTTAGGGTTATACGACTATCGCCTGCGCGTGGTGGCGCGGGATCTTTCGGATTTCGAACGGGTCCTGCGGCGGCGGATCATGACCCTTCCGGGTGCCGGCGATGTCGAGGCAAATGTCTTGCTCAGCGAAGAACGTTTGCCCGGGCCAATTGGCTGAACGGGATCAGTATTTGGTGCGGATGCAGAAGCCCGGATGATGCGTCATCCGCGCAAAGGTCAGGGGTTTTTCATCCTTCCAGGTTGTGCGCTCCAATTGAATCATCGACGTGCCTGCGGTGGTGCCCATGAACTCGGCCAATCGGCTGTCGGCTGACACGGCGCAAAAGGCAACCTCGGCATCGGTGAACGGTGCTGCATTCAGCAGCCATTCGTGCGGGCCATTGTCGCTAAGGTCGGCCTGCTCGACTTCGGGGACGGTTTCAAGGTTGATCCAGCGCTCTTCTAACTGAAACGGTCTGTTGTCGGAGTAGTGCATGCAAATGACGTGCAGGATGCGCGCATCTGGCGCGACGCTGAGCTGCGATGCCAGCCAGCCGGGGCTGGTGACAACGTTGCGCTCGACCAGGGCATAGCGATACGCCGCGTTCTGGTTTTCAACCACCTGACGAGTCAACGAAAACTCCAGCTTGGCATGTTTGCTGGGCTCTTTCTTGACGCGTGTTCCGCTTTTGCGTTTGCGTTCGACGACCCCTTGATCGGCCAGTTCGCGCAGGGCGCGGTTAACGGTCGCGCGGGCGCAATTGAACTCTTCCGCCAGCTGGGTCTCGGTCGGCAGCAATGATCCCTGAGGCCAAATACGGCTTTCGATCCTGCGCTTTACTTCATCTCGAACACTCTGAAAGCTGATCCGCTTATTTGCAGTCACGGGTTTTAATTTCCCTTCGTTTTAAAAGTGTATGCATCTGGGCAGAAGCACGCAGAAGTGTAAAGGGTATGTGATACTAGTTGGCGTCAATACTAAAATATTGGCGCGTTTGAGGGTTAATTTTTACTGAAAAACAAAGATGACTTTGCGTCACCTTTTCGTCGGAAATGCGCTTTACCAGCAATGATAATGTGTTGAAGGTGCCGTCAACACTGATTGAAAGGACATCAAATGCCCGCCTTGCTGGATTCCATCGACCCAAATGGCCTGGAAGAATTTTCGGTTGTGTTCACGGACCGATCCCTGAATCACATGTCTGCGAGCTTTCAGCAGGTGATGCGCGATATCTCGGGCATGCTGAAGCAGGTCTACAATGCGGATGGCGTTGCCATAATCCCGGGTGGTGGCACCTATGGGATGGAGGCCGTGGCCCGTCAATTTGCCCGTGATGCCAATGTCTTGGTGGTGCGCAACGGGTGGTTTTCCTACCGTTGGAGCCAGATCATCGAAAACGGAGCTCTGACCGGATCAGTCACGGTGATGAAGGCGCGCGAGACTGGCAATGACAGCCCGTCGCCATTTGCGCCCGCACCGATTGACGATGTGGTTGCCGCGATCCGCGAGCAGCGCCCGGATGTGGTGTTTGCCCCGCATGTGGAAACCTCGGCCGGGGTGATTCTACCGGATGACTATGTTTCGGCCATGGCCGCAGCCGCGCATGAGGTCGGCGCGCTGATGGTTCTGGATTGCATCGCGTCGGGTTGCGTTTGGGTCGACATGAAAGCCACCGGCGTCGATGTTCTGATCTCAGCCCCGCAAAAAGGGTGGAGCGCGTCGCCTTGTGCCGGTCTGGTCATGCTGTCCGAACGAGCTGAGGCGCGGTTGCAGGACACTCAGTCCGACAGTTTTGCCATTGATCTCAAGAAGTGGCGGCAGATCATGCAGGCCTATGAGGACGGCGGTCACGCCTATCACGCGACCATGCCAACCGACGCGCTGCGCGCGTTCCGCGATACCATGGCCGAGACGCAGGACTACGGCTTTGAAAAACTGCGTGAGGCGCAATGGGCCTTGGGCAATGGCGTGCGCGCGATGCTGAAAGACAAGGGCATCGTTTCGGTGGCGGCCGACGGATTTGGCGCTCCGGGCGTTGTGGTCAGCTATACGGCCGATCCCGAGATCCAGAACGGCAAGAAATTCGCCGCTTTGGGGATGCAGATCGCGGCTGGCGTGCCTCTGCAATGTGATGAGCCTGCCGGGTTCAGCACCTTCCGGCTGGGTCTGTTCGGTCTCGACAAACTCTATGACGTCGATGGTACGATTGCGCGTTTGAAGCGCGTGTTGGATCAGGTTCTGTAAGCCACTGGGGCCTCAGCGCATGCCGAGGCCCATCTGCATCAAAGTCTTGCGCACCGGCGCCATGGAATAAAGCGCGTTCAGGCCCATGGCGCGCGCGTCCCTCAGGGGTCGCGCCTCAAGCATCGAGGTGCGGTTCAGAAGGTCGATCCCCTTCACCCGCAGCTCGATCTCGGCATGGCGGGCCTTGTGGTAGGCCTCTAGCATCTGTGCGTCACCCAGACCATCGGGGCGGGCCTGTGCAAGGTCCAGCAGAGTCCGCAGATCGCCCAATGACATGTTCAGACCCTGCGCGCCGATGGGCGGCACGACATGGGCGGCTTCGGCCATCAGGGCAATACGTTCACCCGACAACCGCTCAGCCGATTGGCTGATGATCGGCCAGATCGTGCGGCGTGAGGCCAGCTTCAAAGGTCCGAACAACCGGCAAGAGCGTTCTGTCATCGCGGCCCCAAAAGCCTCGGCGTCGAGGTTCAGCAGTTCGACAGCGCGCGGGCCGCGCTCCATCCAGACAATGGCCGACGATGGCTGACCCTGCCAATCGGGCAAGGGCACCAAGGTGAATGGCCCGCCAGAACGGTGGATCTCGGTCGAGACATTCTCATGCGCAATGGGGTGTGTCACCGCAAAGGCCAGGGCCTTTTGACCGTAACGCGTGGTGTGAACGGAAATCCCGGCGGCTTCGCGCATCGGTGAGTTGCGACCGTCTGCGGCGATCACCAGCTTGCAGCGGATACGGCTGCCGTCGCTCAGCCCCACTCGGGCCTCGGCGGTACGAGTGAACAGGCTGACCGTCGCGGTGCCAGGACGGAAATCGACATTGGGCAGCTCGGACAGGCGCGCGACCATCTCGCGCCGCAGCAGCCAGTTGGGCAGGTTCCAGCCAAAAGGTTGCTCGGAAATGTCCGAGGCGTTGAAGTCCCGCACGACGCGCGGTTCGGGAATGTCTCCGCCTGCGTCAACGATCCGCATGACTTGCAGCGGTGCGGCGTGGCTGTCCAGCCGGTCCCACACTCCGCATTGTTCCAGCAAAATGCGGGAGGGTTGCAGAAACGCGGTGGTCCGCAGGTCAGAGCCATCCACGTCGCGTTCGGTGATTGGCGGTGTCGGGTCCACGCAGACCACGTTGAACCCAGCGGCGCCAAATGCGGCGGCAGCGGTCAGCCCGGCGATGCCGCCGCCGGAAATCAGGATGTCACAGCTGTCAGTCATGGCGCATTCTCCGTTCTCGGCAAAACCTAGTTCGGTTCATGCCTCTGCGCCAAGCGACATCCTGTCCCGCGTGTCAGCCCCGCGAAATCAGGATGAGGACCAGAAACATCATCGGAACCATCATCAATGCAGGGATGTATAGGCCCGGCAGACCAAACAGCAATGCCGAACAACCCCACATGCTGACAATCGCAACAGCGGTATAGCCCAGATCCTCGGGGCGGCCATCGGCCACGTCGCGGGCCATCCAGCCAAAGAGGGGAATTGCAAAGAGAAGGCGCTGCCAAATCGGCAGGCGCTGCGGCATCATGGTCACTGTCATCGGGTTCTCCGTTCTGTTCGTCGCAGACCGGCATATAGGGGTGATTTTGCAGCTGCAGAATATACAGATCGTCGCAGTGTGACAGCCTATCGCAGGCGGGCGAGGAAGGCGGTCAGATCGTCGGTGTGGTGGTGGATATGATCGGCATCATGCGGGTCGGGTGCGACATGAACCGTGCGCATTCCCATCTCATGCGGGGCGGCCAGATTGCGCGGGTCGTCTTCGAACATTGCGGCGGTTTCAGCTGTGATTCCGTCCTGTGCAAAGATTGCCTCGAACGCGGCCTTTTCGGGTTTGGGTCGATATCCGGCGTGTTCGACCCCGTAGATGGCATCGAATAGACCGGTCAGCCCACGCGCTTCAAGGACACGCTCGGCATAAGGCGCGCTGCCATTGGTGTAGACGATGCGGCGACCGGGCAGGGCGCGGATATGGTCAGCCAGTTCGGAGTCTGGGTTCATATGGCTCAGGTCGACTTGGTGAACCGCGTGTAGATAAGGGTCAGGGTCCAAATCATGTTCGGCCATCAAACCGGCCAAAGTGGTTCCGTATTCACGCCAATAGTGCCCGCGCAGACGGTCAGCCTCAGCCCGGTCGACACCGATGGCTTGCACGACGTAGTCCGTCATCAACACCTCGATCTGATCGAACAGGCGCATCTGTGGCGGGTAGAGGGTGTTGTCCAGATCGAACACCCATTGTGTGACGTGGCTGAAGGACGGTTTAACCATGCCCTTGGGTGTAGGGCGCTGCGGGCGGGTTTTCAATGCCGCACTTGATTGCAGGCGGTCAGGACGGATAGACAGGTTCGAACGAGGAGACCAATCGCCCCATGCCCCAATCCAGACACCCCAGCAAAGACGCGTATACGCTGATACTCGACGCCATAGACGTCGGTATCTACAAGCCCGGAGATCGTCTGGTCGAAAGCGAGTTGGCCGAACGGTTCGGCGTATCCCGCACCCCCATTCGCGAGGCGCTGCAACGTCTTGAAACGCAGTCTCTGCTGGAGCGGGACGGGCGGTCGCTGATCGTGGCCTCGCTGAACCACAACCAGATGGCCGAGCTTTACATCGTGCGGCGCGAGTTGGAGGGGCTGGCCGCAAGTCTCGCGGCCAAACATGCGACCGAGGAAGAAATTCGCGTGTTGCAAGAGATGGTCGCCGAGGATGATGCGCTGGTCGATGATCCGGCGGCGTTGTCGCGGGCGAATCGACGGTTTCACGAGCAGATCCATTTGGCCTCACACAACCGCTATCTGGTGCAGCAACTGGACCTTGTGCATCGCACCATGGCGTTGATGGCAACCACGTCTCTGGCGGCGCAAGGGCGCAGTGAAATTGCGCAGAGCGAACATAAGGGTATCGTCGAAGCCATCGCCGCGCGCGACGAAGAGGGCGCGGCGAAAGCGCTGAAAGAGCATATCTCGGTCGCGTTCATGACCCGTTTGAAGCAGGATGCGATCCGGCGCGACGGCTAAAGCGTTTTGCGTTTTTCTCAGGTAAAGTTATCGAAATGCGCGTTCGACCGTAGGGAGAGGCAGCGTATTTCGATTCAAATCAAACGCAAAGCGATCTAGGCGTCCTGCGGCGGCAGGTCCTCTGAGGCCTGCCCGTGTTGGGTTTTGTCCCAGAAGAACGGTTTGGCGGCCAGCTCCCACAGTGCTTTGTAGGCCGCCACCACCCCCAGTGGGAAATATAGGATCATCGTTGGCACCCACGGAAGCAGAAAGCGCCGCTCTTTCGCCCAGACGGCGATGACGCCGATGATGAAGTTCAACGCTTCTGCGGCCAAAAACAGCCAGATCAGGGTTTTGAAGGTCTGCATCGGGATCACCTGAAGGAACGGGTTGTTCAGCCCCAGCGTGGTCAGCCAGAACATCCACAAGACGGGGGCCAGCAAAAACTGCCCGACCGTACCCATGAAAAACGCCTGAATGCCGATGAATTTCAGCGGCCCCAGATCCCGCAGCAGGCGCAGCGGCGCGCGCATATGGACAAGGTAGGTGACCATGAACCCTTTGAGCCAGCGCGAGCGTTGCTTGACCCACGGCCAGGCGCGAAAGTTGGCCTCTTCAAAGGTGGCGGTGTTCACGATCTCGGTCCGGTAGCCGGCGCGGCAGAGGCGAACGCCCAGATCGGCATCCTCGGTTACGTTGTGGGCGTCCCATCCGCCAAGCTCCAGCAGCTTGTCGCGGCGAAAGAAAAAGGTCGTGCCGCCCAGAGGGATCACGAACCCCAGTTTGGCGATCCCCGGGAGAATGACGCGGAACCAGCTGTTGTATTCGATGGTAAAGCAGCGAGAGCGCCAGTTGGTGCGCGGGTTGTAGTAATCCAGCGCGCCTTGAAGGCAGACAACTTCGGGCGCGGCTTGCGTGAAGTGATCAACGACCCGCTCAATTTGGTCGGGTTGGGGGGCATCTTCGGCATCCCAGACGCCCAGAATTTCGCCCCGACAGAAATCCAAAGCGTAGTTCATGGCGCGAGGTTTGGTGGTCAGTCCGTTTAGTTCGGGCACTTCGACAGTGCGGATCCAACTGGGCAGGTCAACCTTTGACAATGTATCTCGCGTGACATCGTCCTTTTCCTCCAGCACCAAAATCACGTCTAACAGCGCCTTGGGGTAGGTTAAGCGTTGAAGGCGACGGATCAGCGCTCCTGCGATCTCACGCTCTTTGTACAAAGGAACCATGATCGACACGCAGGGTTGTCGCAGAGCGGTCACCGGTGAAGAGGGGGCGGGCTGCGGGCGCAGCCTTTGGTGGGCAAAAGCCAAGAGGCCTGAGAACCGCATGATCATGAACAACAGCAGCGACACCACAGCCGCCGTCGCCAGAATGGCCATTCCCGTCAACGGAAACGAAACGAAAGCCAGCAACGCCAGCACCACTATGCTCGCGCTGCGGGTCCGGCTCCAAGCGGTCCAGGTACGGCAGCTTTGATCCTTGGTCACGCGGGCCTCGGCATTTTGAGCCAACTGGTCGGAGAAGATCTGGGCTATCGAGCAGTCGATCTGATCGGCAGCGGCGACAACCGGAACGATGGTCAAGTCGCAGCCCGCCATTTCGGCGGACACAGTGGCAAAGCGATCCGGGCGCGCGGTGGCGACAAACAGAAATGGACCGATCCGCAACCACGGGATCACATTGTGCCGCAACCAGAACTCCATCGGTTTGAGAGTGCTTAGCTCGGCCGACGGCGGGGTTTGGGCCAGGTCGGCGATCTGCAGATTGGTTTGCGCGGACAAAGCGGCCAGAACATCCTTGCGGCTGGCCCAGCCTTCGCTCACCAGAATTTCTCCGAGCGGAGCGTTCTGGCGGACCTGAAGGTCCAACGCGTGATCCAACTGGTCCTGCGTGATCACTCCGGCATCAACCAGACATGCCCCTACGGGTTTGCGAAGCTCAGGCGACGGGATCGGATCTGTTGCTGAGATTTGTTGTGCGTTCAAATCAACCATAAAAGAAAAAACCCCGACGCCTTTTGTTGGCGTCAGGGTTGAACGACTAAGGTTAACGCGCGGTTAACTCTGATAAACACACGGAATTTTGGTGTTTATGCCTGTGCTTTTGCGTCCGCCATTGCGCTGGAAAAACGCTCGAACAGATAGAAACTGTCCTGCGGTCCGGGGGAGGCCTCGGGGTGGTATTGAACCGAATACACCGGGCGGTCGGTCATACGGATGCCGCAGTTGGAGCCGTCAAACAACGAACGGTGCGTTTCAACCACGCCGTCGGGCAGCGACTGCGCGTCGACCGCAAATCCGTGGTTCATCGAGGTGATCTCGACCTTGCCGGTTTCCAGATCCTTGACCGGGTGGTTCGCGCCGTGGTGGCCGTGGTTCATCTTGACGGTCTGCCCGCCAAGCGCCAAGGCCAGCATCTGGTGACCGAGGCAAATACCGAACACCGGCAGCTTGGTGGTGTCGAGGATCTCCTTGATCATCGGTACGGCATATTCGCCTGTGGCCGCCGGATCGCCGGGGCCGTTGGACAGGAACACGCCATCAGGCTCATGGGCCAGAACCTCGGCCGCTGTCGCGGTTGCTGGCAGAACGGTCACGTCACATCCGGCCGACGCCAGGCAGCGCAGGATGTTGCGCTTTGCGCCAAAATCAAGGGCGACAACCTTGTGGGCAGGGGCCTCTTGCCGCTGGTAGCCGTCTGGCCAGGCCCAACGCATCTCATCCCAGCGGTAGCTTTGGGCGCAGGTGACGTCTTTCGCGAGATCCATCCCTTCAAGCCCGGCAAAGCCGCGTGCGGCGGACACCAGCGCTTCGATATCGAAGTTACCTTCGGGGTCGTGGGCCAATGCGACATGCGGCGCACCCTGCTGGCGGATTGCGCGGGTAAGGCGGCGGGTGTCGATGCCACCGATCGCGATACGGCCACGACGCTCCAGCCAGCCCTTCAGCTCTTCAGCCGAGCGCCAGTTTGACGGCTCTGTCGGGTCCCATTTGACGACCATGCCCGCAGCAACCGGATCACCGGTTTCGTCGTCTTCGGGGTTCACGCCGACATTGCCGATATGCGGGAAGGTGAAGGTGACAATCTGCCCGGCATAAGAGGGGTCGGTCATGATCTCTTGATAACCGGTCATGGCAGTGTTGAAGCACAGCTCGGCCACGGTCTGTCCCGTGGCGCCGAAGCCCATTCCGTAGAACAAAGTTCCGTCGGCCAAAGCCAGACATGCGGTGGGCTTGGACGGGGCGTTCTGGGCCATAGCGCAACTCTCCTGCAGGTAAATCGGCGCATACCTAAGGGGGTTATACGTTCGGGTCAAGTCTGATCATTTTTTAGGCTATTATTGTTTTTCAATAGCTTACTGGTATTCGCCCCCTGTTGTATCACGCTTTTTGTTTGGATATGTTCGGGGTTCCTTTGTCATGGGGATGGACAAACCATATGGACATGCGATCACGGGTGAATGCCGCCCTGAAGCAAGCGATGAAAGACAAGGCAGCTGAAAGGTTGTCGACTCTGCGGTTGATCAATGCTGCGATCAAGGATCGCGATATCGCCGCGCGCGGCTCGCAAAACGAAGAGGCCAAGGGCTGCGGTGACGCCGAGGTTCTTGAAATACTTGGTAAAATGACCAAGCAGCGAAAGGAAAGCGCCCGCGCCTATGAAGAGGGCGGACGTCTGGATCTGGCGGAACGGGAATTGCTGGAAGTCTCGGTGATCGAGGAATTCCTGCCCAAGCAATTGGATGAAGATGAGGTCTCGAAAGCGATTCAGACCGCGATCACTGCGACCGGAGCGGGCTCGATCCGCGATATGGGGAAGGTGATGGGCGAGTTGAAGACGCGCTACACCGGTCAGATGGATTTCGGCAAGGTCGGTCCGATGGTCAAAGACCATCTGTGTTCCGCCTCGAACGGCGACTGCTAAGGCTGAACCACTTTACTGCGCGGCTGGTCCGCGCAGTTTTGCTATCAGGTCGTCATAGAGGGTGATCCGTTCATCCTCGGAAAGAAACGCGCCAATCTCGACCTCGCGACCGGCTCCGATCAGGGTCACGTAGTGCGGCACCGGCCCACCGGTTTCGTGCATCTCGGGGCGGGCCCAATACCTGTTGCAATACCATTCCTGCCTCTGTTTTCCCGGAGATTGATGGACCAGACGCGCCTGTGAGCCGCTGAGGGTCAGAACCTCGACCGCGCTGCGCGCTCGGTAGTTCGTCTGGATCGCGAGCCACAGGCCCAGAACTGTCAGCAACAGGAAGGGCAGCAACCCCCACAGGACAACCGAGCCCAGCATGGCCAGAATGGGAATAAGGCCGAACGTGAAGACCGACAGGATCACGATCATCGCGCCGCGCGGGGGCAATGAGTTATGCGGCCAGAGGCGCAATTCCTGTTCGGTGTCCGAGGTATGATTCCATTGATAGGGCATAGTGGAAAACTAGCGCAAAGTTATGTGCTGTCTAAGGCTAAAGATCACACGACGTGGCCAACCCGGACCCAAGACAGCGCATCGTCCAATCTGTCATCGCCCCAGAAAACCTCGCCCCGTACGACAAGGCTAGGTGCGCCAAAAACCCCGAGGCGTTTTGCTTGTTCGGTTTCAGCCTCTAGCGCCGCGACGGAATCGCGGCTGCGCGCGCGGGAAAGGACAAGGCGGGGATCTTGCTGGCACCGCAAAAGGGCCTCGGACAGAGCGGTCTCGCTGCCCGCCTCGACGCCGTCTTCAAACCAGATCCGATAGAGGTTCTGAGTGAAATCCTTACCCCAACCCTCACTCATCCCGAGTAGGGCGATCTGATTGGCCAGAGGCAGGTCCGAAATAGGGTAGGGCGCGGGCAGTTTGGCATGGATGTGATACTTGGCCGCCCGGCGTTCGACATCGCGCCACATATAGGCAGATTTCACCGGCTTGCCGGCAAAGGGTACGTTCTGCTGTTCGGACATCACGCTGCGCACGTTGAACGGACGCCAACGCACAGAGGTATCGTTCTCAGTGCACCAATCATCAAGGCGCATGACCGTCAGAAAGCTGTATGTGCTGCCGATCGAATACCAAAAGTCAATTTCGGGCATCTGGACCCTCCCCGGATTGCCGGATGAGTTTCCCTTACCAGAATAGCCTATTTTGCCCGATCTGGCGATGTGTTGTTCCAAAAGGTAAGCGCGCAAAGAAAAACCCCGCCGGGATGGCGGGGTTTCTTTGTTTTTCAGTTAGGGGTTAGTGCGCGTGGCCTTTGTCCCAGTCTTCCTGCTTTGGCAGCTGCTCGAACGTGTGCTCGGGCGGCGGCGTCGGCAGGGTCCATTCCAGCGTATCCGCGTACTCGTTCCACGGGTTCGGACGTGTTTCCTTTGCGCCGCGGAAGAGGGCGTAGAACACGATGCCGAAGAACAGCAGGAACGAAGCGAAGGACACGAATGCACCGATCGACGACACGAAGTTCCACTGAGCGAACGCCTCAGGGTAGTCGATATAGCGGCGCGGCATGCCCTGACGGCCCAGGAAGTGCTGCGGGAAGAAGGTCAGGTTCGCGCCGATGAAGAACATCCAGAAGTGGATCTTGCCCCAGAACTCGGAATACTGGCGGCCTGTCATCTTCGAGAAGTAGAAGTAGACGCCAGCGAAGATCGCAAAGACGGCACCCAAGCTCATCACATAGTGGAAGTGTGCCACTACGTAGTAGGTGTCGTGATAGGCACGGTCGATACCAGCCTGCGACAGAACCACACCGGTCACACCGCCAACGGTGAACAGGAACAGGAAGCCGAAGGCGAACAGCATCGGTGTCTTGAACTCGATCGAGCCGCCCCACATGGTCGCGATCCACGAGAAGACCTTAACACCAGTCGGAACCGCAATGACCATAGTGGCCAGCATGAAATAGGCCTGCTGACGCAGCGACATGCCAACGGTGTACATGTGGTGCGCCCATACGACGAAGCCCAGAACACCGATCGCGATGATTGCCCAGACCATCGGCAGGTAACCGAAGATCGGCTTGCGCGCGAAGGTCGCGATCACGTGGCTGATGATGCCGAAACCGGGCAGGATCACGATGTACACTTCCGGGTGGCCGAAGAACCACAGGATGTGCTGATACAGGATCGGGTCACCGCCACCGGCTGGATCAAAGAAGGTGAAGCCGAAGTTGCGGTCCATCAGCAGCATGGTGATTGCGCCTGCCAGAACCGGCAGCGACAGCAGAATCAGCCACGAAGTGACAAAGATCGACCAGCTGAACAGCGGCACCTTGAACAGGGTCATGCCCGGGGCACGCATGTTCAGGAAGGTTGTGATCATGTTGATCGCGCCCAGAATCGATGACGCCCCCGAGACGTGAACGGCGAAGATCGCAAGGTCCATGGACATGCCGCCCTCGGTCGTGGACAACGGCGGGTAAAGAACCCAGCCCACGCCTGAACCCAACTGGTCGTTACCGCCGGGGCTGAGCAGCGAGGCCACACCCAGAGAGGTACCAGCGACGTACAGCCAGAAGGACAAGTTGTTCATCCGCGGGAACGCCATATCCGGCGCACCGATCTGCAACGGCATGAAATAGTTGCCAAATCCGCCGAACAGGGCAGGGATGACAACGAAGAACATCATCAGAACACCGTGATAGGTGATCATCACGTTCCACAGATGGCCGTTAGGTGTACATGGATCGGCCATGAAGCCTTCCAGGCACATGTACTGAACACCGGGGTGCATCAGCTCAAGCCGCATGTAAACGGTCATCGCCACCGAGATGAACCCGGCGATAGCCGAGAAGATCAGGTAGAGAATCCCGATGTCCTTGTGGTTGGTCGACATGAACCAGCGCTGAAAGAACGAGCGCTCGTCTTCATGATCGTGGCCATGAATGGCTGCGTCTGCCATTTTAGGTGCCTCCTGTTGCAACTACGCCGCGCAACCAGACCTCTCCGGTGCGCGGGATTACTGCTGGTTTTAGATTGCGTTGAGGTTGCCTTCAATGGCCGAGTTTGATCTGGATCAAGAATAATTGTCGCGGGCAGAGCGCTGCGCCGCGAATTCAGATCATGAGTGGCTCGAATCTGGCTATTTCATTTCTTCTTTCAAGAGGTCGCGCAGGTTCGTTGGCCTGAATCGGCCGAGTTCCGCCTTGACCGACGCACGTTCGAACCGCAGAACTCCTTTGAACCCATTGCAAATTCAGAGGCCCGACATGTCAGCATATGATCCGGACAATATTTTCGCCAAAATCCTGCGCGGCGAAATCCCCTCGACCCGCGTTTACGAAGATGATGAGACGCTGGCGTTCATGGACATCATGCCTCGTGCCGATGGTCATCTGCTGGTCATCCCGAAAACCCCGTGCCGTAATTTGCTGGACGCCACGCCCGAGCAGTTGAATGCCGTTATGGCGACCGTTCAGAAACTGGCCCGCGCTGCCAAGCGGGCGTTTGACGCCGGTGGGGTGACCATTCAGCAGTTCAACGAAGCCGCAGGCGGGCAGGAGGTCTTCCACCTGCATTTCCACATTCTGCCTCGGCATGAAGGTGAACCCTTGCGCGCACCCGGCAAGATGGGAGATTTCGAAGCGATTGCCAAACACGCCGAGCTGATCAAGGCGGCGCTCTAGCTCTCGGCGATGCGTGAATTCGGGGATCGGGCCGTCCGAACTGCCTTAAGCATAGCCCGGAAACGAAATTGCCGTTCCGATTTGGGGTCGGAACGGCAGACTCGTACTCATACACATTGCGGATCACCGGAGCAGATCCGGGTTACCGGTTAACATACCACTCACTCAAGACTGGTAGGACAATGTTACTCTTTAACCGGGCGAATGTATGCCGGTTTAGTGGAATTTGGTTAAGCTTTTACTTAAATGGCCACAATTGCTGTCGAATATTGCAGTGTTGAAATGACCTATGGCTGCAGCTTGGAAACAGAGGGGCGCGTGCGTAGGGATTGTACGTGGATTTGGGCGCCTCAGCGATTCGATCAAGGCATTTGATGCGCTAGGCTCAGGACCAATAGCCAATAGGAAAAGAGTCCGACGAACGCGGTTGCGGACAGGAATGCCTTGGGGCGCTTGTCTTACCTTAATGCCACGCGCCGCAAGTCCTTCAGCCTTCTAAACAAGATCGCGTATCTGGGTGCCTGGGACAACCTTCTTGGAGTTAAAGTCGTTTTGTTGTGCGACACTCAGAAAACAAAGGCGCTGCAATGGTGATCCGTCAAAGACGGACGAAAAGCTACTCTCAAGTTACTTAGAATAGTCGTGAAATTGAGGGGAAACAGCCAAGCTATTGTTTTTGTTGGTGCGGTCGAGAAGACTCGAACTTCCACGGGAGTTACCCCACAGCGACCTCAACGCTGCGCGTCTACCAATTCCGCCACGACCGCACTGCCAATGACTTGGTAGCGCGGCGTATAGACCCTTGGAACACGGATGTGAAGAGGCAAAAGAGCGTTGGTTTAAATTCAGTACCGGCATTCATATCTGTATCAGCCAACCACCCTGTAGGAGCCCGCGATGACCACCCCGGATACCCGCCCCGTTGTTCAGATTGATGTTGTCTCTGATGTCGTATGCCCCTGGTGTATCGTCGGCTTCAAACAGCTTGATCAGGCGTTGCAGCAGCAAAACGTACTCGCGCGGCTCAGGTGGCACCCGTTCGAGCTGAACCCGCAGATGCCAGCCGAAGGGCAGAACCTGCGCGAACACATCATGGAGAAATACGGCAGCACAGCCGAGCAAAGCGAACAGGCGCGCGAGCGGTTGACTTCGATTGGGGCAGAGCTTGGCTTTGCCTTCAATTTCACCGACGACAGCCGCATGGTGAATACGTTCCAGGCGCATCAGTTGTTGGACTGGGCCGAGGGGCAGGGGCGGCAGCATCCGCTGAAACTGGCGCTCTTTAAAGCGTATTTTACGGATCAAAAGGATGTCTCTGACATCGATGTTCTTGCAGACGCGGCTAAGGCTGCCGGGTTGGACCCGCAAGCCGCGCGTTCGGCTTTGGCATCCGGGGATCATCAGGCCTCGGTGCGGGAGAAACAGCAATTCTGGACCAGTCGCGGGATTTCCGGCGTGCCTTCGATGGTGTTCGCCGGGAAATACCTGACCACAGGGGCGCAAGGGGTCGAGACATACGCCAATGTCCTCAAGCAATGTCTGGAAGAGGCCGCGTGACCTCTTTCCCCCAACCGACCGGCACGGTATGAGGCAAGCATGGAATGGAAGATCTCAGACGGGCTGACCGACTACCAAGAGGCCGTCGCCTTTATGGAGGCACGCGTAGCGGCTATTGCTGCAGGCGAGGCCGAGGAATGCGTTTGGTTGCTCGAACACCCGCCTCTTTACACGGCAGGTACGTCTGCGCGACCCGAGGATCTGACTGACCCTGACCGGTTCCCTGTCTATGAGAGCAAGCGCGGCGGGGAATACACCTATCACGGCCCCGGTCAGCGCGTCGCCTACGTCATACTCGACTTGAACAAGCGAGGCCGCGATGTGCGCCTATTCGTTAAACAGCTCGAAACCTGGGTGATCGCCGCATTGGATGAGTTCAACGTCAAAGGCGAGATTCGCGACGGGCGCGTTGGCGTGTGGGTGCAGCGAGACGACAAACCGCTGACAATCACCGGACAACCCGCGGAAGACAAGATCGCCGCTATTGGTCTGCGCCTGCGCAAATGGGTCAGCTTTCACGGCATCTCGATCAATGTTGAGCCTGAGCTGGACCATTTCTCGGGCATTGTGCCCTGCGGCATTCGGGAGCACGGCGTGACATCGCTGGTTGACTTGGGGTTGCCGGTTACCATGGCAGATGTGGATACTGCCCTGCAAAAGACCTTTGCGGAAGTCTTCGAACAAGCCGACGCCTAGGGTTCCAGCACTATTTCTTGCCGCAGTTTCGCAGTGGTTTTGTCGAAGATCAGGATGCGGTTGTCGTCAGTAACGACGGCATACCAGTTGTTCCCGATCGTCACGGCTTGTGCCTTCGCACCATCCGGCAGCTCGATCTGATCGGGTAGGGTCGGGGTTCGGTCCGATAGCCGGATGACAATCAGTGCGAATGTCACTAGAACCCCGCCAATCATCACCGCGGTCAGCAACATGACCATGCGTCGAAGCAGCCTCAGTTGCGGCGTTTCCTGCGGTTCTTCTTGGGGTTCGGAAGGGACAGTCATGGGCACCCGGCAGGTTGAGTTTCAGATCGCGGCCGCTCCGCCGCCTCGCCTTGATAAGGCGCTTTCGCGGGATGTGCCAGCCGAGGAAAACCTGTCGCGCACCCGTCTGTCCCGTTTGATCGAAGAGGGCTCGGTTCTGGTCGAGGGCACTGAGGTGCGCGATCCGAAGGCCAAGGTGGCGGAAGGCGCCACGGTGGTCATCACGGTTTCAGAGGCCGAAGACAGCCATATCGGCCCCGAGGATATCCCGCTGGACGTGGTCTTCGAGGATGACGACCTGATTGTGGTGAATAAACCTGCGGGGATGGTCGTGCATCCTGCGCCGGGCTCGCCGAGTGGAACGCTCGTGAATGCGCTGCTTCATCATTGCGGGGCAGACTTATCCGGGGTCGGCGGGGTCAAACGACCCGGCATTGTCCACCGGATCGACAAGGAAACCAGTGGGCTTCTAGTGGTCGCCAAGTCGGATGCAGCTCATCACGGGCTTGCGGCGCAATTCGAGGCGCATAGTGTTGAACGCTACTACCGAGCGGTTTGCTACGGGGTGCCGGATGCCAATGATCCGCGCTTGCGGGGTGTCAAAGGTGTCAGTTTCGAGCCGGGCAATATCATGCGCCTGACCACTCAGCTTGCCCGACACAAGACCGACCGTCAGAAACAGGCGGTTCTGTTTCACGGAGGGCGGTACGCGGTGACGCGTGCGCGTGTGGTTGAAACATTTGGTGCCCCGGCAGGGCTCGCGCTAATCGAATGCTGGCTGGAAACAGGGCGCACCCATCAGATTCGCGTGCACATGGCCCATGCAGGCCATGGTCTGGTCGGTGATCCGGTTTATGGCGGCAAACGTAAATTGGCGGCCAAAGTGTTCAGTGCGGCAACTTCTGAGGCCGTACGCGCCTTTCCGCGTCAGGCGTTGCATGCCGCCGTATTGGGCTTTGAACACCCGGTAACAGGCGAAAACCTTCGATTTGAAGCTGATCTGCCGCGGGACATGCAGGACCTGATTGAAACGCTGCGCACCCCTCTGTCATAATATGCAAACTCCTGTGAGTAAGAGTTTCTTAGCTTTCCTTTACCCAAGCTTAATTTCAAACTGTTAACGGTACCTCTTGAAAGGGATGGGTTCCTTACCCATATCGTATGTTAAAGAGCTAAACATTTGTCGGAGGGACATCAAAATGGCAAATTACGCAAATCTCCCCGCGCCGACGCCTGAGGGCGGCCTGAACCGCTATATGCAGGAAATTCGCAAGTTTCCTCTGCTGGAGCCGGAAGAAGAATACATGCTGGCCAAGCGCTGGGTCGAAGAGCAGGACACCGAGTCCGCTCATAAAATGGTCACGTCGCATCTGCGCCTGGCGGCCAAGATTGCCATGGGCTATCGCGGCTACGGTCTGCCGCAGGCCGAGGTTATTTCCGAGGCCAATGTGGGCCTGATGCAGGCGGTCAAACGGTTCGACCCGGAAAAGGGCTTCCGTCTGGCGACCTATGCAATGTGGTGGATTCGCGCCTCGATCCAGGAATACATCCTGCGGTCGTGGTCGCTGGTGAAGCTGGGCACAACCTCGGCACAGAAAAAGCTGTTCTTCAACCTGCGCAAGGCCAAGGCCCGTATCGGTGCGTTGGAAGAGGGCGACCTGCGCCCTGAAAACGTCACTCAGATCGCCAATGATCTTGGCGTGACCGAGGAAGAGGTCATCAGCATGAACCGGCGTATGTCCGGCGGCGATGCCTCGCTAAACGCGACCGTCGGGTCCGAGGGCGAAGGCACCATGCAGTGGCAGGACTGGCTTGAGGATGAAGACGCCGATCAGGCGGGCGACTACGAAGCCCGTGATGAGCTGGACGCCCGGCGTGAGCTGCTGGCAGCCTCCCTTGAGGTGCTGAATGATCGCGAAAAGGACATCCTCACTCAGCGCCGCCTAATGGATCAGCCGGTGACTTTGGAAGAGCTCAGCACGCAATATAATGTGAGCCGCGAGCGTATTCGTCAGATCGAAGTCCGCGCGTTTGAGAAGCTGCAAAAGAAAATGCGCGATCTGGCCCGTGAAAAGGGAATGCTTGCAACCCGATAGATCCAAGGATCGCACAGCCCGCAGATATCTGCGGGCTTTTTTTCGATGATAATCAGCGCACTGCGCCGGATACCTCATCCTCTTTTCATCGTGTGTTGACACTTGCCTCGCCTGCGTCTTGAGTCTGCGTCACATCTAAATGGCCTGATCAGGGAGAGAGCGATGCAGAAACCGGTTCAATTTGGTGTTCTGGGGGCTGCCAAATTTGCGCGGCAATATATGGCGCCTGCAATTCACGCCGCAGACGGGGCGCGGTTGGCCGGGCTTGCGACCTCAAACGCGGCCAAGGCCGAGCCTTTTCAGGCTTTTTGCACCGATCTGATCGTCTATGACAGCTACAACGCGCTTCTGGATGATCCCGAGATCGAGGCCGTCTATATCCCACTGCCAAATCACATGCATGTCGAATGGAGCCTGAGGGCGCTCGACGCGGGCAAACATGTGCTGTGCGAAAAGCCGATGACGATGCAGGCGGCTGAGTTCGATGCGTTGATCGAAAAGCGCGATCAGACAGGTTTGCTCGCGGCTGAGGCCTATATGATCGTGCATCACCCTCAGTGGCAGTTCGTGAAGAAACTGATCGCCGATGGTGCCATTGGCAAGCTGGTCCATGTGACCGGCGCGTTCAGTTTCGACAATCGTGAGGAAGTGACCAACATTCGCAATCGTGCAGAGACCGGCGGGGGCGGGTTGCGGGATATCGGGGTGTACGTCATCGGCGGCGCGCGGTTTGCCACAGGCCAGGAGCCCTCCGCGGTTCAGTCCGCGATCCGTTGGCAGGACGGCATCGACACCTTCACCGAAATTCGCGCGCAATTCCCGGGCTTTACCTATTCGGCTTATGTCTCGATCCGGATGCACCCGCATCAAGAGATGGTGTTTCACGGCGAAGGGGGGGTCATCCGCCTGACTGCGCCGTTCAACGCGCGCGTGTTCGGCGAGGCGCGCGTCGAGCTGCATCGACCGGGGCTTGAGGTTCAGGTGACCCGGTTCCCGGGCGACGATCACTACAAACTGCAGGTTGAGGCCTTCTGTCGCTCGGTCCGCGACGGGGCGGCCTATCCTTGCCCGCTGGAGTTTTCGCGTGGGACGCAAGAGATGATTGATCGCGTGTTCGCGGATGCCGTTCCTCTCTGACTTGCCAGCACTCGCCCGGCGCGTATTCTATGCTGCATCCATAAAAGGGAGAGGTGTCATGGCCGGAGGTTGGGCCCGCGATGGTGCGGTCAGTGAACAGATCGAAGCGTCGATCTCCGACGAACTGGCCCGCATGCAGGCGCAAAAACGCCCCGTAGGCGAAAGCCTGACCCATTGCGCCGAGTGCGAGGAACCCATTCCCGAAAAACGCCGACAAGCACTGCCCGGCGTCAAGCTGTGTCTGGACTGTCAACAGGATCGGGACGGGACGTATCAGCAGCGGTCAGGCATTAACCGGCGCGGATCAAAAGACAGCCAGTTGAAGTAGGGCAATTCGATCGTCTCATTTGCAGGAAAAACCACTTTCCCTAACCAGGATTTTGAGGGCGGCTATGTAGAACCGGTTTCAACAGCCATTGCTCAGTTCGTTGATCTCTATTCGAAACGCTTTGACCGGAGAAGAAAAGTACCTCGTTTCAAAAAACAAGAGAGAATCTTGAAGTCTTTGCCTGCAAGAAAATTCAGAACTTCTGGAACAGTGTTCTGTTTCCCTCGTTCAGGGCCAGCATCGACTGCTACGTACTCCACCGAATTCAGTGTGTTTTCTGCGCCACGCAGCACCTCGGGTTCCATTCCTTCTGCTTCTATTTTGAAGAGCTTTATTGCCTCAGGCGCGACGATCTCCTTGAAAAAAGCGTCGAGCGTTGCTTTTCGTACGGATATAATGCCGTCGTACTTCTCCGGTTTGAACAAACTGGAATCCGCAGTGTCGGTCTTTAGAAAAAAGTCTGCAGTGCCTTCAGTATCACTTAGCGCCACATCGTGGCAGTTGCCCGCAACGTTTTTGCGAAGTGCAGAAAATGCCAGAGGATCAGGCTCAAAGCCGTAGTAAATACCGCCTCTTGCCTCACACCATATACCGATCTCACCGATATTGGCCCCGACATCAACGACGACATCGCCTGCAGAAACGAGATTTCCTGAAAGCCCATAGTCACGCAGAAGTTGCCGTCTGCGGCGAATTGTTCCGCGCCTGTACAAGGCCAGGCGTGCCTTGTCAGAAACATAGATCTTCTTTCCACCGGCTTTGTCCTGCGCGTAGTACAGTTCGCTCTGCTCGTCCAAACCGTACGCAATCTTGTTGGTTGCTTCCGGGACTGTCGAGTTGTCGGTGCTCTGTTTCATTGGTAAATTTTCTGTTCTTTCTTTTTGGGCGGTCGAAGGCAAAAGGTTCTCCGCTACGGGCGGTCCGACCTTTTGATACGGCGGCTTTTTTTTGCCGCCACGCGGCCACTCATGGAAGTCTGTTTTCTTTATGCTTTCGGAAACAACGTTCCGTTGCTCATTTTGGAGCTTGGACAAAGCTACGGGTAAAGACAACTGGTCTCGCCGTGAATATCGAAGGATATGAGAAAACCAGGTCTCCATCGCCTCAATACATCCCGGTTCGTTGTGACGACGCGCTAACATCCCACCCCAAACGGGTTTTTGAAGCATAGTTTCTGGGTAGTAACTCTCGTAAAAATCTCTGTGTTCGTCCAATACAGCCTTGTGCTCATAGCCGGCTTTTTCAACAGCTTGAAACTCTTCGAGAATTGTATTTCGGTATGAATGGAAAAGGCCACCGAAGACGACGTTTTCATTCGGAATTAGCATTTCCCAAATATTCCAAGGGTTTGTTGTTAAAAACACGGTGCTGTCGATATAGAGGGACGCCGAATGGTCCGCCAACCAACGATGCGGTCGGACTTTCTGTTCACGCGAGCTTCGGAACGCATCCGCTTCTAAAAAGGGGGGAACGGATATGCACGTCCAACCATTGGTTTTCTTTATATCTTGGTCAGTAAAGCAAATGTAGTCTACTTGATCGGCTGCTGTGATTTCGGGAAGCGGGTACACCCACCCAATAACGTTTGTATAGACTACCAGTCGGTCTTTATTCATTTGCGTCAGCTTGCAGTTTTACTAAGTTTAGCTTTTACCTTTTTGCAACCAAGGCAACAAATTGAGTACAACCGAGGCTAACAGGAGTCAAAATTTCGTTTCTTCCAGAACTGCTTTCAGCAAGCTTCTTGAGCTGTATTTGAATCTTGCTCGAGAGGGTGCCCAAAACGCGGACATCCTCGCTGTATTTACCAAAAATCTGGGGGTAGGTCGCCTTCAGCCCTCCATCGCTTCCAGTTCGTCAATGAAGCCCGAGATCATCGACAGGCCTTTATCCCAGAACTTGGGGTCGCTGGCATCTAGGCCAAACGGGGCGAGCAGGTCTTTGTGGTGTTTCGATCCACCGGCGCGCAGCATCTCGAAATACTTGTCCTCGAACCCCTCAGCGCCGTTTTCGTAGACCGAATAAAGCGCGTTCACGAGGCCGTCTCCGAACGCATAGGCGTAGACGTAGAAGGGGGAGTGCACGAAATGGGGGATATAGGCCCAGAACGTTTCATACCCTTCCATGAATTCGAATGACGGCCCGAGGCTTTCCGCCTGAACGCTCATCCACAGGGCGTTGATGTCGTCCGGGGTCAGTTCGCCCTCGCGGCGGGCGGCGTGCAGCTTGCATTCGAAATCGTAGAAGGCGATCTGGCGGACGACCGTGTTGATCATGTCCTCGACCTTGCCAGCCAGAAGCACCTTGCGCTGTTCCTTGGTTTCGGCCTTGTCCAGCATTTTGCGGAAAGTCAGCATTTCACCAAACACGCTAGCGGTCTCGGCCAGTGTCAGCGGGGTCGAGGACAGCATCTCGCCCTGATCCGCCGCCAGGACCTGATGGACACCGTGGCCCAATTCGTGTGCGAGGGTCATCACATCGCGCGGTTTGCCCAGATAGTTGAGCATCACGTAAGGGTGGACATCGGTCACGGTCGGATGGGCGAAGGCGCCGGGCGCTTTACCCGGCTTCACCGCCGCGTCGATCCAGCCTTTAGAAAAGAACGGCGAGGCGATCTCACCCATGCGCGGATCAAACGCGTTATAGGCATCCATCACCGTCTTCTCGGCCTCGTCCCAGCCGACGATGCGGGTGTCTTCCATTGGCAGTGGCGCGTTGCGGTCCCAGACCTGCATCACGTCAAGCCCCAGCCATTTGCGTTTGAGTTCGTAGTACCGGTGGCTCAGCTTGGGGTAGGCGGCGACCACGGCTTCGCGCAGGGCCTCGACCACTTCGGGCTCGACGTCGTTCGACAAGTGGCGACCGGTCTGAGCGGTTGGCATGTTGCGCCAGCGGTCGACGATTTCCTTTTCCTTGGCCTGTGTGTTGTGAACGCGGGCGAAGGTTTTGATGTTGTCCTGAAACACTGAGGCCAGCTCGCGTGAGGCCGCCTCACGTTTGCTACGGTCCTGTTCTGTCAGCAGGTTCAGGGTGCCTTCGATGTTCAGCTCTTCGCCGTCGACGGTGAAGGTTAGGCCCGCGATGGTCTCGTCGAACAAACGCTCCCACGCGTCACCGACAACGCCCAGGTCGTGGAGGAATTTCTCCAATTCGTCAGACAGTTGGTAGGGTTTCATCGCGCGGATGCGGCGGAAGACAGGCTCATAACGTGCAAGATCAGCATTGGCCGCGAAATGGGCCTGCAGAACGTCGTCTTCGATGCGGTTGATCTCGAGCGTGAAGAACACCAGAGGGGTGGTGAAGACGGTGATTTTTTCCTGCATGTCCGACAGGAACTTGGCGCGATCGGCATCGGTGGTCAGTTGGTAGTAGCGCAGACCGGCGAAGGACATGATCCGCCCGGCGATGGCGTTGATCTTTTCGTTGCGATGCACACAGGTCAGCAGGCCTGCGGCGTCTAGATCGGCCAGTTTGCCTTCGTAGTCCGAGGCGAATGAGGCGCATTCGCCCTCAAGCCAGTCCAGATCCCGCGTCAGCTCGGCCGCTTCTTCCGAGGCATAGAGGTCGGTCAGGTCCCATTCGGGCAAGTTGCCGAGGTTATCGGCACCGCCGACTGCATTTGCATCACGGACGGGAAAGGGCAGGTCGCGCATGGAACACCTCTTATTAGATTAGTTGCCAAACATCTAGGGCTGGCGCGCCCGGATCACAAGCCGCCAGTCAAGATCAGTCCCGTGCGGACGCCTTAGGGGCGATTTGCCAGGAAATGTTCGGTCAACTCGTCAAGAACCGGGTTACGAACTTCGGGGGCCTCCATCAGCACCTCATGCTCACCATCCGGGATCTCGAGCAGCCGGCCGTTGGGCCAGTTCGCCATCCGTGCCCGGATCGCCTTGCGGTCAACGATCTGTTCGTGGCTGCCCAGATAGGTCAGGCACGCGGTGTCCGGCGCAGGTTGCTCCATCAGCCATTCACATTCGCTGAGGGCTTCACGCAACCACTGGTTGGAGGGGGCGCCAAGGGCCAGCTCGGGGTGAGCCTTCAGTTGATCCTGCATCATCTTGAACATGTCCGGGTCGCGCGTCAGCGAGTTACCCTCGAACGGTTCCGCAAGAACATAGCTGGTCAACGACGTGGTCGGCGGGGTGCGTTCCCCCAGCCCCAGCGCGGTGCCCCAATAGGCGGTCAGACGGCTAAGTGGCTTCATGAGCGGGACAAAGAAAATGCCCCACATCGGCCCGGTAAATGCACAGGCTGCAAAGCAATCGTTCTGGATGACTGCGCGCAGGCCGATGGCACCGCCCATCGAATGCCCGATCACATACCACGGGCGCGGCAGATCCAGTTTCTCAGCCAGCTCCAGCACCACGGTGACGTCATGTTGATAATCGGTGAATTTATCGACATGCCCGATGCGGGGTTCGTCCAGCATGCGGTCGGCCAAACCCTGTCCGCGCCAGTCGACGGCGAGGGCGGCAAATCCACGGTTCAGGAATTCCCCTGCGGTGCTTGCGTATTTCTCAATATATTCGGTGCGGCCCGGAAACAGGAATACCGTGCCGTTCTTTGCATCCTCGGGCAGCCAATGCCCGACACGGATGCGTTTGCCGTCGGCGGTGTGGAGCCAATGGGCTGTACCACCGGCCGGGTCGCCGGCCACATCATGATAAAAGGGGGCCGGCGAGTACTCCATCAGGCCAGAACCGATGCAAGCTGCATGGCGATTCCCATGTCACCGTCAACGCTGAGCTTGCCGGACATGAACGCGCCGGTCGGGTTCAGATCGCCGCTGAGGATCTGTTCGAACGTGTCCGCATCCGCGCTGAGTGTCACATCTGCTTCGTCATCACTGACGCGGGCACCGTCTCCGTCCAGAACAATTGCGCCCAGATCGGCGATTGCAAACTTGGCGGACGCATCAAAGCCACCGCCGGCCAGCTTTTCGTTCAGCGCGGCCGCAGCCTTTTCAAGAATCTCGCTCATGCTTTTCCTCATATTGTTTATGCGCCGTGAATGGACATCCTCGGTCGCAACGCTACACTGACCATTGTTATGGGTATTGCAATCACCAATCTCAAAGGTACCGTTGCGGCACTTGCCGTTCTAGTCATGTTTTCCACCAGTGGTGGAGCGCAACAAGCGGATTCCCGCGACGAAGAAGCGCTGTTGAGGCAACTGGCGCAGGCAACGCCAGAGCAAGCCATCGGTTTGGATCGTCAGTTGCAGGCGCTTTGGTCGCAATCGGGTTCAGCCTCGGCTGATCTGTTGCTTGAGCGGGGGCGCGAAGCGCTGGATGACGGCGATATCGAGGCCGCGATCGAACATCTCACCGCGTTGACCGACCACGCGCCCGAATTTGCCGAAGGCTGGCACGCGCGGGCCTCGGCCTTTTTCGGCATCGACCGGTTTGGAATGGCAGCCGCCGATCTGGAACACGCGCTGACCCTCAACCCGAACAACTATCAGGCTATTTACGGTCTGGGCCTGATCTTCGAGGTCGTCGGCAAACCCGATCAGGCGCTTGAGGCCTATTCCCGCGCGTTGGCTATACATCCCCATCATGAAGAAGTAACCAATGCCGTGAATCGGCTGAAGCCTCAGGTTGAAGGCAAGGCGCTGTAAGTCTAAGGGCGCAGGGGGCAAAGGTGAGCGGGTCATCCCGGGTAGTGGCCGTTCTTGGGCCGACAAACACAGGTAAAACTCATTATGCGATTGAGCGCATGCTGGGGTACCGGACCGGTGTCATCGGCCTGCCTCTGCGTCTGCTCGCGCGTGAGGTCTATGACAAGATCGTCGCCATTCGCGGCCCCTCGGTCGTGGCGTTGGTGACAGGCGAGGAACGGATCGTACCACCGCGCACCCAGTATTGGGTCTGCACGGTCGAGGCGATGCCCGAAGGCATGGGCGCCGATTTCGTCGCGATTGATGAAATTCAGCTCTGCGTGGATCCCGAGCGTGGCCACGTCTTCACCGACCGGTTGCTGCGGTCGCGGGGAACGAATGAGACGCTGTTCATGGGGTCCGACACCATGCGCGGCCCGATTGCGGCGCTTGTGCCCGAGGCGCAGTTTGTCCGGCGCGAGAGGATGTCTCAGCTGGTGTATTCGGGATCGAAAAAGATCAGCCGAATGCCCCCGCGCAGCGCTATCGTCGGGTTCTCGGTCGAAAACGTCTATGCCATCGCCGAGCTGCTGCGGCGTCAAAAGGGTGGGGCGGCCGTGGTGATGGGCGCGCTCAGCCCGCGCACGCGGAACGCGCAGGTCGACCTGTACCAAAATGGAGAGGTCGACTATCTGGTGGCCACCGATGCCATCGGGATGGGCCTGAACCTGGATGTGAACCACGTGGCGTTTTCGTCCCTGACCAAATTCGACGGCCGTCGGATGCGCCCCTTGGCCCCGAATGAGCTGGCCCAGATCGCGGGCAGGGCAGGCCGGGGCATGTCGGATGGCACCTTCGGAGTGACCGGCGAGGCCCCGCCGTTGGACGAAGGCGTTGCGCAGGCCATCATGGACAGCCGCTTTACGCCGATGAAAAAGCTGAACTGGCGGAATGCCGCCCTTCGCTTCGGCTCGGTGGATGCGCTGATCGACTCGCTAGAAGTCAGTCCGAATGATGAACATCTGACCAAGGCCCGCCCTGCAGACGATCTGAACGTGCTGAAATCGCTGTCGCAAGTGACCGAGGTCGCAGCCCGCGCCAGCGATGGCCCGTCGATCCGTTTGCTATGGGATGTGTGCCGAATTCCCGATTTTAGGGGCATTAGCCATTCGGAACATGCCAATCTGCTCGAAGTGATCTACGGCCATCTACACGAACGCGGCGCGATCCCGGACGACTTCATGGCGCGGCAAATCCGCCGGATTGACCGCACGGATGGAGATATTGATGCGCTGTCCAAAAGGTTGGCTTATATTCGTACTTGGACATATGTTGCGCAACGAAACGGCTGGGTCCGTGACGAATCGCATTGGCGTGAGGAAACGCGCACTGTAGAAGACAGGTTGTCGGACGCTCTGCATGATCGTCTGACGCAAAGATTTGTGGACCGGCGCACCTCGGTGTTGTTGCGCCGGCTCAAACAGAAGGAGGCCCTTTTGGCCGAAGTAAATGACAAGGGTGAAGTGACCGTCGAAGGCGAATTCGTCGGTCGTCTGGAAGGGTTCCGATTTACACCGGACAAAAGCGCGCAAGGGGCTGAGGCGAAAGCACTCAAGTCGGCCTCGCTGCAAGCTCTCGCGCCGCAATTCCATCTGCGTGCCGATCGTTTCTACAATGCACCCGATACCGAAATTGATTTCACTGATCAGGGCGGCCTGATGTGGGGCGAATACGCTGTCGGCAAACTGGTTGCCGGGGCCGAGCCTCTCAAGCCGATGGTTGAGGTTTTTGTGGATGAGGCCGCGGGGTCGGACGTCGAACAGAAGGTGCAGCGCCGTCTGCAGCACTTCATCGACCGCAAAGTGGCCGCACTGTTCGAGCCGCTGCTCAACCTGTCGCGGGACGAGGAACTGTCCGGCCTGGCGAAAGGCTTTGCCTTCCGTATGGTCGAGGCGCTGGGTGTGCTGCCTCGCGCGCAGGTCGCGCAAGAGGTCAAGGATCTGGATCAGGACGCTCGTGGCGCGCTGCGCAAGCACGGCATCCGTTTTGGTCAGTTCACCATCTTCATGCCTCTGCTGCTGAAACCTGCGCCCACGCGCCTCCGCCTGGTTCTTTGGGCACTGTCCAGTGGTCTGCAGGAATTCCCCGAGGCACCGCCTCCGGGTCTGGTCACCGTACCCGTCGCCAAGGATGCGCCGCAGGGCTACGACACCATGTGTGGTTACCGCGATGCGGGCGAACGCTCGATCCGGATCGACATGCTGGAGCGTCTGGCTGATATGCTGCGCTCTGAGGACAGCCGGGGCGGCTTTGAAGCCAAGCCTGACATGCTCTCGATCACAGGCATGACGCTGGAGCAATTCGCGGACCTGATGCAGGGTCTGGGCTACAAGGCCGAACGTGGCGAGCGCGAAAAAGTCAAAGCTGCACCAGCGGAGGCACCTGCGACTGACGCGGCAGAAAAACCCGCAGCCGAAGAAACCCCGGCCGTAGAGGTTTCGCCCGAAGAGGTCGCCGCACCCACCGAGGCGCCAGCCGAGGCCACCGAAAGCACCGAGGCAGCAGCTGAGACTCCGGCCGCTGACGCCGCAAGTGACGAACCCGAGGTCGAGGTGTTCTACACCTTCACATGGGGCCGGCAGCGCCAGCAAAATCGCGCCCCGCGCCGCGAACAGGGGCAGGGCAAGGGCAAGCCGCGTGGGAAACCTCAGGACGGTCGCAAGCCGCAAGGCAAGAAGGGCGGCAAGCCGCAGGGCGCAAAATCCTTCTCGTCCCGGCCTCCGAAGAAGGAAAAGGCGATTGATCCCGACAACCCGTTTGCAGCAGCGCTGATGGGTTTGAAGGGCGGCAACTGATCCGCCATGGATCAGGCCAAGCTGCGGATCGACAAATGGCTCTGGCAGGCGCGGTTCTTCAAGACACGTAGCCTGTCGGCCAAACAGGTCAGCGGCGGCCATGTCAGGCTGAACGGCAACCGCGTTCTGAAACCCGCCCAAGCGGTGGTTCCCGGCGACGTTCTGACCTTTCCACAGGGCAAAATCATCCGGGTCGTTCGCGTCGAAAAACTCGGCGACCGCCGCGGCCCGGCCCCCGAGGCGCAAACACTGTACTTCGATATGACGGAAAAGCAGGACATACCGCCTAAAAACCCGTCATATGAGGGAAAAGGTCGTCCAACCAAGAAAGATCGGCGCGCGCTTGATCTTTCTCGCACGCCAAACGGCCCCACATCTTGAAGCCAAACCCGGACTGAACTAGCTAGACGCCAAACCTGAATGGGATTCTAAACATGACCTACGTCGTTACCGAAAACTGCATCGGCTGCAAATACACCGACTGTGTGGAAGTGTGCCCTGTGGACTGTTTCTACGAAGGTGAGAACACGCTGGTCATCCACCCCGACGAATGCATCGACTGCGGCGTCTGTGAACCCGAATGCCCGGCTGATGCAATCCGTCCCGACACCGAGCCGGGCATGGAAACCTGGGTTGAGTTCAACCGCAAATACTCGGAAATGTGGCCGGTCATTGTCACCAAAAAAGACCCGTTGCCAGAGGCGGAAGAGCGCGATGGTGAGGAAGGTAAGATGGAGAAGTATTTCTCCGAAGCTCCGGGTGAAGGCGGGTAAGTGATTCGCGCCCCATTTGGATAGCTAAGAAAAGCGGTCTTCAAAGCCTAATCCCTTGATTGCAGGCCGTTTATAAAAAAATTCCCCTAGGGAAACTTTTGAGTGTCTCATTTTTGTGATATACTTTCTTCCTACATGATGACTGAGATTGGGATGTACTCCGTAAGTATGCTCGCTTTGGAGTTCTGAATTTGCGACAAACAGACCACCTGCCGGGGCCAAAATAGGCACCGAGCGTGGGTCTTTTTGTTGTTCGCATCCCAGTCCAAAACCAAGGAATGAATTGAATGTCGAAGTCGAAAAAGCTTGAGTTCCGCCCGAACGACTATGTTGTCTACCCCGCCCATGGTGTGGGTCAGATCATCTCGATCGAAGAGCAGGACGTCGCTGGATTTTCGCTCGAATTGTTCGTCATCTCTTTCGAGAAAGACAAGATGACCCTTCGCGTGCCGACAAACAAAGTGACCGAATCCGGTCTGCGTTCGCTCAGCTCGCCGGATGTGATCAGCCAGGCGATGAAAACGCTGAAGGGCAAGGCCAAGGTCAAACGGGCCATGTGGTCGCGCCGCGCGCAGGAATACGAACAGAAGATCAACTCGGGCGATCTGATCTCGATCGCGGAAGTGGTTCGCGACCTGCACCGCACCGATGACCAGCGCGAGCAAAGCTATTCCGAGCGTCAGCTTTATGAAGCCGCGCTCGAGCGTCTGACCCGTGAAGTCGCCGCCGTGTCCGGGGACGGAGAGATTTCTGCGGCGAAGCAGGTCGATGATGTCCTGACTTCGCGCGCCGCCGCAGCCTAAGTCCACGACGATTGAAACAGCAAGGCCGCTCTGGCATCGGGGCGGCCTTTTTCGTTGCTTGGTGGAATGGCGAAAACCGGTTAGTTTTTCTGTAGATGCAAGCAGATACCGGTTCGGCATGAAGAAGACGGTCAAGTTCCTATATATCGGAAAGGCTCCGATTTCGGTCTGGTTCCGCTATGGGTTGATCCTGTTCGATGTGGTCACAATCATCTTCTTCGTCGCCACCGCGCATTTTCCGCATGGCCCATGGGTGACTGGTATCAGTTGGGTGGTTGGCTTTATTATCCTTCTGGATTTTTCGGCCAGAATGTGGATCGCCAAAGATCGTTGGAAGCTGTTGCGCAAGATTTACACGCTGGCGGATATCGTGGTGATCGTGTCGCTGATCCTCGACCCGTTTTTAACCGGCAATCTCGCGTTCCTGCGTATCCTGCGCGCTCTACGTCTGATCCACTCGTACCATCTGCTGTGGGATTTACGGCGCGACAGCACCTTTTTCCGCACGCACGAAGATGCGGTCATCGCGGCCATCAATTTGCTGGTCTTCGT
This sequence comes from Ruegeria sp. CL3, assembly GCF_056536505.1. Classification (NCBI taxonomy): domain Bacteria; kingdom Pseudomonadati; phylum Pseudomonadota; class Alphaproteobacteria; order Rhodobacterales; family Roseobacteraceae; genus Ruegeria; species Ruegeria sp. CL3. The sequence goes on along the minus strand of NZ_JBQFPT010000003.1, from coordinate 148,387 downwards.
GTTTGCAACTTCGACAGCCGTTCTTGTCTTTTTCATCCCCGAAGATGCTAAGAACCCCTATATCGACGCGCTGTATTTCACCATGGCGACTCTGACGACGACGGGATTTGGCGACATCACCTTGTCGACGCCGTGGGGCAAGCTGTTCTCGGTGTTTATCATGGTGGTCGGAGTTGCCCTGTTCGTGCGCCTGGCGCAGGCGATTTTCATGCCGCAGAAAGTGCGCCACAAATGCCCCAGCTGTGGTTTGTTCCGGCATGATCCGGACGCGGTGCATTGCAAGCATTGCGGCTGCACCCTGCGGATCGAGACGGGTGGGGTGTCTTAAAGCTTAGCCGCTATTGCTACCATGAAAGTGATTTCGGCCAATTGCTGAGAAGCGCCGAGGATATCTCCGGTCTGGCCACCGATCTTGGCTTTTGCCACGACGGCCAGAGCACCGACAACGATCGCGGCGCATAGGGCGGGCAAAATGACCTGCTCACCGATCAGTAAAACCCCCGTCAAACCAGCCAGAGCGAGCGAAACCGCGACTGGACCGATCGGTGGGGTGCCGACGGAATGGCTGAGGCCGAGTTTGCGCGCATTGGGCAATGCAGCCATCAGCAAGGGCATGAACGCACGTGACACCACACAAGCGGCAATGATTGCCAGAAACGCACCGGCTGACAAAAGGGCCGCGACCGCTGCGACTCGCATCAGTTGCGAACCAATCAGGGACAGCACGCCATATGTGCCGATATGGCTGTCCTTCATGATCTCCAACCGGCGTTCCGGCGTGAACCCGCCCCATAGGCCGTCAAACGTATCGGCCAGCCCGTCCTCATGCATTGCGCCCGTCGTCATGGTCAGGGTCGCCACGAGCAAAACGGCGCAAACGAATGGCGGAACCGACAGTGTCAGTGCAAGCCACCCGATGACGCAAGCCAATGCGCCAATCATCAGGCCGACCACCGGAAAGGCCCAAACCGCCTGCGCCTGCCGGGCAAAGACCTTCTCAGGCAAACGGGGCAGGGGCAGGCGCGTCAACAGGACCAGAGCCAGCGGGATATCCCATGCGGAAACCGGATTGGTGTCGTTTTTTTGCACTTCTGCGCCTTTCGAGGCCTTGTTGGATTCAGTGCTTCGGTTAAACACACAGGACCACTCTGATGCAATGAGGCTTTGATGCTGCCTGAACTGAATGATTTGAACACGTTCCGTGACGCGTTGACCAGCGCTCCGGGGCCGGACATGGCGGCGGCAGATGGCGCGGCTGAACGCAACGGTCAGTTGACCAAACCTCCGGGCGCGCTGGGGCGGCTTGAGGATCTGGCGATCTGGTATGCGGCCTGGCGTGGGGATTCGCGCCCGCAGGTTGCGGCCCCTCAGGTCATTGTCTTTGCTGGTAACCACGGGGTCACGGCGCAGGGCGTTTCAGCGTTTCCGCCCGAAGTGACCGTTCAGATGGTGATGAATTTTGAACATGGCGGCGCGGCGATCAACCAGTTGGCCAAGGCGGCCGGCGCAAAGATGGACGTCCACGCACTGGATCTTGATCGGCCGACGGCAGATTTCACCCAAGGCCCCGCCATGAGTGAGGCCGAGTTGCTGAGCGCGCTGCAAACCGGCTGGCAGGCGGTGGACCCGAAGTCCGACCTGCTGGTGGTCGGCGAGATGGGGATCGGCAACACCACCCCCGCCGCTGCGATTGCCTGCGCCCTGTTCGGAGGCGAGGCCGCCGATTGGACCGGTCGCGGTACAGGGGTCGACGATGCGGGCCTTGCGAACAAGACCCGCGTGGTCGCCGAAGGCGTGGCGCTGCATGGCAGTGAAGACGGGTTGGAAGTTCTGCGCTGCCTCGGCGGGCGCGAGATCGCGGCCATGGCCGGAGCGATTGCGGCGGCCCGTATGTTGCGCATTCCCGTCATTCTGGATGGCTTCATCTGTACCTCAGCCGCGGCCTGTTTGGCGCGCATCTCGCCCTCGGCCCTGGATCATACCGTTGCGGGGCACCAAAGCGCAGAGGGCGCACATACAGCGATGCTGTCAAAACTGGGCAAGGAACCGCTGCTGAGCCTCGGTCTGCGTCTGGGTGAGGGATCCGGCGGTGCGCTTGCGATCAACATTCTCAAAAGCGCGGTTGCCTGCCACTCGGGCATGGCAACCTTTGCCGAGGCGGGCGTCGCGGACGGGTAACTTAAGCGCCTGACCGGGCAATTGCTGCGGTCAGGCAGAATCCTTGGCGTGCTGTTCCGCCAATTCCAGCAATGCGGTTTCCAGATCCTTCTCAAGCTTTTGCGCGCGTTCAATGTATTTCGTATTCTCGGACGTGGGCATGCCGGGAATCCAAAGCTCAGCCAAATCGCGCACGGACGTCCTGTCATGGTGATAGAAGGTCTGTTCGGCCTGCGCGGCCTCGTACTCGCTCAGCCCGATATTCTCGAGCACATAGCGGCCCGCGCGCAAAGAGCTGTCGAACATTTCGCGCACGATGTCGTTGGCCCCGGCCTGATAAAGCTCATACACGTGGGTTCGATCATGCGCCCGCGCGATGATATGCAAATCCGGGCGCTGGCGGCGGGCGTAGCCGACCAAGCGGGTCACAGTCTTTCGATCATCCATCGCAGCGACAAGCACCGAGGCTTTCTCAAGCCCCGCAGCGCGGAGCAGTTCCGGCCGGGTCGGATCGCCTAGAAAGCCTTTTACGCCAAAACGACGCATCAACTGGATCGTCTCGATGTCGTGGTCCAAAACAACGGTTTTGAACCCGCTGGCGCGAACCAGCCGATTGACGATCTGACCAAACCGACCGATCCCGGCGATGATCACGGGGCCTTTTTCGTCGATCTCATCGGGTTCCGGCGCGGCGTTGGTGTCGGCCATCTTGCGGGACAGAAGGTCGTAGATGATGAACAGAAGCGGGGTGATCAGCATGGTCAGCGCAATGATCATCAGCATCTTTTGCGACAGGTCCGGCGGGATGACATTCTGCTGCGTCGAAAACGCCAGAAGGACAAAGCCGAACTCACCCGCCTGGGCCAGTCCAAGGGTGAACAGCCAGTGATCCCGGCCCTTCAGTTTGAAGGCTTTGCCGACGAGATAAAGGATGATGCCTTTAACGAGGATGACCAGCAGGGCCAAGCCGATCAGGTCAAACGGGTCGTTGAAGAAATAGCCAACGTTGATCCCCGCTCCGACCGTAATGAAGAACAGCCCTAGGAACAGGCCCTTGAACGGCTCAAGGTCGCTTTCCATTTCATGGCGGAATTCCGAGCTGGCCAAAACCACACCCGCCAGAAACGCGCCCAGAGCGGGCGACAGGCCCACCAGTGTCATCAGGAATGAAATCCCGACAACAATCATCAACGCCAGCGCGGTATACATCTCGCGCAGGCGGGTCGCGTGGATGAACCGGAACAGCGGGCGGGTCAGGTAGACGCCGGCCAGAATGACAAAGGCGATTGCGCCGATCGTGACCAGAGTGACAGCCCAGCCCGGCAGCCCTTCGACCAGAGACAGGCTGTGATGCCCGGCGTCGTGCAAGTGCTCTGCGCCGCGGTCGATGGAGCCGTCTGCCTCGATATGTGGCATGGCAGGCAGTGCGAGCAGCGGCAGCAGGGCCAGAATCGGGATTACGGCAATGTCCTGCGTCAGCAGAACTGAGAACGTCGCGCGGCCTCCGTTCGTTTGCATCAAGCCCTTTTCAGAGAGGGTCTGCAGCACGATCGCGGTCGAGGACAAACACAGAGTTAACCCGACCGCCAGAGCGACGGACCACGGGTGGTTCGCGTAGATCGCGACACCGGCAATAACGGTGGTGGACAACAGAACCTGAAGCCCGCCAAGACCCAACAGCTTGTCGCGCATATCCCACAGGGCGCGCGGTTCCAACTCGAGCCCAATGAGGAACAGCATCATGACAACGCCGAACTCGGCGACATGCTGCAGGTCTTCGGTCTCGGCACCGACAAGCCCGAGGACGGGGCCGATGATCAGGCCAGCCGCCAAGTATCCGAGAACCGACCCAAGGCCCAACCGCGCCGACAGGGGCACGGCAATCACGGCCGCAGCCAGATAAATAGAAGCCTGGTATAGGAAATCGTCCATCTATGTCCTCATTGCCCGCTCAGGTTGGCAGGGGTGCGTCGCGTTTGAGTTGGTCCATCACGATCTGACTTTGTACCCGTGCCACTGCAGGATGCGGCAGGATCACCTCATGAAGCAAGCTGTTGAGCGCAGAAAGATCGTCACAATAGACGTGAAGCAAGTAGTCTGCCTCGCCCGTCATCGTCCAGGCACTTGTGATCTCGGGTTGGGTGTTAACCATCCGGGCAAAGCTGGCGGATTGATCGGGGCCGTGTGTGCCCAGATGAACCTGAACGAAGCCCTGAACCTGCAAGCCGAGTTTCAGCGGATCCAGCCGAGCCGCGTAGCCGGTGATATAGCCCTCGGCCTCAAGGCGCTGACGGCGGCGGCCTGCCTGGCTGGGGGAGAGGTTCAGCAGCTCACCCAATTGATGCGCGGTCAAATGCGCATCCTTTTGCAGCGCTGAGAGCAGACGTGTATCGGTTGCATCAAGCATATGCGGCAAGATCTCAAATTTCAGGTCATTCATGCGCAGTTTGCGCACACTTCGAGAGTTTACATGAAAACAATGCGCGGAAACAGCACTGCTTAAGGCGTATTTTGGAATCAGCAAAGAAATTCCTGTTTTCGAAGGAGACGCGCCATGGGTCCTTTCCCGCATAACGCCCCGAAATCTATCATCAGTCCCGAAAACCCCGCAGGTACCGACGGGTTTGAATTTGTCGAGTTCGCGCACCCCGAACCGCAGGAGTTGCGTGATCTGTTCGCCAAAATGGGCTTCGATCTGGTTGCGCGCCACAAATCCAAACCTCTGGTCGAGCTGTGGCAGCAGGGCGATGTCACCTACATCCTGAACGCGGACCCCGAAAGCTATGCCGACAAGTTCGTCGCGGAACACGGCCCTTGTGCACCTTCGATGGGCTGGCGCGTTGTGGATGCGCAGAAAGCTTACGAGCATGCCGTCGCAAAAGGGGCGGAGCCGTATGACGGTGCGGACAAGACGATGAATGTCCCGGCCATCAAGGGGATTGGGGGATCGCTGATCTACTTCATTGACCAGTATTACGATACCTCGCCCTACAATGAGGAATTCGCGTGGATCAAAGAATCGAAACCGCGCGGCGAGGGGTTCTACTATCTCGATCACCTCACCCACAATGTCTACCGGGGCAATATGGACAAGTGGTTCAAGTTCTATGGCGACCTGTTCAACTTCCGTGAAATCCGGTTCTTTGACATCCAGGGCAAGTTCACCGGTCTCTATAGCCGCGCACTGACATCGCCCTGTGGCCGCATCCGTATCCCGATCAACGAGGACCGGGGTGAGACGGGTCAGATCGTCTCTTACCTGAAAAAGTACAAGGGCGAGGGCATTCAGCATATCGCGGTGGGCAGCGAGGACATCTATGCCTCGACCGACGCCATAGCCGAGAACGGTTTGAAGTTCATGCCGGGTCCGAACCAATCCTATTATGACATGTCCAAAGACCGGGTAACGGACCACGATGAGCCGCTGGATCGGATGATGAAGCACGGCATTCTGATCGATGGTGAAGGCGTTGTGGATGGGGGAGAGACGCGGATTCTGCTGCAGATATTCTCAAAAACCGTGATCGGCCCGATTTTCTTCGAGTTCATCCAGCGCAAGGGGGATGACGGGTTCGGTGAGGGTAACTTCCAGGCCCTGTTTGAATCCATCGAACGCGAACAGATCGAAAGCGGTGAGATTTCGGCGGCCTAAAGCGTTTCGGTTTTACCTGAAGCGCCAAGTGGCACGAATGTCCCGAGAACGCTGAAAGCGTGGCAGGGTATTCGTGTCGCAGGTTTAAACCGAAACGCTAAAAGCTGCGCCAAAGACCAGCCACGTCCAGGTCACACCAGCGCGCTGGTTGGCCGGTTGTATCGATGAGGTTCGGGACCTGTGGTGAACCCGCAAGCCTGAACCTACCGCAAGATCGACGATGGCGTCGTCAGAAATCACATAACCGGGTCGGTCTGGCGGGCAGGGGCCATGTCTGAGCGACAAAATCATCTGTCCTTGCGGTCGCAGGCGTTTAGACAGGGCGCGGATCGCTATGTGTTGGTCGCGCGGGGGCAGGTGATGCAGGACGCCGATGACCAGAATGGAGTCAAAAACGACACCATCTGGCAGAGCGCTTAGTCTAGGCAGACAAGCATCAAGCCACTGAACGGATTGCGCGCCGTCACCGTGCATCGCGTGGTTGCGAAAGGCTTCGACTGGCTCGATCGCCGTCACGTTGCAGCCTCGTTTGGCCAGCCAACGCGCCACCGTTCCAGTACCAGCGCCCACATCCAGAACACTCGCCCCGGTATCGGGCACATGGTCCTGAACGGGGTGCAGGACATCGGTAGGAGAAAGGCTGTCATAGGCCGGGATCAGCTGGGGAGCCGCTTGTTCGTACCCAGCTTTGATAGTCTGAAAATACGGGTCGTCCTTAACCACGCGGCATTTTCAAAGTCAGATTGCGGCCCTTCTTTTGATACCGCAACTCGCTGTCGCTGATGGCGATGACCTTGCCGCCGTCAATCCGGTCTCCGATCTTGAGCTTTTTGTACCGACCACTCGGAAGCCGGACGAGGGCACGGCGATTTGCGGGTGTGCCGTAGACGCCGATCAGGTTCAGCTTGCGCAGGTTCAGGGCATTGTCGATTGTGGCCTGCCGTGCGACCGAGGCTGTTGTCGGGATTTTCGGAGCCACGGATTTCGGCTGGAATGACCCGGCCTCGTCATTGCTGGACGCGACTGCGGCGGTTGATCCCAGGTTTGATCCGTTGGGGCTGGCCGAGGCCACAGCCCGCGCGGGCCGCAATTTGGGGCGCGGGACGCGAACAACAGCCAAGGCGGTGGGTGTATCGTCGACCTCGGGCTGCACCTGCAGGCTTTCGGGCCGCAACTTGGGTCGCACGACCGCAAGTTCTTCAAGGCTGCGCCCGCCCAATTGCGTGCGTTCGAAATTCTCGACCAGATTGCCGGGGCGGGGCCGGGGGCGGAGTTCGGCCAGCCTCTGGTTGACCTCATCGACCACGGGTTCTTCCTCAAACCGCACCGGTACTTCAGGCGGGACCTTGGAGGGGCGCCCCTGATAAACCACAATACCTTCAGGCGACAGTGCGCCTTCAGCGGTCGGTACTACCAAGCCGCGTTCGTCCAGTTCGTATTGCGCGCCTGCGATTGAGGGGCCGGGGATGCGTTCAAAGGCGGCATCTGTGTCGAAACTGCTTTGATCGGGCAGGGCAATTGCGTCGCTGGACAAGTCCGGGTTGTGAATGGATGCGAGGTAGAGGTCATCCTCGGAAATCAATGCCGGTGTAATGGGCGCTTCGGGGGCCTCCACTAGGGCGCCTGCGACCTCTTCAATGTCGCTTTGTGTTTCGGGGTCCTGTGCAATCTGTTCCACAGGCGTCGGCGCGACTTTCAACGCTTCGAGAATGGCCGCATCTGTTGGGGACAATTCTGGCTGGGCTTCAGGTTCTGGCTGGGCTTCAGGTTCTGGTTCTTCTTCCGCTGCTGGTGTCGCCGCGATTTCGGTTTCAGGCTCTGGATCCGTCTCAGGCGGTGAAGCGTCCTGAGACTGCGGTGCAGACAGTTCGGCCGTATCGTTTTCGGTAGACGTGTCGTTGTCTGGGTGTGCCCCGATCAGAGACCACGCCCAAACACCTACCCCAACGCAGATCAGCGCGGCAATCGCAGGAATCGCCCAACGTTGCGCTTTGTTCGATGTGGGAGGTAACGCGATTGCAGCCGGAGCAGGCTCAGGAGAGCGGAACTCTGTGGGCGCCGCGTCATCCGCTATGGCATGAACCGGGGGGCTTTCTAGCTCGGGTTCGGGTGAAGGCGCAGCGACCTGCGGCTCGCTGGTCAGGTCAAATACAGGCTCGCGCGGAAATTCGGCCTCAGTCGTTGCTGCACTATAGGTGACTGGCAGGAACCCGTGCTGCGCCGCAAAGTTTTGCGCTTCATCCAGCGTCTCGCGCGCAACGGCGGCGACAAAGGTGGTCGGCCCCTCGGTTGCGCTGTCGTAGGACAGATCGGCCAATTCATACGGAGTTGCCTCGGCGACCGCGGCTTGAACCTCGGACGCGATCTGATCATCGCTTTGGCCCTCGGTGGGCAGGGCAAGATACCGTACCTGATCTGCGGGCAGCACCAGTTTGCAGCTGAGGTCGTTTTCCAGAGCAAAAGCCTTGTCGTGCAGGGCTTTGATCTGATCACTCAGATCCGGGGCCGACAAAGGCACTTCGCCAAGGTCGTACCATTCACCATCCGAATGGTGTTGAAGGGAAATTCCGGTCGCAGAAAAGGTCAGCGCAAAAGCGGGTTTCATAATCCGGAGGAACCACAGTTAACCATATCAACGCAAATACCTTTGTATTCGCAGGGTGATACTAAAGCAGGAACCCGCCGAGGGAAAGAAAAAGCCGGGACTTCCCCTTGTGCGTGTATGCCCCTCGGACCCATGTTGAGACAGAGTAATTTGGAGGGATCACCTTGAAGACATTCGCTTTTCTGGCCGCGATGATGGCCGCAACCACCGCCGGGCTGGCACATGCGGAAGAACGTCGCATCAACGTGGATGCCACCGGAACCGTTCAGGTTGCCCCCGATATGGCGACGATCACCCTAGGTGTGACACATCAGAACCCCGAGGCCTCAGAGGCCATGAAAGCCACCTCAGACGCTGTTGCGCAGGTGCTAGCGCGGTTGGCTGATATGGGCATCGACGAGCGGGATTTGCAGACCCGCGACTTGTCTTTGTCGCCCATCTGGTCGAATCGGAATCAGCAAAATGGGGAACCACCTGAGATCACCGGATTCGTCGCCTCGAACCGGGTGTTTGTGCGGGTGCGTGATCTGACGCAACTGGGTGAGGTCATGGATGCGGTCATTCAGGACGGGGCCAACGATTTCAGCGGGTTGAGCTTTGGTCTGCAAGACCCTGAACCGATTGAGGTTCAGGCCCGTGCAAAAGCCGTGAGCGAAGCAACCGCAAAGGCTGAGCAACTTGCCCAAGCCGCCAATGTCACGCTGGGGCCGGTTCAGACAATCTCGGAACGTGGTGGCAGTGTGCGCCCGATGGCAGAGATGCGAACGATGGCCATGGCCGACACGGGCGGAGTGCCTGTGGCTGGCGGAGAGATCTCGGTTTCTGTCAGCGTCTCGATGGAGTTCGAGATTTCAGAATAGGCTCACGCGCGGGCCATCAGCGGTTTTCTTTGCTGGCTCGTTTCGTCAAAATTATCCGGGGACAACCAGTCCTCAAACGCATCTCGAATACGCGGCCATTCGCTGTCGAGGATCGAATACCAGGCTGTGTCGCGATTGCGCCCCTTGTAATGTGTCGCTTGGCGGAATGTCCCCTCATAGGTGAAGCCCAACCTCTGGGCTGCACTACAAGATGGCGCATTCAACGCGTCGCATTTCCATTCATAACGGCGATAGCCCAGCTCATCGAACACACGGCGCATCATCAGATACATGACCTCGGTCGATTGCGGCTTGCGCTGCAGCAGGGTCGAGAAGTGGATATGCCCGACCTCGATCACACCGGCGGCCGGTTCGATCCTGAGGTATGATGCCATGCCAACGGGGACATCGTTTGCATCCAGAACCGTGTGAAACATCGGGTCGGCGTCCATGCAGTTCGCGCGAGCCCAGGTTTCGAACTCCTGCTCAGATCCAAACGGCCCGTAGGGTAAGTAGGTCCAGTTTCGGTGATCGGCGTCATTGGCAAACGCCCGGAACAATCCGGGCGCATGCCTGTTCACATCAAGCGGCACGACCGAGCAATACTGGCCCTCCATCGGGGTATAAGGCGGCGTGGGGCGCGGGAATTCGCCCGTGACCGGCCGTCCGATGGGTTGACCAAGTGCGTTGGTGTCGTGTCCGCTCATGGCTTTATGCGCTGGCTTTGGCCAAAGCCTGATCCAAATCAGCGATCAGGTCGTTAGCATCCTCGATCCCGATCGAGACTCGCACAACGTTGGGGCCCGCGCCTGCGGCCTCTTGCTGTTCAGGCGTCAGTTGCCGGTGCGTGGTCGAGGCCGAGTGGATGATCAGCGAACGCGCATCGCCGAGGTTGGCAACGTGGCTGAAGATCTCCAATGCGTTCACCAGTTTGATGCAGGCGTCATAACCACCCTTGACCGCAAAGGTGAACAGGGCACCGGCACCGCGCGGATACTGCGCCTTGACCCGGTCGTGATAGGGCGACGAGGGTAGGCCCGCGTAGGTCACGTAGTCGACCCGGTCATCCGCCTCGAGCCAGGAGGCGATCTTCTGGGCGTTCTCAACGTGGCGCTCCATCCTCAGCGAAAGCGTCTCGATCCCCATCAGCGTGTAATGTGCCGCCTGCGGGTTCATGGTCATACCCAGATCGCGCAGGCCAATGGCGATGCCGTGGAAGGTGAAGGCCAGCGGGCCGAAGGTCTCATGGAATTTCAGCCCGTGATAGGCTTGCTCGGGCTGGCTGAGGGAGGGGAATTTGTCATTCGCCGACCAGTCGAACTTGCCCGAATCCACGATGCAGCCGCCGGTGACGGTACCATTGCCGGTCAGGTATTTGGTGGTCGAATGTACGACCAGAGTCGCGCCGTGTTCAATCGGGCGGCACAGGTAGGGCGTGGCCGAGGTGTTGTCGACGATCAGCGGAATGCCTGCGCTGTCCGCGACATCGGCCAAAGAGCGGATATCGGTGACATAGCCGCCGGGGTTGGCGATGGATTCACAGAATACCGCGCGGGTGTTTTCGTCGATGGCGGCTTTTACGGCTTCCAGATCATCGGTGTCGACAAACTTGGCCGACCAGCCGAAGCGCTTGATCGTCTGGCTGAACTGCGTGACCGTGCCGCCATACAGACGGGTCGAGGCCACCACGTTGCAACCCGGTCCCATCAGCGGGAACAGTGCCATGATCTGCGCCGCATGCCCCGAGGAACAGCACACGGCGCCAACGCCACCCTCAAGCGTTGCGACACGTTCTTGCAGAACCGCGACGGTCGGGTTGGTCAGGCGCGAATAGATAAAGCCCACTTCCTGCAGGTTAAACAAAGCCGCCGCGTGGTCCGCATCGCGAAAGACATAAGCCGTCGATTGATAGATCGGAGTCTGGCGCGCGCCGGTTGCGGGATCGGGGCGTGCGCCCGCGTGTATCTGCAGAGTGTCGAAACCGTAGGTGGGGCCGTCAGACATCGTGAAAATCTCCTGTTGGAATGTGCGTTGGCGAATCTGTAGGCTATTGCAGGCCCTTGCACAACGATCCTCTGGTTGATCCTATGAGCGATCCTGTCAGCGTAGCCAGAGACCTGTGGCCTTGATCGCCTTGCGGATGGCCTGTTCGCGGCCGGGCAGGGCGTTCTGGTCGAACATCTTGCGGATTTTGTGGCCTTTGCCTTGGAAAATCAGCCTCTTCATCGGGTCATAGGTTTTGAGCACCTTCTTGACCTTGTTGGGGGCCGAGACGGTCTCGAGCACGTCAATCACGCGGTCACTCTCGCGGGCGTAAAGCAGCGGAAACAGGCGATAGTGACAACTGACCGACCCATCAAGAAGCCCGTCCGGCAAGGCATCGCGCCCACCTCCGAAGGAGTGGATCACCAGCGGTAGGGCGGCTTGATCCAGCCAGGGATCAAGGTTCTGCCCGGTGAGTTCGGGGATCTCCTCGTCGCGTATGGTTTTCGCATAGTCCAGAAACCGCTCACCGAATTGGCGCGGGCATTTGTAGAAGAAATACCCTGCGTTGAAATACAGAAACCGCTTCCAGTGTTCCTTGGGCTGGCTGTGATCAATAGAGCTGTCGAAATCCAGACCAAAGCGGCGATAGAGCGCGCTCCAGATCCCCTGGAACCCCGGCCCATAGAGGGTGGGTTTCGGCCAAGTCCCGTCGACCTTTAGCGAGGCGCCCGGACGGTCGAAATCAAACGGGACCGAGGTCAGATCGCCGGTGATCAGCGTATCGCTGTCGAAGAAGACAAAGGGCTCGCCTTCGGGCAGGGCCAGCAGGGCCTCGATCTTGTTGCCATGCGGATAGCTCTCGCCGAAGACATGGTTGTCGAAGGGCAGGATCTCGGCGTCCAGCTGAGACAGCGCCTTGCGCACATCCTCGTTCTGGATGCTGGGGTTCTGGTTCCAACGGGGGCCGGGGTTTGGCGTGGCGACATAAAGCTTGCCGTCAAAACCTGGGGAACAGTGGCGCAGCGAGGCGGCGAACAGAAGGGCCTCATATTGCAGGCGGTTGTTTTGTCCGATGACGACGATGTTGAATTTCTGCGAAGCCATTCGTGCCTGTTCCTGTCGTCCGTTTTCTTTGGGATTACAGCAAGCCGCAGAGGGCGTCAAAACTGTTGGATTGATTTTCGCGTTCTCCATCCCATCTCGAGAAGGAGACTCAAAGCAGGAGGCCGCCATGAGGATCAACGCGGATTTCACCAAACGCGCCGCGGTGCATTTCGATCAGACCGAGTGGGTGCAATCTCCAGCGGCAGGGGTCGAGCGCAAGATGCTGGACCGGATCGGTGAGGAAGTCGCCCGCGCCACCACGATCGTCCGATTTGCCCCCGGCAGTGCCTTCGCAGCCCATACTCATGATGGTGGGGAAGAGTATCTTGTTCTGGATGGCGTCTTTCAGGATTAAACCGGAGATTTTCCGGTTGGCAGCTATGTTCGCAACCCTCCGACCTCATCCCACACGCCTTCGGCGGCCGACGGGGCGACCATTCTGGTCAAGTTGCATCAATTCGACCCCTCCGACCGGACTGAGGTAAAACGCTCGATCATCGGTCAGGGCGATCTGCGCCTTTTCAAGGATGAGCATGAGGATGTACGGATCGCACAATGGGCCGAGGGTGAGACCATTGATCTGAACGCTGAAGGTGGGCTTGAGGTGTTTGTCATCACCGGCAGCTTTGACGAAGGCGGTGAATCATTCGCCGCGTGGGACTGGCTGCGTCTGCCGCCAGGATCGCAGTCAAAGGCCGTTGCGGGGCCGGATGGCGCGCGGGTTTGGATGAAATCCGGGCATTTGACGGGCATGATCTGACCTGAACCCGCATCAATTTTGGGCAAAATCACGGAAATCCGGGTCAAAAGCCCGGATTTTTCATTTTTTGACCGAATGATAAAATTTACCAATTGATAAAAAATCAGATTGTGGCAAGCTGAGCCTCACAACAAACATATCTACAGGGAGTAGAGTGATGGCACAGGGCCAGATGGCACCCGGGATTGTCCCAGGGCGGCTTTCCAGCGATGAGCTGACCTCGAATTTTACCGATCTGCATCCGCCTTTGGCCCCGCATGAGGCCGCCGTGGCGGCAGATCGCTGTTATTTCTGCTATGACGCGCCGTGTGTGACGGCTTGTCCGACGGATATCGATATTCCGTTGTTCATTCGCCAGATCCAGGCTGGTCAGCCGCAAGCAGCGGGTCGCACGATTCTCGAGCAAAACATTCTAGGTGGTATGTGTGCCCGCGTTTGTCCGACCGAGACTTTGTGCGAGGAAGCTTGCGTTCGCGAAGCCGCCGAAGGCAAACCGGTCGAAATCGGTCGCTTGCAGCGCTATTCGACTGATACCGTTATGGAAGCGGGTGATCACCCCTTCGAACGCGCCGCGCCTACCGGCAAAACGGTTGCCGTGATTGGGGCAGGGCCAGCTGGTCTTGCCTGTGCGCACCGTCTGGCAATGCTGGGGCATGACGTGGTTATTCACGAGTCCAAGCCGAAACCCGGCGGTCTGAACGAATACGGGATTGCAGCCTACAAATCGACCAATGACTTCGCTCAGGCCGAAGTGGATTGGCTTCTGAAAATTGGTGGCATTGCGATCGAGACGGGCTCGGTTCTGGGCGATACGATTTCGCTGGACGGGTTGGTCGAGAACTATGATGCCGTGTTCCTGTCGATCGGTCTGGCGGGTGTGAATGCGTTGCGAGCGCAAGGCACCGAAAAGGACGGTGTGCGGGCTGCTGTGGAATTCATTTCGGATGTGCGTCAGGCGGAAGATCTGGCCCACTTGCCGGTCGGGCGGAATGTGGTCGTGATCGGCGGAGGCATGACAGCGGTGGACGCTGCCGTGAAGTCAAAACTGCTGGGCGCTGAGCATGTCACGATTGCCTATCGCCGTGGTCGCGATGCGATGGGTGCCAGCCGGTACGAACAGGACCTCGCCGCCTCGCATGGGGTGAGGATCCTGACGAATGTGCAGCCGGTCGCCGTCTACGGCAATGGCTCTGCGGTCGATATCGAACTGGAATACACAACCTCTCGGGACGGCAGGCTTGAAGGGACGGGTGAGATGATCCGGCTTCCGGCTGATCAAGTCCTCAAGGCCATTGGTCAGACCCTGGAAGGCGCGCCCGAAGGTCTGGCGCTGGACGGTAACAAGATCGCTGTCACCGGGGCAGGGCGAACCTCTCTGGATGGTGTCTGGGCGGGTGGTGATTGCGCCGCAGGTGGCGAGGACCTGACCGTGACAGCCGTGGCCGAGGGCCGGGACGCGGCGATGGACATCCACGCAACGCTCGTTTCGTGATAAGGTGGGGTATTCACCCCATTTTTATTGCTGCTGAGGTATCGTCATGTCCCAGATCGAACAAGCTGTTGCCCAACATTACACAACCGGTGCCCTGACCGAACGCGTCCGCGCGGCGCTTGAGGCCAGTGGTATTGACCCGGATGCAGCCACCGTTGCCGACCTCAAGGCCGGGGACGAGTTTCATACGGGTGGTGTGAAGGCGACCGATAACTTGTTCGCTCAGCTCTCACCCACCCACGCAACGCGTGTGCTGGATGTTGGCTGCGGTATTGGCGGGACATCGCGTTATATCGTGGATCGGTATGACTCGACGGTCACAGGCGTCGACCTGACGCCTGAGTTTGTTGAAACGGCCAAGACGCTCAGCGATCTTGTTGGTCATTCCGACAAGTCGGAGTTTCTGGTCGGCAGCGCCCTCGATATGCCTGTTGCCGATGCTGGGTTCGATCTGGCCGTGATGTTTCATGTTGGCATGAACATCGAAGACAAGGCGGGATTGTTCGCCGAAGTCTCTCGGGCTTTGGCGACAGGCGGAACTTTTGCCTTGTTCGACGTGATGGGCGGTGAGGCGGCTGAGCCGTTGGCGTTTCCTCTGCCATGGTCCACCGTGGCCGAGACGTCCTTCGTCCACGCGCCCGATGTCTACCGCGATGCCGCAAGCGCTGCGGGCCTGGAACTGGTGACTGAGACGGACCGTACCGAGTTCGCACTCGCGTTCTTCGAGGAAGCCTTTGCGCGCATGGCCGAAAGCGGCCCGCCCGCATTGGGCATCCACCTGATGATGGGCGAGACGGCACCTGAGAAGTTCCAAAACTACGTAACAAACCTAAAGGCCGGGCGCATTCGCCCGACTGAAATGATATTCAAAAAAACCGGCTGAGCCGGGAAGGGAGAAGCCATGGCCGATCTGACGACAATCTTTCTGGGCATTTCCAGCCCCAACCCCTATTGGCTGGCCTCTGCGCCGCCGACGGACAAGGAATACAACGTCCGCCGCGCGTTCGAGGCCGGATGGGGTGGTGTTGTGTGGAAAACGTTGGGGGCCGAGGGCCCTCCGGTCGTGAATGTGAACGGGCCGCGCTACGGCGCGATCTATGGTGCTGATCGGCGGCTGCTGGGTCTGAACAACATCGAGTTGATCACCGACCGCCCGCTGGAGGTGAACCTTGAGGAAATGGCGCGGGTCAAGGCGGACTACCCGGATCGCGCGCTGATCGCCTCGATCATGGTGCCCTGCGAGGAGGAGGCGTGGAAAGCCATCCTGCCACGCGTCGCCGAGACAGGCGCGGACGGGATTGAGCTGAACTTCGGCTGCCCGCATGGCATGAGCGAGCGGGGCATGGGGTCTGCCGTGGGGCAGGTGCCGGAATATATCGAAATGGTGACCCGTTGGTGCAAGAAATACTATGACCGCCCGGTCATAGTGAAGCTGACGCCGAATATCACCGATATCCGCAAACCTGCGGCGGCAGCGCGGAATGGTGGCGCAGATGCGGTGTCGCTGATCAACACGATCAACTCGATCACCAGCGTCAATCTGGATACGTTCAGCCCCGAGCCCTCGATTGATGGCAAAGGCAGCCATGGCGGCTATTGCGGCCCGGCGGTCAAGCCAATTGCCCTGTCGATGGTGTCCGAAATCGCGCGGGCTGAGGCCACTCATGGTATGCCCATCTCCGGCATTGGTGGCGTGACTACCTGGCGTGACGCGGCCGAGTTTATCTCGCTGGGTTGTGGCAATGTGCAAGTGTGTACCGCTGCGATGACCTACGGGTTCAAGATCATTGATGAGCTGACGGCGGGTTTGTCCGAATGGATGGATGAGAAGGGCTATACCAGCGTCGACCAGGTCATTGGTCGGGCGGTGCCGAATGTCACCGACTGGCAGTATCTGAACCTGAACTATGTGGCGAAGGCCAAGATCGATCAGGATCAGTGTATCAAATGCGGCCGGTGCTATGCTGCTTGTGAGGATACCAGCCATCAGGCGATCTCGATGTCTGATGATCGCGTGTTTGAGGTGATGGATGACGAATGCGTTGCCTGTAACCTCTGCGTCGATGTCTGCCCGATCGAAGGCTGCATCACGATGGAGCCGATGGCAGCAGGTGAGGTCGATCCACGCACAGGCAAGACCGTGCAGCCGGACTATGCCAACTGGACCTCGCATCCGAACAATCCGATGGCGAAAGCGGCGGAGTAAGGGAAACCTTCATCCCTAAAACACCGGTTCGGTGCTACACTGCCGCTGACAGACAGGATCAAAGGAGAATGTCATGCCAGCGGCACCACCGGGCCGGAACAAGGGCGGCAACAAGGTCACCAAGCTTGACCGTGACACGTCCAAAAAGAACGTTGCCCTTTCCAAGGCCAAGCAACGTGATGCGATGGCCGCCAAGAATTTCCTCCAACATCAGAAGCAGATCAAACGTGATATGGACAGTCTTGAGAAGCTGAAACGCTCTCTCGAAGAGATGATGGCGAAGTTGAAGGAAGAGCGTCAGCTGGATCAGCGGTTCCTTGGACAGGTGGTCAAAAAGGTCAAGGCGCTACAGAATTTTGACGCCTACGTGAAGGCTTCGGCCAAGGATCACATGGCTGGGGTGCAGCAGCCGAAAATGTATACCGCGATCGTCAAGGATGCCGGAAAAGTACCCAAGATCAACACGGTCAAAACCATGGGCGACCTGACCATTCTGATCGCCATGGTGATTGTGCTTTTGCGCCGTATTCTGGCGCTGAAACCTGCGAAATAGCGGCTACCGTGTCAGAAGGCGCGTGAACACCTGATCAAGATAGATTTTCGCCTCGGGGAAGGGATCGGCGTCATCCTCGCCCAGAACAGCGCGAATCTGGACGTCGAAATCCGCGTAATGCTGGGTCAAAGACCAGATCGAGAAGATCAGGTGATAGGGGTTCACTTCGGCGATATGCCCCTCGGCCATCCAGCGGCGGATCAGGGTCGAGGTTTCATCGACCAGCGCTTTCAGATCTGTGGACAGCACGTCATAGATATGTGGAGCGCCGCGAATGATCTCATTGGCAAACAGGCGGCTTTCACGCGGGTAGTCGCGGCTCATTTCCAGTTTGCGGTGGATATATCCCAACAGCTCGCTCAGAGGATCGCCATCGGGATCGATAGCACGCATCGGGTCTAGCCAAGTGTCCAGAAGACGCTCGAGCAGGGCGGCATAAATCGCGTCTTTGCTGCGGTAGTAATAGAGCAGGTTTGGTTTGCTCAGCCCGGCAGCGGATGCAATCTGATCCACGGTTGCCCCGCGAAACCCGTGGGTCGAAAAGACTTCGAGCGCGGCTTCCAGAATCGCAGCGCGATTTTTCTTTTGTATTCTGGTGGGTGCGCGGTCTTTCGGCATGTATCCAACGTGTCTGTTTTTGCGCCATTTCATAGGGGATTTTGCTGAAAACTCCAGCGATGGCGCGCAATTTCTTGACTGATGTCGAACCCGTGATAGCGTGAGTTTGACCAGTTGGTCAAATCAAGACACCAAAAGCGAGCAAACTCGCAAGCAACAGGGAAGAAGACTATGGCAGCTCCGGCGCAGAATCTCAGGATCAATGGCGACAGGTTGTGGGACAGCCTGATGGAGATGGCCAAGATCGGCCCCGGCGTTGCGGGCGGCAACAACCGACAGACGCTGACCGATGAAGACGCCGAAGGGCGCGCGCTGTTCCAAAGCTGGTGCGAGGATGCGGGCTGTTCCATGGGCTTGGATCAGATGGGCAACATGTTCGCGCGGCGTGAAGGCACGGACCCGGACGCGCTGCCAGTCTATGTTGGTTCTCACCTGGACACACAGCCGACCGGCGGGAAATACGACGGGGTTCTAGGGGTGCTTGGCGGTTTGGAGATCATCCGCACGCTGAACGATCTGGGGATCAAAACCAAACATCCGATCGTGGCGACCAACTGGACAAATGAAGAGGGCACGCGCTACGCCCCTGCGATGCTATCGTCGGGCGTGTTTGCCGGGATGCACACGCAGGATTGGGCCTATGACCGCGAGGATGCCGAGGGCAAAAAATTCGGCGATGAATTGCAGCGCATCGGCTGGCGCGGCGAGGAAGAGGTCGGCGCACGCAAGATGCATGCCTTCTTTGAATTGCATATCGAACAAGGGCCGATACTGGAGGCCGAGAGTAAGGACATCGGCGTCGTCACCCACGGTCAGGGGCTAAGTTGGACCCAGATCACGGTGACCGGCAAGGATGCCCATACCGGTTCAACCCCGATGCCGATGCGCAAGAATGCGGGTCTGGCGATGGCGCGTATTCTTGAGAAAGTGGATGAGATTGCGTGGTCCCATGCGCCGCATGCGGTGGGGGCTGCAGGGCATATTGACGTGTATCCGAACTCTCGCAATGTGATTCCGGGCAAGGTGGTGTTCACGGTCGATTTCCGCTCACCCGAGTTGGATGTTATCACTGATATGGAAAACCGCTTGCGTGTGGCGGCCGAGGATATCGTGAACGAAATGGGCCTGCAGATTGAATTCGAAAAGGTCGGTGGTTTCGATCCGGTCAAATTCGATGAGGGCTGCGTGGCCGCCGTGCGCGACGCGGCAGAGCGGCTGGGGTATTCCCATACGGACATCATCTCGGGAGCCGGTCACGATGCCTGCTGGATCAACCGGGTCGCGCCGACCGCGATGGTGATGTGCCCCTGCGTAGATGGCCTGAGCCACAACGAGGCTGAAGAGATCAGCAAGGACTGGGCGGCTGCCGGGGCGGATGTTTTGCTGCATGCGGTCGTTGAGACGGCGGAGATCGTGGAATAGGGGGCGCTGCCCCCGTCGCCCAAAGGGCGACTCCCCCGGGATATTTTTAGCCAGATGAAGCAAGCGGCGCAGACCGCAACAGGGAGTTTGAAATGAGTACTGTCATCAAGAACGGGACCATCGTAACCGCTGATCTGACCTATAAGGCGGATGTGAAAGTTGAGGGCGGTGTGATCACCGAGATTGGGCCGGACCTGCGCGGCGACAAAGAGCTGGACGCCTCGGGGTGCTACGTGATGCCCGGTGGGATCGACCCGCACACGCATCTCGAGATGCCGTTTATGGGGACCTATTCCAGCGACGATTTCGAAAGCGGCACGCGCGCGGCCCTGGCAGGTGGCACCACGATGGTTGTGGATTTCGCGCTGCCCAATCCGGGCGAGAGCTTGCTGGACGCGCTCAAGCGTTGGGACAACAAGTCGACGCGGGCGAATTGTGACTACTCTTTCCACATGGCGGTGACCTGGTGGGGTGAGCAGGTGTTTGATGACATCAAGACGGTGATCGAGACGCGTGGCATCAACACGTTCAAGCATTTCATGGCCTATAAAGGCGCTTTAATGGTAAATGACGATGAGTTGTTTGCCTCGTTCAAACGTCTGGCCGAGTTGGGCGGCACCGCGATGGTGCATGCCGAGAACGGTGACGTAGTAGCTGAGCTGAGCGCCAAACTCCTGGCCGAGGGCAATACTGGCCCCGAGGCACACGCCTATTCCCGTCCGCCGCAGGTCGAAGGAGAAGCGACCAACCGCGCGATCATGATTGCCGATATGGCTGGTGTGCCTTTGTACGTGGTGCACACCTCCTGCGAAGAAGCACATGAGGCCATTCGGCGCGCAAAGATGCAGGGCAAGCGCGTGTGGGGAGAACCTCTGATCCAGCACCTGACCTTGGATGAGAGCGAGTATTTCCACCACGATTGGGAACATGCGGCGCGGCGGGTCATGAGCCCTCCGTTCCGGAACAAGCAGCATCAGGATAGCCTGTGGAACGGTCTGCAATCGGGTACGTTGAGCGTGGTCGCCACGGACCATTGCGCCTTTACGACCGAGCAGAAACGCTATGGCGTCGGGGATTTCACCAAGATCCCGAACGGGACCGGAGGGTTGGAGGATCGGATGCCGATGCTCTGGACCTATGGGGTGAATACCGGGCGTTTGACGCCGAACGAGTTCGTGGCAGTAACTTCAACAAACATCGCCAAGATATTGAATTGCTATCCGAAAAAGGGTGCCGTTCTGGTTGGTGCAGATGCTGATCTGGTAGTGTGGGATCCGGACAAGGCCAAGGTGATTTCGGCCGAAACGCAGCAGTCTTCGATCGACTACAACGTGTTCGAGGGCAAGGAAGTGCGCGGGTTGCCGCGTTTCACGCTGACTCGTGGCGCGGTTGCCGTGCATGATGGTGATATCCAGACGCAGGAAGGGCACGGGAAATTCGTGGCGCGCGAGGCCAACACCCATGTGAACAAAGCGCTGAGCACCTGGAAAGAACTGACCGCCCCGCGCCCGGTAGAGCGGACGGGTATTCCGGCGACGGGTGTCTGACGCATTCGGGCCGCTTGTCGGGCGGCCCGCAATCAAATTTTTCAAGGCTATGGAATGAACACTGACTCTACGACCCAGCCTGTGATCGAGGCAAGGCAGCTGGATCTCACCTTCCAGACGAATGACGGCCCGGTTCACGCGCTGAAAGATGTGAACCTGACGATCGACAAAGGCGACTTTGTCAGCTTTATCGGCCCTTCGGGCTGCGGCAAGACCACCTTTCTGCGCTGCATCGCGGCTTTGGAGACCCCGACGGGCGGTACGTTGACCGTCAACGGCATGACCCCGGATGAGGCGCGGCGCAAGCGGGCCTATGGCTATGTGTTTCAGGCGGCGGGTCTGTATCCGTGGCGGACCATTTCCAAGAACATCAAGCTGCCGCTTGAGATCATGGGCTATTCCGCGTCCGAGCAGGAAGAGCGCGTGAACAAAGTTCTCGAACTCGTTGATCTTGCTGGATTTGGTGGGAAATTTCCGTGGCAACTGTCGGGTGGTATGCAGCAGCGGGCCAGTATCGCGCGGGCTTTGGCTTTTGACGCGGATATCCTGCTGATGGACGAACCATTTGGTGCGTTGGACGAGATCGTGCGCGATCACCTCAACGAGCAGCTTCTGGCGCTCTGGGCGCGTACGGAGAAGACGATTGGCTTTGTGACGCACTCGATCCCCGAGGCGGTGTATCTCAGCACTAAGATCGTGGTGATGAGCCCTCGGCCCGGGCGGATTACGGATGTGATCGACAGCCCTCTACCCAAGGAGCGGCCCTTGGATATCCGCGATACGCCGGAGTTTATAGAAGTTGCACACCGGGTGCGGGACGGCCTGCGGGCGGGGCATTCCTATGATGACTGATGGGGCTTCGGATATGATCAGGCGCGCCACGTTGCAGGACGTGCCGGCCTGTGCCCAAGTGATCCATGATTGGGCCTGCCAGACGGATTGGATGCCGGAAGAACTGCCGGTTGAACAACTGACAGCCTTGATTGAAGAGGCGTTCGATCATCGTGAGGTCTGGGTCACCGGTAACCCGGTCGATTGCTATATGTCCGTAGACCCGAATGAGCAGAAGATCGGTGCGCTTTATTGCAGACGGACCGGTCAGGGCATCGGCAAGCGCTTTGTCGACAAGGCCAAAGAGGGACGCGCGTTTCTTTGGCTTACGACACACACGCCGAACACGGCGGCGCAACGGTTCTATAATCGCGAAGGGTTCGAGGTAACAAGCGAAGAGCCTCCCGTGCCCCCGGACACCGTGCCGGTCTACCGGATGGAGTGGCACGCATGAAGCAGGTCTTATCGGTTCTGACTGTGCTGCTGGCCATTGCGATCCTGTGGTATCTGGCCGTTGCACCAATGAATGTTCGTGTCTCGCTTGATCAGGCGGAACGTGCAGGGGAAACTGTGACGCCCGAGACGTCGAGGGACCGTCAGCAGGTTTCGGTTTGGGTTCTGATGGTGCAGAACCCGTCGCATATCGCAGGTGGTTATGAGCTGGACCGGCCGCGCCTGCCAACGCCCGTTCAAGTCGGGCAAGAGCTTTGGAAAACCACCGGCGAAATGGTGATGCGAGGGCGGGCAATGTCGAAACGCTCATTGATCTATCACGGGTGGATCACGCTGCAATCCACCCTCTGGGGATTTGTACTGGGCACGGCGGTTGGCATCCTAGGGGCCGTGGCCATCGTCTATTCCCGTGTTGTGGATATGAGCCTGATGCCGTGGGC
Source organism: Ruegeria sp. CL3 (assembly GCF_056536505.1). Classification (NCBI taxonomy): domain Bacteria; kingdom Pseudomonadati; phylum Pseudomonadota; class Alphaproteobacteria; order Rhodobacterales; family Roseobacteraceae; genus Ruegeria; species Ruegeria sp. CL3. The sequence continues at coordinate 125,701 of NZ_JBQFPT010000003.1, read as the reverse complement.
CATCATCAGCCAGACGGTGCCGATCGTGGCACTGGCTCCCATGATCATCGTCCTGAGTTCTCAGTTGGGGATCGAAGGGCGTGGGGTGCCCAAGGCGATTATCTCGGCTTACCTATGCTATTTCCCTGTGCTGGTCGGGATGGTTAAAGGGCTGCGCTCGCCGGCCGTTTCGCAGCTGGATTTGCTTCAGACCTACAACGCCACCGGGTTGCAGGCGTTTCTGAAACTGCGCCTGCCGTCCTCGGTGCCATATCTCTTTACGTCGCTGAAGGTGGGCATTGCGGCGGCCTTGGTCGGGACGATTGTGGGTGAACTTCCCACCGGAGCAATTTCGGGCCTCGGCGCGCGCATTTTGATCGGCGATCAATTCGGCACGCCTTTGGCCATTTGGGCGGCCTTGTTCGCGGCGGCCATTCTGGCGGGTATTCTGGTGACTTTGCTGGATATTCTGCAGCGAGTTACCCTGAAACGCATGGGGATGAGCGCATGAGCTGGTTGATCTTTTCCCTCGTCTTCTGGGCCGGTGCCTGGTGGCTAAACGCGTGGCTGGCGCGGTCGATCTACCGGGACTCCAAAGGCGTGCGCGTCTTTGTGCCCGTGCTCTTTGGTGTCACGCTGCTGATCCTGTGGGAAGGGCTGGTGCAAGGGATGGGCGTCTCACCCGTGATCCTGCCGCCGCCGTCGATGGTGGCGCAGACCTTTGTGAACTCGACCGATATTCTGTGGCAGGACTTCAAACAGACCGTGTTCAAAGGCGCTTTCACCGGGTTTGCAATCGGAGCTACCGCCGCTTTTCTAACGGCTGTTCTGATCGACCGGTCCGTCTTTCTGACCCGAGGGTTGCTGCCCATCGGCAACTTTGTGGCGGCGCTGCCTATCGTTGGAATCGCGCCTATTCTGGTCAGCTGGTTCGGGTTCGACTGGCACTCCAAGGCGGCGGTGGTTGTGGTGATGGTGTTCTTCCCGATCCTTGTGAATACGGTGCAAGGTCTGCGTGAGGCGGATGCGATGCAGCGCGACCTTATGCGGACCTATGCGGCCAGCTACACGCAAACGCTGATCAAGCTGCGCCTGCCTGCGGCCATGCCGTTCATATTCAATGGCCTCAAGATCGCCACCACATTGGCGCTGATCGGAGCGATCGTCGCCGAATATTTCGGCTCACCTACGCGCGGTATGGGCTTTCGGATTTCTACCGGGGTGGGCAGCCTGTCGATCGACCTCGTCTGGGCAGAAATCGCAGTGGCGGCAGTCGCTGGAACAGTGTTCTATGCTTTGGTGGCAGGGCTCGAAAAAATGGTAACCTTTTGGCACCCCTCACAACGCAGATAACAAGACCAACCAGACCCCGAAAACGGGGCGCAATTCGTAACAAGGAGAAGATGAAGATGAAAAAGCTACTCAGCGGGGCGGTTGCCGCCTTTAGCCTGGCCGCCAGTGCATCACTGGCCGCCGATGAGGTAACGTTGCAGCTCAAATGGGTCACGCAGGCGCAGTTTGCAGGCTACTACGTCGCGAAGGACAAGGGGTTCTACAAGGAAGAAGATCTGGACGTCACTATCCTGCCGGGCGGTCCCGATATCGCGCCCACTCAGGTGATCGCGGGTGGCGGTGCGGATGTGACCGTCGAATGGATGCCGGCCGCACTGGCCGCACGGGAAAAAGGCTTGCCGCTGGTCAATATCGCTCAGCCTTTCAAAAGCTCAGGCATGATGCTGACCTGCTGGAAGGATGCGGGGATTTCCTCGCCCGAAGATCTGAAGAACCGCACTCTCGGCGTTTGGTTCTTTGGAAACGAATTCCCGTTTATGAGCTGGATGAGCCAGCTGGGCATCGACACAGGCGGTAAGGCTGAAAACGGTGTAGAGGTGCTGAAGCAAGGCTTCAACGTGGATCCTCTGCTGCAGCGTCAGGCTGATTGCATCAGCACCATGACCTACAATGAATACTGGCAGGTCATTGATGCAGGCGTGAATCCGGATGAGCTGGTGACCTTCAAGTACGAAGATCAGGGCGTGGCAACGCTGGAAGATGGTCTTTACGTGCTGGAAGAGAACCTGAGCGACGAAGCCTTTGTTGAGAAAATGCAGCGCTTTGTGCGGGCCTCGATGAAAGGTTGGAAATATGCCGAAGAGAACCCGGATGAGGCCGCTCTGATCGTTCTCGACAATGACGCTACTGGTGCGCAGACCGAAGAGCATCAGAAACGCATGATGGGCGAGATTGCTAAACTGACCGCAGGATCGAACGGGGCGCTGGACCCGGCTGATTTTGAGCGTACGGTAAGTACACTGTTGGCAGGTGGATCCGATCCGGTCATCACCGCGAAGCCGGAAGGTGCATGGACACATCAGGTGACCGACGCAGCGCTGAACTAAACCAGTCAGGCATTTCTGACGCAAAGACGCGGTCCCAAAACGGGGCCGCGTTTTCTATTCTGACTGTCGGTTTCGTGTATGTACTTTTGGTGAATCTATAGTAGTATTTCCTTGTAAATTAACGCAAATCATCCATCTGGTCTCGCTTAAAAGGATAAAATGCAAGGATTTGCAGAGGAATTCAGTCACGCCCTCTCTCTCATCCTCAATGGAGATGCAGAGCTGTGGGCGATTGTCTTTCTGTCTCTGAAAGTATCCGTGTTCGCGGTGCTGATCTCGGCCCTGATCGGGATGCCCGTTGGGGCAGCGCTGGCCGTGGCGCGCTTTCCCGGTCGCCGCGCGTTGATCGTACTGATGAATGCTTTGATGGGCTTTCCACCGGTGGTGGTCGGCCTGTTGGTCTATCTTATGCTGTCCCGTTCGGGGCCTTTGGGGGTATTGGAGCTGCTCTATACGCCCACCGCCATGATCATCGCGCAGGTGGTTTTGGTCACGCCCATCATCGCCGCACTGACCCGGCAAGTGGTCGAGATGCTGGCCGAGGAGTATTCAGAACAACTCCGTTCACTTGGAGTGTCGCGTTTGGCCTCGGTTCCGGTGTTGTTGTGGGATGCGCGCTTGGCTTTGATCACCGCGCTTCTGGCCGGGTTCGGACGTGCCATTGCCGAAGTGGGCGCCGTGATCATCGTTGGCGGCAACATCAATCACGTAACGCGGGTCATGACGACGACAATTGCGCTCGAGACTTCGAAAGGGAACCTGGCTTTGGCGCTGGCGCTGGGTACGATCCTGATCGGTATCGCGGTGGCTGTGAACGCCATGGTCAGCGCTGCCAGCCTCCGCGCCGAACGAGAGGGGTTGCGCCATGCGTGATCTGACCTTCGAGATGACGCGGTCCCTGCAGGTCCGTGATCTGGTCATCCGGCGCAATGGGCAGGCCTTGTTGGATGTGGCCGAGCTGACGCTGGACGGGCCGGGGCCAACACTGTTGCTGGGTCCAAACGGGGCGGGCAAAAGCCTGCTCTTGCGGTGTCTGCATGGGTTGATCTCACCAGATCAGGGACAGGTTGTGCAGGATGGTGCTCCGCTGAATGCCTCTCATACAGCGCGGCAGGCGATGGTGTTCCAGCAGCCCGTTCTTCTGCGCCGATCGGTGTCCGCCAATCTGGACTTCGTGCTAAAACGGCAGGGGCTGGCGCGTCGCGCGCGCAAACTTCGGATTGCCGAGCTGTTGGCCGAAGGGGGCCTTGAGGGCAAAGCCCGCCAGCCTGCGCGGTCTTTGTCGGGTGGGGAGGCGCAACGGCTGGCGATCCTGCGGGCATTGGCGATGACCCCCGAAACCCTGTTTCTGGATGAGCCGACCAGCGCACTGGACCCAAGCGCTGTGCAGATGATTGAACGTATGATCCTGCGAGCCTCGGCGCGTGGGGTGCGGATCGTTATGGTGACACATGATATCGGACAGGCGCGGCGGTTGGCTGCGGATATTGTCATGATGCAGGGCGGGCGTGTGGTGGAACACGGACCTGCCAAACAGGTTCTGGATGCCCCAGAAAGCGACGCATCACGTCGCTATCTCTCGGGCGCATTGGTTACATAACAAAAACATTGGAGCATGTGATGAGACGGGCAATTTTGCGCGCAGCGGCGCTTGGGCTTGGGATGATGGCCGGCATAGCCACAGCGGAGGAGCCGTTTATCGTGGTGCAATCCACGACCTCGACGCAGAATTCGGGGTTGCTGGACTATCTGTTGCCGGGCTTTGAGGCGGAAAGCGGTATTGATGTCCGTGTCGTAGCCGTTGGCACCGGTCAGGCCATTCGCAATGCGGTGAACGGCGATGGGGACGTGCTGTTGGTCCATTCCAAGCCTGCGGAAGAGAAGTTTGTTGCGGATGGTTGGGGCGTTGAGCGCTTGGATCTGATGTACAATGACTTTGTTCTGGTCGGGCCAAAATCAGACCCGGCTGGCGTCAAAGGAGGGGCGGATATCCTCTCCGCGCTTTCTACCATTGAGGCGGCAGAGGCCGTCTTCACCTCGCGCGGGGATGACAGCGGAACGCATAAGGCCGAGATGGGCCATTGGGCGGATGCTGGTTTGGATCCGACCGAAGCGTCGGGCGAATGGTATCGCGAGACCGGGTCAGGTATGGGTGCCACGCTGAACATAGCCAGCGGCATGGGGGCCTATACGCTGACCGACCGCGCGACATGGCTTTCCTTTGGAAACAGAGGGGATCTTGAGATTCTGGTCGAGGGCGATCCGCGGTTGTTCAACCAATATGGAGTGATCTTGGTCAATCCTGAGCGGCATCCGAAAACGCGCGCCAATGCCGGGCAGAGGTTCATTGATTGGCTGACCGGGCCGGACGGGCAGGCGGCGATTGCGGACTTCCGGCTAGAAGGGCAGCAGGTGTTCTTCCCTAACGCGCAGTAGATTGGCCTGCGGCCAATGCCTTCGGTGAGAGTATTTTTGAAAAGATGAAGCCCTAACCGCTGGCGCCATTGTGGTGGACCTGGCCCAAACCGGTCAGGTCATATCCACCAAATTCAGACGCGCGGGTTTGAAACTGATCCGAGCGTATGAAGCGCAGCAGTTTCTGCATTGGTTCGTCGAAATAGGCCCGCCGCCAGATCGCCAGGTCCAGTCGTTCCGAGTGGGTCGGGACGAAGCGCAGGTTGTAGAGGCTTGCCAATGCGCCCAGACCGAACCCGGCCTCGGCCTTGTTGTCGTGCAGAGTGATGGCCAGTTCTTCCTCGGTGCGGGCGCAGGTGGGTAGAGCAGTCAGGTCGTCTCGGGTCAGGCCATGGGTTGTGAGCTCGGCATCGAAGAGACGTTGGCTGGCGGCGCTATTTTGGCGCAAGACGACGCGGCGACCTCTGAGGTCGGCAAAACCTGCAATGTCCGAGGTCTCCGGAGACAGCAAAAGCCCGCGTTGTCGCTGCGCAATCTCGATCAGGACCACAGGGGCCTCACCCAAAGCATCGCGCAGGGATTGGGTGTTGAAGCCTTCGTCTTCATGGATATGCAGCGCCGCTGCCTGCGCGCTTCGACTACCTAGGCGGCTGAGCCCGTCGAATGAGCCATCGTAATACGTCGCGAGACCAGATCCGCTCTCCCGCAGTGCCCAGTCCAACAGTGGATCATGGCTGCCCGCGACGATCGGAGGCAGGGGCGGTTCCGCTACCTGTGGACCGGAGCGGGACGCGTTGAGCCATGCAATCACCTCGATCCGGGGAAACAGCAGCTTGCCCATGGCGCGGACGCAAGGCACCTCGCCCGAGGAAGCGAGATCATAGGCTTTCCGCTCGCCGATCCGCAACAGGTCGGCCAGCTCTTTCGTCGTCAGGTATTCGGACATTCAGTCGAGGCGCACAGCAGGGCCAGAGGTCGCCTGTTCCGCGCTGAAGCCGATTTGGTTCAGCGCAAAGGGGGCGGCAACAGTGATGACGACCATTGCAGTTGCGGCGGCAAGAAAGGCTTTCATCGTTTCCTCCGGTTCAGTTTGGATCAACCGTTGCGCGGCGCAGAAATGCAATCAGGTCGTCCCGGTCCTGTTCTTGCGTGATCCGCTGCATCGGCATCTTTGATCCTGGAATGTAGTGATCCGGCCCCTCATCGAAAAGGGCATTTATCGTCTCGTCATTCCAAATGATATCAGAGTCTTGCAGCGTTTCCGAGTAGAAATAACCCGGCAGGGTTCCGGCTTGTCGTCCGAACACTTCATAAAGCGTCGGACCTGCACGGCGTTGCCCGTCCGGTGTCAGGCTGTGGCAGATCGAGCATTTGCGGGCGAATTGCCGTTCGCCGTTGCTCATCTGGTCGGGGTCTTTCAAAAAGCTGGGTTCAGCTGTGGCCATCTGCTCCTGATCCCTCAGCGCGGCGACAGGCCAGCTATACATGGCCTCATCAATTCCACCCGCGTGGATGTTTTGACCGTCCGCAGAAAACGCCAACGCCCAGACCGGCCCCCTCAGCGTGGCGCGAAAATCCTGGGCGATACGCCAGTCCACCGTGTCGATCACCATGATGTAACCTTCACCATCGCCAACGGCTAATAGGCTGCGATCAGGGCTGAGGGCCAGCGCCAGAATGGGGCGTCGGTCCAGGGTGAAATCCCTCTCTTCATCCGTGCTGAGGTCGCGGATACGGGTCCCGCCATCCACAGCGCCATAGGCGATCCAGCCGTCTTGTTCGTTCAGGGCAAGCTCATTGATGCCAAAGCCATGTTCGACCACGCGCCGGGTTTCCTGACCGCTGGCCACGTCCCATTCGCGTAGGCTGCCATCCACACCCGCTGAGAACAGCCGGGTTCCATCCTGTGAAAACACCACCGCGTTCACACCGCCTCCAGTCGGGCCCAGCATTTGTGGCGCCGAGCCGTCCACCGGCCATAACCCTATCGAGCCGTCCCAGCTGGCTGTGGCGACATGGTTTTTTGAGGCTGAGAGGCCCACGATTTTACCTTTGTGCTGGCCCACGACCTCTCCGCCTGGCCAGCGGCGCAGGGTGAAATCGTCTCCGGCGGAGTAGATGGCAGTGCCGTTGAAGACGACGGAGTTAACGGCGGCTTCGTGGCCCTCCAACCATTCGGGCATTTGATCGGACCACAGGCCAACCGAATTGTCGAAACTGGCCGTGGCGATCCGCCCGTCAGGTGCGGTTGCGATGCCCATGATCGGCCCGCCATGGCCCTTGAGCGTAAAGAACTCGGACAATGCGGGCAGGGGGATCAGGGCCAGCGCGACGGCGAGCCAGCGCATCTATTCAGCGGGAGAGGCCGCTGCTTTGCCCGCCTCTTTTTCCTGCACCTCTTCCAGCCAGAGCGAGTGATGCTCACGCGCCCACTGCTCTTCAACCTCGCCGGTACCCATGGCGTCAAACGCGCCCTCCATGCCCACCGAGCCAAGGTAGATATGGGCGATGATAATGGCGATGAAGACATAGGCCACCATAACGTGCCAGACCTGTGCGTATTGCATTTCCTCCTGCGGCGACATCTGGACGGGCAGGCTCAGGCCAAGTGCTTGAGGAATGCCGGTGGAGTTGGCGATCGAGAAGGTTTTGGCGAACATCGGCAGCTCGAACGGGAACAGCAGCGACAGACCGGACAGGCTGATCGAGATACCCAGCAGGATGCAGGCCCAGAAGATGATTTTCTGGCCCGCGTTGAACTTTTTAGCAGGTGGATGGCTGCCTTTTGTGAACAATCCCCCTCCGGCGGCCAGCCATTTCAGGTCGGTTTTGTTGGGGATGTTATGGGCGATCCAGTTCACGGTGACGATGATCAAGCCCAGCATGAAGGCCCAGGCGAGGTTGTTGTGCAGCCATTTGCAGCCCTGTGCAATGGTGGCGAATCCTTCCTTGCCGAAGATCGGGATCAGGAAGTCGCGGCCATAAAGCGTCAGCAGGCCAGTGATCCCAAGGATCAGGAACGATCCGGCAAACAGCCAGTGCCCGAACCGTTCAAAACTGTTGAAGCGTAGAACCGTGCGGCCTGTCTTTTCCCCATCAATGCGGATTTTACCGCGGATCAGGAAGAACAGCAGAATGACGGCCGCCATCCCAGCAATGATGTAGCTGCCGTATTCACGCAGTGGACCCGTTCGGAAGTTCCACCACCACATGCCGCCATCCTGAATCAGGACACCAGCGGCAGGCCCTTGAGACGACACCGTTGTATCGGCCGAGCCAAAGCGAATAGCCCGATACACATCGCTATCCGAGGCAACACCGCTTGTTCCGAATTGCCCCAGCAGCCCCTCGACATTGCCCTGACCTGTGTTTTCCGAGCGGTAGGCGTTGTCCACTTTCTCTCCCCGCTGCCGCGCCAGAATATCTTCTAGCGTCGTGGCACCGCCAGTCGAGGCGCGTTCATCCGCGGCAGGGGCCTCGGTCTCGGTGCTTTGGGCAAGGGCGAACTGGGTCAGCCCAAGGGTGAACAGAAGGGCGAAAATGAGACGGAACATCTGGACCTCGGTCAAAATTCCAATGCAGGTGACCCACCTTGGCGGGTCACCTGTTCTTTGCGCAGACGAATTAGCCGTCTTTCTGGTCGTAGGCCGTGCCCCAACCCCACGCGCCCGAGCCAAACCCGCGCGCAACGACGCGCTCGCGGTAGATGGCCGAGACCACGTCGCCGTCACCGGCGAGCAGGGCCTTGGTGGAACACATTTCGGCGCAGATGGGCAGTTTGCCCTCTGCGATCCGGTTGCGACCATATTTGGCGAACTCTGCGGTCGAGTGCGTTTCCTCGGGGCCGCCGGCGCAGAAGGTACATTTGTCCATCTTGCCACGCGATCCGAAGTTGCCCGCCTGCGGGTATTGGGGCGCGCCGAAGGGGCACGCGTAGAAGCAATAGCCGCAGCCAATGCACAGGTCCTTGGAGTGCAGGACGACGCCTTCTTCGTTCTGATAGAAGCAGTCGACCGGGCACACCGCCATGCAAGGCGCATCCGAACAATGCATACAGGCCACCGAGATCGAGCGTTCGCCCGGATTGCCGTCATTGATCGTTACCACCCTGCGGCGGTTGATGCCCCATGGCACCTCGTGTTCGTTCTTACACGCGGTGACACAGGCGTTGCACTCGATACAGCGTTCAGCGTCGCAGAGAAATTTTGCTCTTGCTGCCATTTTTCTCTTCTCCTCCTTACGCTGACCAGATCTTGCAGAGAGTCGCTTTGGTCTCCTGCATCTGGGTCACTGAATCATAGCCATAGGTCTGGGCGGTGTTGGTGCTTTCACCCAGCACATAGGGATCGGCGCCTTTGGGATATTTATCCCTCCGGTCCTCGCCCTGGAAATGGCCGCCAAAGTGGAAGGGCATGAAGGCTACGCCGGCACCGACCCTGTTGGTCAGCATCGCCATCACCTTGACCTTGCCGCCCTCAGGACCTTCAACCCAGACCTGTGATCCGTCCCGAATACCAAGGTTGTTGGCATCGCGCGGATTGATCTCGACGAACATGTCCTGCTGAAGCTCGGCCAGCCACGGGTTGGACCGCGTCTCATCGCCACCGCCTTCATATTCGACCAAACGACCTGACGTGAGGATTATCGGGTAATCCTTTGAAAAGTCGTTCTTTTGAATCGAAGCGTAAAGGGTGGGTAGACGATAGGCCTGACGGTCCTCGTAGGTTGGATAGTCCTCCACCAGATCGCGCCGGTTCGTGTAGAGCGGCTCGCGGTGCAGTGGGATCGGATCCGGGAAGGTCCAGACAACCGCGCGTGCCTTTGCGTTCCCGAAGGGCGCACAGCCATGAGCGATCGCGACCCGCTGGATACCGCCGCTGAGGTCGGTCTTCCAGTTGGTCTCTGGTCCCGCAACGGCGTCGATTGCCGCGCGTTCCTCAGCCGTAAGGTCTCCATCCCAGCCAAGGTCCATCAGCATCTGCATCGTGAATTCGGGATAACCATCCTGAATTTCCGATCCGACGCTATAGACCCCTTCGGCCAACAGGTTGTCACCATCGCGTTCCACCCCGAAACGGGCGCGGAAGGTCAGGCCGCCTTCGGCCACCGGCTTGGACATGTCATAGAGGTTCGGTGTCCCCGTATGACCCATCTCGGCCGTTCCCCAGCAAGGCCAGGGCAGACCGTAATATTCGCCGTCGTTGGGTCCACCAATGGCTTGCAACGTGGTTCTGTCGAACGTGTGCTGGTTGGCCATATGGCTTTTCAAACGTTCCGGCGACTGACCGGTATAACCGATGGTCCAGAGGCCCGAGTTAAACTCACGCGTGATGCTTTCAACATTCGGGGTTTCCGGGTCGTCCATCTCGATGTTGCGGAATAGACGATCCGCCCAGCCGAACTTATTGGCGAACTTGGCCATGATGACCTCGTCCGGCAAGCTTTCGAACAGGGGATCCACCACCTTGTCGCGCCACTGCAGCGAGCGGTTCGAGGCCGTGACCGAGCCACGGGTCTCGAACTGGGTACAAGCTGGCAACAGGTAGACGCCATCAGTGCGGTCCTGCAGAACGGCCGAGACGGTGGGATACGGGTCGATCACGACCAGCATGTCCAGCTTCTCCATCGCCGTCTTCATTTCCGTCATCCGGGTCTGCGAGTTGGGCGCGTGGCCCCACAGAACCATGGCGCGGACGTTGTTGTCCTGATCCATGTTGGCAGGGTCTTCCAGAACACCGTCAATCCAGCGGGAGACCGGGATGCCGCGCTCGTTCTGGAGCGGTTTATCCTTGCCTTCTTTGTCCTTGATCGTGGCGAACTGGCCGGCCAGCCATTCGGGATCTTCACCCCAGACACGGGCCCAGTGACCCCATGCACCTTTCGACAGGCCATAGTAGCCGGGCAGGGTGTGGGACAGAACACCAAGGTCCGTCGCGCCCTGCACGTTGTCATGGCCGCGGAAGATGTTGGTGCCACCCCCCGAGGTGCCCATGTTGCCGAGCGCAAGCTGAAGCACACAGTAGGCGCGGGTGTTGTTGTTGCCATTGGTGTGCTGAGTACCACCCATACACCAGACAACGGTGCCGGGGCGGTTATTCACCATGGTCCGGGCGACGCGGCGCAGCTGCGAGCCGGGTGTGCCGGTGACGCGCTCGACCTCATCAGGGGTCCACTTGGCAACCTCTTCCTTGATCTGGTCCATCCCCCAGACACGGGTGCGGATAAACTCTTTGTCTTCCCAACCGTTGTCGAAGATGTGCCACAGGATACCCCAGACCAATGCGACGTCGGTGCCGGGACGGAAACGGACATATTCATCCGCATGGGCCGCGGTGCGCGTAAAGCGCGGGTCGCAGACGATCAGAGGCGCGTTGTTCTGCTCTTTCGCACGCAGGATATGCAGCAACGAGACGGGGTGCGCCTCGGCAGGGTTACCACCGATGATAAAGATGGCCCGGCTGTTGTGCATGTCGTTGTACGAGTTGGTCATGGCGCCGTAGCCCCATGTGTTCGCAACGCCCGCAACAGTGGTCGAGTGACAGATACGGGCCTGATGGTCCACGTTGTTCGTGCCCCAGTAGGCGGCGAACTTGCGGAACAGATAGGCCTGTTCGTTATTATGCTTCGCAGAACCCAGCCAGTACACGCTGTCCGGCCCGGATTCCTGACGGATGTTCATCATGCCGTCGCCGATCTCGTTGATCGCCTCGTCCCAGCTGATGCGCTTCCACTCTCCGCCTTCTTTTTTCATCGGATATTTCAGGCGGCGTTCGCCATGGGCATGTTCGCGGACCGCGGCCCCCTTGGCGCAGTGTGCACCCAGGTTGAACGGGCTGTCCCAACCGGGTTCTTGCCCGATCCAGACGCCGTTTTGCACTTCGGCAACAACTGTACAGCCGACCGAGCAGTGAGTGCAGACGGATTTGATATTCTCAACGGCTTGGTTTGCCGCTGTCTGGGCGCTGGCTTGCGTCACGGTTCCACCCGTGGCGCTGATCGCGGCAAGGCCGCCGATCGTCAGGCCCGAGCCACGCAGGAATGCGCGGCGATCGACGGTTTTCTCGCCGACCTGGGACAGGATACTTGTCCGCTGGGGGCGTCTCGCAACCCCGTTGGTCTTTTTCCTAAGCATTGTTTTCCTCCCTTGCGCGCCGTGTCAGCCACGGCTGGCTTGGTACTTCGCGAACCGACATCAGGGCCAATCGCAACCGTCCGTCGGGTAGATGACATCGTCCGGCGGCTAGGCCGGGCGCAGTCGAGGCGGCTTAGAAGCGCGCGCTTTCCAAATACGCGCGGGTATGCGCGGTGTCCTGCATGCGGGTTTCGTCCGTCGGCAGCTCGGCTGCTTCGGCTTGACCGCTCAGGCTGGCGGCGGCGACAGCAGCGGGCGCTGCGGTTCCGGCCAGTTTGAGGAAGTCGCGGCGGGTTGCGCCTTCTTCCTTGGTCTTGCTCATGGGTGTCTCCTCTGCCATTTGCGATTTAGCGCCGTTTGCGGCGCTGGCGAGTGGCGGGTTATGCCGCCGTCATTCGGAAGGCCTCACGCTCGATCTCCATGAACACCCGACCGGCTGTCCCGACCGAGGCATAGAGAACCGAAGCTTCGGCAGCTTCCAAATCCGAATAGAAATGTGCGGCCCACGGGCCGATATGTTTGTTCCAGAACGCTTTTTGATCGTCGAGCGAGGCCGCGGTCCCGAACCGGCCTACGATCATGCCCGCCATAATCTCCATAAGCGAGGCGATGTTATCTTCGGGCTCGAACACATTCTTGGCACGGGTAATGCCGCGCACGGCCATATCATTGCGCAACTGAGCCAGAGGTTTTTCGTTCAGGAACCCGGTCAGGTAAAAGCTGGCATAGGGCAGCAACTCGCCACGCCCCAACCCGATGAACAGCGCGTTGAACTCGCGTTCTGCTGCGGCGGGTTTAGTCACCTTGGCCACCCGTGCCATGGCTTGAATGGCTTGGCCCAGATCGGTGTCATCGCCGCTTAGTCCGGCCATCTGATCCAACAGCAATTGATCCGGCGGGCCAGCCAGCAGCAGGCCCAGGAAGTTGTAGAAATCCGCGCGCAGCCGATCCTCGGCCGAGATATCCATGTGTTGCGCGTTGCTTGCGGTCATTCGTTATCCTTCGAATTCAAATCTCATGCGGCGCGGGGCCGGGGTATATGGCTCGTCCTCAGGCTCTTCCGCTGCGGCCAGAGCCATCGGTTCCGGCGCTGGTTCGGGTTCGGCGAGGATGGGTTCTTCTTCCTCGACAGGCTCGAGGGCGTCGATCTCTGGCTCATCCTCTTCGGCTGCCAAAGCCTCGACATGCGCCAACATCCCTTTGCCGACCTGATAAGCGGTCTGGAGGTTTTCGATCACGCAGGCGGCATCGGTGTAGTCTTCGCCGTAGTCGACCAGCCCGTCCACATTGGCTAGAACCGGGTTCAGCCGCCAAAGCCGACGCAGGGCGCGGCGGCGCAAGCGGTCGGGGACTGCCTTAGCCATGAAGCCCGACACATCATCGCCAGCTTGCAACTGATCGGGGTCGGGCAGGTTTAACTCGGCCAGAATTTCGGCGTCGCTCTTTTCTTCCAACTCGGCCTGTTGCGTCGCAATGGTTTGTTGTTCCGCCGCGATCGCTTCGGCCTCGGTTTCTGCCTGAACGGCTGCCTTGCGGCGGGACCAGAAATCGCGGGGTTGGGTCATTGCAGCACCTTCCTCGGTGCGCGGTAGACGTCCGAGGTCTGCCGAATACGCGCATCCCCCTTGCCGTCCTCCACAAGGTCCGTCCGTTTCTTGTCACGACGGCGCTTGATGAAAACCTCATCACGGTGGTGTTCTAAGGTGAAATCCCGAACCCAAGCGATCAGGCCTTCGGTCATCGGGATTTTCTCAACGATCTCCTCGCCAGTATCTGCATAATCCTGCCCCTCGAACGGCGAAGCAGTGATCAGCGCCGCATCCATCGGGCGGTTGCCGTCCAGATCATTGCGCAGAACCAGATAAACGGAAGGCTGCCCATCGGAGAGGTTAACCATATAAGCTTCTGTCTCATCGGCCCAGAGGGTCAGGGGTAGGGTGGCGGCGTGGTATTCCACCGCATCGCCTTCGCGCCGAAGCTCCACCCAATCAGCAGGGCCTGCACCGGGCAGCACGGCAACTGCTCGCCAGTTCCACTTCGCCCAGCGAGTTACCCCGGGTGTTTTGCGCACGATGACGCCAACAGGCATTTCAATACGGCTTGCGGCCTTGGCCACTGGCTCCTCCCCGTAAGGCTCTCCCCTGCCTTACCCTAAGTCTACTATGGTACACATAGGGCGGCTCTGCCAAGTCTCAATCGCGTGAAAAACCTCTTGTACGACTAAAGTTTAACAAGTGAAATTCCGAGCGTTTGTGTCAGGAAAAACAGGCGCTCTCAAAGAATTTAATGTGCGATCCTTGGTGTTTGACAAAGACTGGATTGCCAGCCGAGCGATACCATCTAAGGTAACAAGTCAGGAAGCTGTCCGGGGGAGGGACATGGCCACCAAACTTATTCTATGTAACTGCGAAGGCTCGCAGCCGGTGGATGCCGACCGTATCGGCGCGGCCACCGAGCTGGAGTGCAGTAAAACACACACCGCCCTTTGTACGCGAGAGCTGGGTGTCGTTGCGGAGTTTATGAAGTGGGATGACCAATTGCTGATCGCCTGCGGGCAGGAGCAGGAAGTGTTTCGCGATCTGGCCGAGGATCTTGAGGTTGAACCACCCGCCTTTGTTGATCTGAGGGACCGCGCTGGCTGGTCGGACCAATCCGGTGACGCGGCCCCCAAGATGGCGGCCCTGGCGGCTGAGGCGTTGGTGCCGATGCCCATCTCGCCCAGTGTTGATGTCATCAGCGAGGGGACCTGTTGCATCGTTGGCCCGGCCGAGGTCGCCTTTGATCTGGCCGAGCGTTTGGCAACCACGCTGGCGGTGACTGTTGTGACGGGAGATGAGACCTCGCCCATCAGCCGCAGCTTTGACGTGGTACGGGGGCAGGTGCGTTCGGTTTCGGGCGCTTTGGGTGGGTTTGCCCTGCGGATCGACGGGTTGCAGCAAATTGCCCCGGGTGGTCGTGGGGCGTTTGGCTGGACCGATCCGCGCGACGGGGCGCAGTCGGCCTGCGACATCCTGATTGATGTGACCGGAGAGACGCCATTCGTTCAAGCTCCGGCCAAGCGCGAAGGCTATTTGCGGGCGGACCCGCGCGACCCGCTGGCTGTCTCCAAGCTGGCGTTTGATGCAGCGCATTTGGTGGGGACGTTCGAAAAACCCCTCTATGTACGTCTTGAGGAAACTCTGTGTGCCCATTCGCGGGCGGAGCAGGTGGCCTGTACCAATTGCCTCGATATCTGCCCGACCGGGGCCATCACGCCCGCCGGAGAGCATATTGCCATAGATCCCATGATCTGTGCTGGCTGTGGGGCTTGCGCTGCACTGTGCCCCTCGACCGCGATCACCTATGAAGACCCGCCTGTGTCGGCGGTGCTGACGCGCATGCATGTCCTGGCCCGGACCTATCGCCGGGCCGGAGGCTCCGCGCCGCGTCTGCTGGTGCATGACGCCTATGGGGCCGAGATGGTCCGACTTGCCGCGCGGTTCGGACGTGGACTTCCCGCCGATGTCATTCCGATGGAGTCGAGTGTGATTTCCGGTTTCGGCCACGCCGAGATGCTGGCCGCTTTGGCCCACGGCTTTGCGAGGGTCGACATCCTTCTGGCCCCCACGACGGAGCGGGATGCGCTGGACCGCGAGCTGGAGCTCGCACAGGCGATCGCACCGGACGCAGGGCTTGGACTGATTGATGAGGCCGACCCGGATGCGATGAGCGATCTGCTCTATGCGCAAGAGGTACCGGCGGCACTGACCGATCCGGTTCTGCCGTTGGGCAACCGCAGGCAAATCGCCCGATTGGCAGCACAGGCTTTGAACCCCAAGGCCGAGGAACCTCTGGCTTTGCCCCAAGGCGCACCCTATGGGGCCGTCGCGGTGGATACGGATGCGTGTACGCTGTGCCTAAGCTGTGTGTCGCTCTGCCCATCGGGGGCCCTGATCGACAACCCGGATAAACCGCAGCTGAACTTCCAGCAGGACGCCTGTTTGCAATGCGGCCTGTGCCGCAACATCTGCCCCGAGGATGCCATTGCGCTGGTTCCCCAACTGGACCTGAGCGATGCCGCGTTGTCTCAGCAGGTGTTGAACGAGGAAGAGCCCTTTGAATGTGTCGAATGCGGTGCCCCGTTCGGTGTGAAGTCAACGGTCGAGCGGGTCATGGAGAAGCTGTCGGGGATACACCCGATGTTTGCCTCGTCCGAGCAGGCGCGGATGATCCAGATGTGCGACAATTGCCGGGTGGGCGCGCAGTTCAACATGCAGGACAATCCCTTCCAGTCCAATCCGCGGCCCAAGGTTGTAACGACGGATGACTATTTCTCAAAACGGAAGGATCATTGATGCTGCAGCGGCGCGCCCAGATCCGCTGCGCTGATGACCGAGACAAAGGCCAGAATGGCGTCCAGATCGTCCAGTGTCATCTCAACAGGGTGTATAGGCGACGGACGCGAGGGATCGAAGGGGGGCGTGAGGCCTTCGATCTGCGTAAAGGCCGGGTGGGGGTTCAGGGCGAAGAAGGCCTGAAACCTCTCATCCCAATCCGGCAAAGTGCGCAACACAGCGAAAGACGGGGTCGAGCCGAGCCCATTCATGCGGTTCTGCGGGCCGATCACATGACAGCGGCCGCAATGGGTCATCGAAAGCTCCTCACCCAACGCGGTATTGCCATCAATGACTTCGGATGCCTCGGCGCTGGCAACCTCGAAACTGGCGCTAAAGGGCGGGCCTTGATCCGGAGCAAAGCTTTCGATCGTGCGTTTGCCGATATCCGACAAAAGCCATTCGCGAAAGCGCTCCTGTTTCGGGTCGCCTTGAATGCGCAGGTGATAGACAATTTCGCCACGTGCAAAGACCGGATCGCCCTCTGCGCCGGTATTCAACGACATAACGCCCTCGGCATCGCTGATTACCCTTATCCCGGTCTTGAGTGAAAAGCGCGGAAGAATATGTTGCAAAAGGCCCGAGTTCGAAACTTCGGTCGGGCTGGCCAGGCCAATCGCGTCTTGCGCCCCGGAAGGGGTGGCGGAGAGCGTCAGGCTGAGGCACAAAAGGAAAAAGCGCATGCCCAAGCCTAATCGCCAAAAGGCAAATGCGTCAAATGAACGAATAGAGACGGAGACACATGCAATGAAAAGCAACCATGCGATGGGGCAGGTTATGGGGATGATGGCATGAGTGTCCGTGACGCGGTTCTTGCAAACTTGAAAAAGATCACTGACCCGGTTTCCGGTCAGGATATCGTCAGCGCGGGCGTCGTACGCGCCCTGAATGTCGAAGGCGATACCGTGCGCTTCGTGCTCGAGATCGACCCCAAACAGGCCGAGCGGATGGAGCCGGTTCGCGCCGCCGCTGAGCAGGCCGCGCAGATGGTTGTAGGGGTTTCGAAAGTGTCGGCCATGATGACCGCGCATTCCGATAAGGCTCCACCGGATCTGAAGCCAAAACCAAAGCCCTCTCAGACCGGTCCGCAGGCTGTGCCTGGTGTGGATCGTATTATCGCCGTTGCCTCGGGCAAGGGTGGTGTTGGCAAGTCCACCGTATCCGCAAACCTCGCCTGTGCCTTGGCGGCCGAGGGGCGACGTGTCGGGTTGCTTGACGCGGATGTCTATGGCCCGTCACAGCCTCGGATGCTCGGTGTCTCGGGACGCCCGGCCAGCCCGGATGGCAAGACGATCCTGCCACTGCGCAATCACGGCGTCACAATGATGTCGATGGGCCTGATGACCAACGAAGGGCAGGCGGTTGTTTGGCGCGGCCCCATGCTGATGGGTGCGCTGCAGCAGATGATGAACCAGGTTCAATGGGGCGCGTTGGACGTGCTGATCGTTGACCTGCCACCGGGCACTGGTGACGTGCAACTGACGCTCAGCCAGAAGTTCCAGGTGGATGGGGCCATCGTTGTCTCAACCCCACAGGACGTTGCGCTGATCGACGCCCGTAAGGGGATCGATATGTTCAACCAGCTCAAAACGCCGATCTTCGGCATGATCGAAAACATGTCGACCCATATCTGTTCCAACTGTGGGCATGAGGAACATATCTTTGGTCATGGCGGTGTCGCGTCTGAGGCCGAGGCGCTGGGCGTGCCGCTCTTGGGTGAAATCCCGCTGCATCTGGATATCCGGATGGCCGCGGACGGGGGTGCGCCCATCGTGGTCAGCAAGCCCGACAGCCCACAGGCCGACGCGTTCCGCAAGATCGCGCGCGACCTGATCGCCAAAGGCAACGCATGAGCGAGCCGGTCTTTCCCCCTCTGCTCACAGGTCATCCCGCCAAGGGTGGGGAGGACCCATTCGAAAAGGCACAGGCCATGGCGGCGCTGGGCTGCGATTCCGGCTCGGTCGTGTACAATATCCAGGCTGATCGCTTGCGCGCGGCCATTGTATTCGCACCCGAGGTCGCCTTGCAGGACGCCATGGCGATGCTGCCGCTCTGCGCTGTCGGGTTTCAGAACGCGTTGGGCGCTCTGGCCCCGCCAGAAGTGGCGGTGCATCTGGGCTGGGATGGCCTGATCTGCGTGAACGGTGCGAAATGCGGACAGTTCCATGTTGCCGCGTCGAGCAGCGATCCCGATCAGATACCCGACTGGCTGGTCGTCGGGTGGGAGTTGGTACTGCTGCAAACCAGCGATGCGCCTGGCCATACGCCGGACGTCACCGCGCTTTATGATGAGGGTTGCGCCGACGTTTCGGCAACCCAACTGGTGGAAAGCTGGTCACGGCATATGCTGACCTGGCTCAACCGCTGGTCCGAGGACGGCAACGCGCCGCTACATGGCGAATGGCTTGGCCTTCTGCGCGGCGTCGGAGAACCGATCGAGGGGCAGGGCGTGTTCCTTGGCACGGATGAGCGGTTCGGCATGCTGATCCGCGACAAGGATGAGACTCACCTGCGCCCGCTCACAAACTTATTGGAGGCGACCCGATGAAACTGGCCCGCGCGATACATTTCGACGAAAGCGACATGAACGTGTTCCACTCGCCTGCGCGTACAGGGGAATGGTGCATCTCGGGCGGGTTTGAGTTTTCGAACTGGGGGCAGGGCGATCTGGAGGGCAAGGCCCGTCAGGCCTTTGCCAATGGCTGGCTGGGGTTAGAGACCTTCGGGCGTGTGACCTTTGTGGCCGTCACCCAGATCGAACAGGCTGAGAAAGATCAGCTCGTCGAAAACCTGGCGGAGCATTTCGTGAAACTCTACGGCGCACCATCGGTCGAGGCCGCGATGGGCGTGGCGCAAGCGGAGATAGATCATATGTCCGAGCTTTGCGACGAACACCCTGCCAACACCTTGCTGACCGTTGCGCGTGAATTGACCGAAAGCGGCGTGCATGAAGCGTTTCGCGTGATTACCCCGCAGGAAACTCAGCTTGAGGCGCTGGCGTTTCACGGCTCTCTTGACGACTGAGGGCCGTCAGATCAGGTCGACAAACCCGCCGAACTGACCACGCTTGAAGATCAGGCCCTGGCCCGTGCGGTACATGACCTGATCCACATGGCCAACCATGATCAGGTGGTCGCCTGCTTCGTGGCAGGCATGCAGATGGCAGTCAAACCGCGCGAGGCAATCGGCCAGTTGCGGCCGGCCCATTTCATCTGCGCTCCAGTCTGCGTGAGAGAAGTCTTCTCCGTCCCGAGCAAACCGCAGGCTTTGGTCCTGCTGCTCTTGTGCCATGACATGGATGGAATAGTGCTGGCAGTCCGAAAACGCGCCGAACCGGTTGGATTCCTTGGCCAAACACCACAGGACCAGCGGTGGGTCCAGTGAAACCGAGGTGAAGGAGTTCACGGTGATCGCGCGCGGCCCAAGTGCCGTCTGTGTAGTGACGACCGTAACACCTGTCCCGAAACACCCCAGCGCTTCACGAAACGCGGCGCTTTGATCAGGGGTCGGGATAAAAGTCTTCTCGGTCATTGCACATCTGTTCTCTGCCCGATCGTCAGGTGCCATGACCGTTCCGTATTGTCCATGGTAACTTTGGTTCATCACGTTGAAAATTAGGTTAGTTCAGGTCCTCCAACAAGCGACCATGTTTGCGGGTCTCGGTGATGATTGCGCCGAAGGTGGTGATATCCCGCGCTTTCAGCATGGGTAGCATCCGCACAAGCGCCTCAGCCGTGGCCACCGCATCACCCAACGCCGTGTGGCGGAGCGCTTCGGGAATTTCTACGTCCAAACGGTCACATAGCGCGTCCAGTGTATGCGTCTCGCTGGCGCCAAACAGGACAGCAGACAGAAGCACAGTGTCCAGAATTGGGTGGTCCCAATCAACACCCATCCGCTTGGCGTGACGGCGCAGGAATGCCATGTCGAATGGCGCATTATGGGCAACAATCACGGCATCCCGCGCGAATTGGTGAAAGATGCGGCCAGCCTCACCAATGTCGGGCGCGCCTTGCACCATTTGGTCGCTGACCTTGTGAACCTTGGTAGAGGCCGCTGGGATGGGGATGCCGGGATTGACCAGCATGTCGATCCGCTCGCCCTCTACGATGCGACCTTTCACGACCCGGACAGCGCCGATCTGGACGATCTCATCCTTGTGCGGCAACAGGCCGGTGGTTTCGGTGTCGAAGACCACAAAGCACAGATCTTCAATCGTTTGGGCCTCGAAGCTACCCGAGGCCGACATGTTCAACAGATCGAAATCATAGACTAGCGGGCGCGCCGCGTCCGGGGCGATCTGCGCCGCGCTGTCGTCGAAGATCAGCATGTATCCGGGCGCATCTCCCAACGGTTTCACGCGCGCGGCGTAAGTCTGCGCTCCGTCGATGCTGGTCAACGTGCAGGTGACGTCCTGACCGGTTTTGACCAGTTTCGAATAGGCGGCATACAGCGCGTCTGGCTGTAGATAATCCTCTAACGCGGCGTTCAGGCGCGGATGTGCGATCTGGGCCAGAACCTCGGCCGCTTGCGCATCATAGAGGACGATCTTGTGGTTCGGGCTGGCGAGCAGCATCGCAACCGGGATTTCGGTCAACAGGGCAGTGAGCCTGTTCTTTTCGGCGGCCAGTTGGGCGGTCTCGGATGCGACAGCCTCGGCCACACTGAGCGTCTTGTGCGATAGCTGATCCGCCAGCCCAGCTGCGGCCGGGGCAAGGTCGCCCAAGTATTTCGCCGTTTGGACATCCATGTTGCTGCTGACTCCGGCATGCGCGCGCGCGCGCAATTCGGCAGACAGACGCTCAATCGGTTTTGCCACGTTGTCGTCAAACAGCAACCAGACCCCGGCGATCAAGGCCAACAGCCCAAAGGCAATCACGATCCCGGCAAAAAGAAACGGGTCGAAAAGGGCGGGGTTGCCCTCGCGGGCATAGCTGAACCAAAGCGCCAGAGCGCTGACCGCCAGCCCACCAGCCGCTAACAGGCAAAAGAACAGAAAGATTCTCAGACGCAGACTCAACTTGGTCAGCATGATCAAACTCCGCAGGTGGCCTCAATGATCGGATCGCCGGTCCCGGCCTTGATCCAGTCGGCGTTCAGAACGCGGCCATCATCGCCAAACTCGGCTCCGTCGGCCAGATTGGCGCGCAGGTTTTCGGCACAGTTTACAACCACCGGTACTTTCGAGACCGGTGCCCAGCGGCCAAAGAAATAGAGCTCGACCAGCCGTTCATCCGGCACTTGTTCGTTCTTGCGCACCGAGTCTGTGTCGATGGCAGCAAACCTGTCCACGAAAGGCACGGCATAGGTCCAGGGGCGGTAAATCGCGCGGCTTTCGACCTCTTGGATGATGCTGACACTGTCCGGCAGCGTTTCGCGGGTGCGGTCGTACCACGAGTATTCGCTGGCAATCGTCATTCCGATCATGCCCAACCCTGCTGCAACCGGCGTGGCCCACCGGGGCAACCGTCCGCCGGTCAGCTTGTTTAGCACCAGCACGATCCCGGCAAAGGCAAAGCCCGCAAATATCGTACCGATCAATTCCAGAAACATTGGTCTTCTCCAGCCTTCGGGCGTTCCTCGCCCAGTCGTTTTAGTTCAAATACGGTCGCCGAGGACGACCCTGATCTCTCGTTTTTAACCCAGCATTCCTTTGCCGTGACCAACGGCGGATTGCATGGTTTTCACCACAACAAACGCGTCCCTCAGGTGGCTGCGCTCAAAGTCCGACAGGTTTGTTGGTGGCAGGTAATTGTCGGGTTTTTCCCCGGATTTGACCAGTGCGACCTGATGTTCCAGCCGAGTTTCCGCAATCAGATCATAGGCATCCAGCAAATCACGCGCACCCGAGGGGCTGAGGACACCGGCTGCCTCAGCCGCTTTCAGGCGGGCACGGGTGTTGGCCTCGGGCAGTTTGCCCTGCAGGCTGTAAATCCGCGCCAGATCAACCACCGGCACCACGCCGTTATGTTTCAGATCCAGCGTATTGCGATGCTCGCCCGAGCGGATGGTGGCAAACCCCCGCAACAGACCCAAAGGCGGCGTGTGTTTCAGCGAATTCGAGATCATATGCGCGACAAATATCGAATTCGCATTGGCTGCGTTCAGCGTATCGGCCTGAAGATCGGCGAACAGCTCGAACGAGCCGCCGATAGGGCGTAGGTCAAACATGACCGAGGCCAACATCTGCGCTTCGGGGTTCGGTTTTGCGATCCACCCCTTGAAATAGTCGCGCCAGACATGCAGCGGCTGACACCAGCGCGGATTGGTCGCCATCATGTCACCGGGGCAGTAGAAATAGCCGCAGGTATCCAGCCCGTCCGAGACATGTTTGGCCAGTTGCGTGAAATAGGCCATGTCATCTTCGGTCACTGCATCGTCCAGTATCAGGCAGTTGTCCTGATCGGACACACCTGTCTGCTCCTGTCGTCCTTGCGATCCGCACGCCAGCCACAAGTATGGCACCGGCGGCGGCCCCAGTTTGGCTTCAGCAAGACTCAGCAGCCGACGCGTGGCAGTGTCGGCGATATCCGTGATCAGCCGTGTTACGATTTCATGCCGGTTGCCACCCGCAACCAGCTGCACTAGCAGCTGGGGGATTTCTGCCGTGACCTTGGCCATTTCCTCGGCAGTGTCGGCATGGGCAATTCGGCGAACAAGTTCGGCCGAGTTCACGGCCTGATAATGGGTCAGGTCTGTCTGAGTAACGACCCCGACTAGACGTCCGCCCTCGCAAATCGGGATGTGGCCGATTCCGCGCTCCATCATGACGTGCAGCACATCGGACCCGATATCCGAAGGCGAAAGGGTAGTTGGGTTCGGCGTCATGATCTGTGAGATCGGAGTATCCGCGGGCATCGCATCCGCCACAAACTTGCCCGAGATATCACGCAAGGTGGCGATGCCTACCAGACCGTCGGCCTCTGTCACGCATAGCGACGAAATCCCCTTGTCGCGCATCAGGCGCGCGGCGTCGCGAACCGGGGTCGCAGGCGGGCAGGTGGCCGGATTGTGTGCCATCAGGACATCAATGGCGCTGGTCGCCAAACTCTGCGGACCGCTGCGGCCCCCGCGTGAGCGATCGAAGAACTTCGAGACCACATCATGGTTGTCGATCAACTCTCGCACAAGTTCAGGTGGCAGTACGATCAGCACAGATGGGGTGTGGGCGCGTGCCTTGGTCGCGGCTTTGCCGTCTTTAAGCAGTCCGCGTTCTCCAAAGGAATTGCGCAAGCCCAGATGCGAAACGACTTCATCGTTCTCATCCGTGATTTCAACCTGTCCTTCATAGATCACGAATACGCCGGGTAGTTTGTGGCCCAGATCGTAAACAGGGTAGTCCTCATCAACCTCCCAGACCTCGATCTGTTTTGCGACCTCATCCAGAACGTCGGCGGGTAGGGCGTCATAAGGATGTACGGATTCCAGAAACCGGGTGATCTGGTCATGGGACAGGGGCATCTAAATACTCCGTGGAACAAAAATCCCGCCCGGTGGTGTGCCGGACGGGAGTAGTGGATCGAAAGACGCGGCCATTGGCAAGAACCTCAGGCCGCATCAGGCTCATTTGTTCTGAGCTGCGCCCGCACCACGGGGAATGCGTACGCTTTCGACCAGATCTTTGATCTCCTGCGGAGTCTCTTTGGTCATGCCGGCAACAACATACGCAACTGCGAAGTTGATCATTGCACCGATGGCGCCGAACGAGGTCGACTTGATCGGACCCAGAAGCGGATCAGCATCGGTGAACGAGTTGGTGCCTGGAATGAACAACCAGCCCTTGTGCAGGAAGATATAGACCAGAGTGACAACCAGACCAGCCAGCATACCAGCAACCGCGCCGGTGTTGTTGATGCGGGTCGAGAAGATCCCCATCATCAGCGCCGGGAAGATCGAGGCAGCCGCCAGACCAAAGGCCAAGGCCACGGTTTGTGCCGCAAAGCCCGGTGGGTTCAGACCCAGATAGGTTGCAACCAGGATGGCTACGGCCATTGCGATACGCGCGGCCAGCAGTTCACCTTTTTCCGAGATCTGCGGATTGATTGCACCTTTGACAAGGTCGTGGGACACCGCCGACGAGATCGCCAGCAGCAGGCCAGCAGCGGTCGACAGAGCAGCCGCAAGACCACCGGCAGCGACCAGACCGATCACCCAACCCGGCAGGTTGGCGATTTCGGGGTTGGCCAGAACCAGGATGTCACGGTTGAATTTGGTCAGCTCGTTTCCGACCCAGCCTTTTTCTTCCGCGATTGCAGTCATAGCTTCAGACTTGTCGTTGTAGTACTGGATCTTGCCGTCGCCGTTCTTGTCTTCCCAGTCCAGCAGACCGGTTTTCTGCCATGTCTGCATCCAGTCATAGCGCGGATCGTTGTCGATTTCCTCGACCGAGACAGCGCCACCTTCGATGCCACCATTGGGCCACATCATGTCGGTGATGTTCAGACGGGCCATTGCGCCAACCGCAGGGGCGGTCAGATACAGCAGCGCGATGAAGACCAGCGTCCAACCGGCCGACCAACGTGCGTCAGACACTTTCGGAACGGTGAAGAAGCGCATGATGACGTGCGGCAGACCCGCAGTACCGATCATCAGCGACAGCGTGAACAGAACCATGTTCAGCGTGTTCGAGTGGTGAGCCGTGTATTCGTTGAAGCCCAGCTCGGTCACGATCGCGTCCAGTTTGGTCAGCAGAGGCTCACCGCTTGCAGTGTCGCCGAACAGACCCAGTGCAGGGATCGGAGTGCCGGTCAGCTGCAGCGAGATGAAGATCGCCGGGATGGTGTAGGCTGTGATCAGCACGCAGTACTGAGCAACCTGGGTGTAGGTCACACCCTTCATCCCGCCAAACACCGCGTATGCAAACACGACACAAGCACCGATCAGCAGACCGGATGTGTTCGAAACCTCAAGGAAGCGGCCAAAGGCCACGCCAACGCCGGTCATCTGACCGATCACGTAGGTCACCGATGCAACGATCAGACAGATCACGGCAACGACGCGTGCAGTCTGGCTGTAGAAACGATCGCCGATGAATTCCGAGACGGTGTATTTGCCGAACTTACGCAGGTAAGGCGCAAGCAGCAGAGCCAGCAGCACGTAGCCACCGGTCCAACCCATCAGGAAGGTCGAGTTGTCATAGCCGGTAAAGGCGATGAGGCCCGCCATCGAAATGAACGAGGCCGCAGACATCCAGTCCGCCGCTGTCGCCATACCGTTGGTGACCGGGTGAACGCCGCGACCAGCAGCGTAGAATTCAGATGTGGAACCCGCACGGGCCCAGATCGCGATGCCGATGTAAAGCGCGAAGGATGCGCCAACAAACAGCAGGTTGATGGTAAACTGATCCATTGTCCCCGCTCTCCCTTACTCTTCGTCTACGCCGTGTTCGGCGTCTAGCTTGTTCATGCGCCAGGCGTAGTTGAAGATCAGCACCAGAAAGACCAAGATTGATCCCTGCTGAGCGAACCAAAAGCCCAGATCAGTACCGCCAACAGATATGCCGGACAGCAGCGGACGCAGCAGGATGCCGAATCCAAACGACACCAGCGCCCAGATCGCGAGGCTGATGTAGATGAGGCGCAGGTTGGCCTGCCAATAGCCCTTATCGGCTTCGGCAGTCTGCGCGGAGTTGGTAGATTGATCCGCCATTGCGGGTTCCTCCTTCGCTTCCTCGTTGGGCGGTCCTTTGCTTCGTTCCTCCAGCGCGCCGGACCGCTTCTCGAATGTGACAGATACCCCGTGGCATCTGACAAAACTCCTCTGTTCCGCCAAGGCGGTGCATCGAAGTATTCTGTTTAAGGATCAAGGCCTTACGGCCTGTCTCCCTCCCTTAGTTCACCGCGCTGGCGACGATTTCCTCCAGGTCGCGCGCGATGTCTTCAATCTTGCCCATGGCGTTCGTCCGCTTCAGAACGCTCTGACCGTCGTAGTAGGTGATCAGTGGGGCTGTCTGTGCGTGATAGGCGCTGAGGCGTGAGGCAACGGTTTCCGCGTTGTCATCGGCCCGGCGCTTGAATTCGGTCCCGCCGCAATTGTCGCAAGTGCCGTCGACCGACGGTTTCTTGAACGTGTCGTGGTAGCCTTCACCGCAACCGGCGCAGGTGTAACGGCCCGAGATCCGGATCACCATTTCGGCATCCTCCACCTCTAAGCTGATCGCGGCGCTGATCTTCTGGTCTTTTTCAGCCAGAAGACCATCCAGCGCCTCGGCCTGAACGGTGGTGCGGGGGAAGCCATCGAGAATGACCCCTTTGGCACAGTCGGGTTCCGCCATGCGATCGCGCAGGATGTCGATGACGATCTGGTCGCTGACCAGCTCGCCGGCCTCCATCACGACTTTCGCCGCCTTTCCGGCATCGGTGCCTGCAGCAACAGCCGCACGCAGAAGGTCACCGGTGCTGAGTTGCACCAGCCCGAACTTGTCTTCCAGCATGCGCGCCTGAGTGCCCTTCCCGGCGCCCGGAGGGCCGAGAAGGATGAGAACAGCAGGAGTTGTCATGGTCGCAGCGTCCATTATGCCCTCACTTATTCGCTCGGTTTGCAATCAGGTCGTCGACGACCGACGGATCGGCCAAAGTGGACGTATCGCCCAGCGAGCCAAAGTCGTTCTCGGCGATCTTGCGTAGAATTCGCCGCATGATCTTGCCCGAGCGTGTTTTGGGCAGGCCTGGGGACCACTGAATGACGTCAGGCGAGGCGATCGGGCCAATCTCGGTCCGGACCCAGGTGCGCAGTTCTTTGAGCAGCTCATCCGAAGGCTCACGGTCATTCATCAGAGTGACATAGCAATAGATGCCTTGTCCTTTGATTTCATGGGGATAGCCCACTACGGCGGCCTCGGCCACTGCGGCATGCGCCACCAGCGCGCTTTCGACCTCGGCGGTGCCCATGCGGTGGCCCGAGACGTTGATCACGTCATCGACGCGGCCAGTAATCCAGTAGTCACCACCTTCGTCACGACGGCAGCCGTCGCCGGTGAAGTAGTAGCCTTTGTAGTCCGAGAAATAGGTCTTCTCGAACCGCTCATGATCGCCCCAGACGGTGCGCATTTGACCGGGCCAGCTGTCCTTGATGCACAGAACACCTTCGACACCGTTTCCTTCAATCTCGACGCCGGATTGCGGGTCCAAGACCACCGGTTCGATGCCAAAGAACGGTTTCATCGCCGAGCCGGGCTTCATCGCATGCGCGCCGGGCAGGGGGGTCATCAGGTGACCACCAGTTTCAGTCTGCCACCACGTATCGACGATTGGGCATTTGCCCTTGCCGACAACCTCGTTGTACCAGTTCCAGGCTTCGGGATTGATTGGCTCACCCACGGTACCCAAAACTTTGAGGTCGCTGAGATCGTGCTTTTCGACCCATTCACTTCCTTGTCCCATCAGGGCACGGATCGCGGTTGGGGCTGTATAGAACTGGTTGACCTTGTGCTTGGCGCAAACTTCCCAGAAACGACCTGCATCTGGGTACGTCGGCACGCCTTCGAACATCAGGGTTGTGGCACCATTAGCCAGCGGACCATAGACGATATAGCTGTGGCCGGTGACCCAACCCACGTCTGCCGTACACCAATACACATCGCCTTCATGATAGTCGAAGGTGATCTCATGGGTCATCGCAGCATAGACCAGATAGCCGCCGGTGGTGTGAACCACACCTTTGGGCTGGCCGGTCGAACCCGAAGTGTACAGAATAAACAGCGGATCTTCCGCGCTCATCTCGGCTGGGGCGCAATAGTCATCGGCCTCAAGCGCCATTTCGTTGTAGTCGTAGTCACGCCCATCGATCCAAGTGGTCTGACCACCCGTGCGTTTGACGACCAGGCATTTTACGCTGTCCTTGCAGTGCAGCAATGCCGCGTCAGCGTTCGATTTCAGCGGCGTTTTGCGGCCGCCGCGCGGGGCTTCATCTGCGGTGATGACGACTTTGGCGTCGCAACCGTTGACACGGGCCGCCAGAGCGTCAGGCGAGAAGCCTGCAAAAACGATTGAGTGAATCGCACCGATGCGCGCGCAGGCCAGCATGGCATAGGCGGCCTCGGGGATCATCGGAAGGTAAATGATGACGCGATCACCTTTGCGCACGCCCATAGATTCCAGAATATTGGCCATGCGGCAGGTGCGGCGATGCAATTCGGCATAGGTGATGTGCTGGGCCGCATCATTTGGATCATCCGGTTCCCAGATGATTGCGGTTTGATCACCGCGGGTTTCCAGATGGCGATCCAGGCAGTTGGCCGAGACGTTCAGAGTACCATCGGCGTACCAGTTGATCTTGACCGAGCCGAAATCGTAATTGACATCCTTGACCTGCGTAAAGGGCTTGATCCAGTCGATCCGCTTGCCGTGTTCGCCCCAGAACGCGTCCGGGTCGTTAACCGATGCGGCATACATCTCTTCATATTTCGCGGCATCGACATGCGCCCGCTCAACGGTCTCTGCGGTTGGCGGATAGGTCTTGGCATCTGCCTGGGCAGCGGTGGTCATGTTGAGGCTCCTCCCTCTAGGCTGGATAACTATGGGACGTGTCTTGCTCGTTATTTGAGCATTGTCGATCCCGTTCCTCCCCAATCGAAGTATGGCCGGGTTCAGAAAATAATGAAATAAATTGCCGTATTCCTTGGATTTGTTTGTAAAGAAATTTTTCCGAACGAAGTAAATTAGTCAAAAAATTTCGACTTTCTGAAAAATAACGTGAAAAAACAACAGTAAAGATGTAATTTTTTTGATCGGCCCAAGAGGGGCGTTTCCGTGGTGATCTGCAGCTATGTCGTCGAACAACAAGAGTCAAAAGATGTGCTTGAAAATCACCTATCAGGAAGCAGGGGTTGGCACATATACATGTTGGCGCTAGCATCTTTCCAAGCGCCTCGGGAGGGGGCGCATCAAAGGGAGAAGATATTATGAAAAAGATGCTGAGCGGTGCCGCCGTCGCCGCCCTTGGCGTTGCCTTCGTGTCCGAGGCCGCAGCCACCGAATGGAACGCCTCGGTCTGGGGCAAGCGCCGCGCCTTTACCGAACATGTCGAAAAACTGGCTGAACTGGTCTCGGAAAAAACCGGCGGAGAGTTCACGATCAATGTCAGCTATGGCGGCCTGTCGAAACCGCGCGAGAATCTGGACGGGATCGAGATCGGCGCCTTCGAGATTGCGCAGTTCTGTGCCGGTTATCACCGCGATAAGAACCGCGCGATTACCGTGCTGGAACTGCCGTTTCTGGGAGTGAACAATCTGGAAGAAGAGGTTGCCGTCAGCCATGCGGTCTATGATCACCCAGCGGTGGCTGAAGAAATGGCGCAATGGAATGCGCGCATTCTGATGACCTCGCCCATGCCGCAGTACAATTTGGTCGGCACCGGCGATCCGCGCGATAACCTGGCCGCTTTCGAAGGCATGCGTGTTCGCGCGACAGGTGGTCTGGGCAAAGCGTTTGAGGCCGTGGGCGGTGTCCCAACCTCTGTCCCTGCGACTGAGGCTTTCAACGCTATGGAATCGGGTGTGGTCGATACCGTCGCTTTCGCGCAGCACGCGCACCTGTCCTTCGGTACGATCAATGAGGCGGATTGGTGGACTGCAAACCTTAACCCCGGCACCGTGAACTGCCCAGTGGTTGCGAATATCGACGCGTATGAAGCGCTGTCACCCGAACACCGCGAAGCGCTTGATAGCTCAATTGACGAGGCCATTGCACACTACCTAGCCAATTATGCTGGGCTTCTGGAGCAATGGGACAGCGTCCTGGAAGAAAAGGGTGTGCAGAAGGTAATGATCGACGACGCGGTCATAGAAGAATTCCGCGCCAAGGCGGCCGATCCGATCCGCGAGCAGTGGATTGCAGATATGAGCGCGCAGGGCCTGCCAGCGCAGGACCTCTACGATCTGGTTCAGACCACGCTGACGCAACAGCGCGGCGGCAACTGATCGCATTCGCCGGGCGCGTCCTAGCGCCCGGCCTTTCTTGACAAAGGGGATCACCGGAATGGCGGGACAGGCCACGGTGCTGGAGGATGGCAGTCGCCTCAGCCAGATCGATCAGCACTTGCTGAAGTTAGAGCGGGCTCTCGCCTTGATCAGCGGAATAGCCGTCTTTGGACTGATGGTCCTGGCCGTCGTCTCGGTCAGCGGCCGCAACGCGATAAACGCGCCGTTGCCGGGCTATGTGGATTGGATCGAACAGGCGATGCCACTGATCGCCTTTCTCGGCATCTCTTACGTGCAGCGCGATGGCGGCCATATCCGGATGGACATCGTGATCTCGCGTCTGCACGGTCGGGCGCTGTGGTTGTTCGAGCTAATCTCGGTCATCCTGATCCTTGTCCTGATGCTGGCATTGGTCTGGGGCAGCTGGTCCCATTTTGACCGATCCTTTGATTTCGGCGCGCCGATGTGGAGCCGCGACAGCTCAATCGACATCGGAATCCCGCTTTGGCCTGCGAAATTGTTGGCCCCGGTGGCGTTCTCGGTCTTGTCACTTCGGCTGGTGTTGCAGATCTGGGGCTATGGCCGCGCTTTTGTTCTTGGGCTTGAGGCACCTGTGGCGGTGCCCTTGATCCAAGACGCCGCCGCACAGGCTGCTGCCGAGGCAGAGCAGTTCGAAGGGCAGGACTAACAGATGGACACGATTGACATCGGCCTTTGGGTGACGGCGGGCCTGCTGGTCCTTGTGGTCACGGGCATGCGAGTGGCCTTTGCGGCAGGTCTGGCCGGGCTGTTCGGCTTGGTTTGGATTTTCTGGGCCAAGTTTGGCTACGATCCCGACAGATTTGGCAAGGCTCTCACAGTCGCCGTCAAAACTGCAGGGCAGGTGCCGCACTCGAAGGTTGCCGCCCATACGCTCAGCCTGATTCCGACCTTCATCCTGATTGGTTACCTTGCCTACTACGCAGGCTTGACACGTGCCCTCTTCGAAGCGGCCAAACGATGGATCGCTTGGGTTCCCGGAGGCCTCGCGGTCTCTACCATATTCGCCACGGCAGGGTTTGCCGCCGTCTCTGGTGCCTCGGTCGCCACCTCGGCTGTGTTTGCCCGTATCGCGATTCCCGAAATGCTGAGCGTCGGCTACAACAAGCGCTTCGCCGCAGGCGTCGTTGCAGCTGGCGGGACGCTGGCCTCACTGATCCCACCATCAGCCATCCTCGTGATCTATGCCATCATCGTCGAACAGGACGTCGGCAAGCTACTGCTGGCTGGCTTCATTCCCGGAGCGTTTTCTGCCGTGATCTATGGCTTGCTCATTGTCGGTATCGCGGTTGTGTTCAAATCCGTTGGCCCTCCGGTTACCGGTTTCACTTGGAAACAACGGTTCCAAGCACTTCCCGGCGCGATCCCGATTGTCGCCGTCATCCTGATTATCATCTGTTTCGTCTACAACCCGTTCGGCGACAAGGCGTGGGGCACGCCAACTGAAGGCGGCGCCATAGGCGCGTTCATCGTCTTCTGTTTCGCCCTGGTTCATGGCATGCGCTGGCCCGAGTTCAAATCGGCTCTGTTAGAGACAGCGAAGCTGACGGCCATGATCTTCTCGATCATCTGGGGCGTGCTGATCTACGTGCGGTTCCTGGGCTTTGCAGACCTTCCGGGTGCATTCTCGGATTGGATCACTTCGCTTGAGATGTCGCCGATGCTGATCCTGATCTGCATCCTTCTGGCCTATGCCGTGTTGGGTATGTTCATGGATGCCATCGGGATGTTGCTGTTGACCTTGCCCGTCGTTTACCCCGCCGTCATGGCCCTGAACGGAGGCGAAACTGTCAGCGCCGCAGACAGCGCTTTTGGCATGTCCGGCCCGATGTGCGCGATCTGGTTTGGGATTCTGGTGGTGAAGATGGCTGAGTTCTGCCTGATCACCCCACCCATTGGTCTGAACTGCTTTGT
Source organism: Ruegeria sp. CL3 (assembly GCF_056536505.1). Taxonomy (NCBI): domain Bacteria; kingdom Pseudomonadati; phylum Pseudomonadota; class Alphaproteobacteria; order Rhodobacterales; family Roseobacteraceae; genus Ruegeria; species Ruegeria sp. CL3. Next base: position 93,532 of record NZ_JBQFPT010000003.1, on the reverse strand, counting down.
GGTTGCAGGGGTCCAGCCGGACCTGAGTGTTCAGGATGTTTTCAAGGGGGTCACCCCGTTCTTCCTGGCAGACGCGGCCACCATTGCGCTTCTTGTGGCATTTCCGGGCATCGTTCTCTACTTGCCGTCTTTGGCAGGCTAGAAGTTTGCGAGGCTCTGCCTCGCGCTCCGGGATATTTTTAGCCAGATGAAGCAGGGATCCGCTCTCCAATATCAACGTTGGAGAGCTTCACCTGGCGCGGTCATCGGCGTCCCCGCCTGTACCGCAAAACAAGAGTACCGAGCCTAGGTCAACGATCCGTTTCTTCATCTGGCTAAAAATATCCCGGGGGAGTCGCCCGGAACGGGCGGCGGGGGCAGAGCCCCCTTTTCGACACTGACCCTGCGCAGGATCGAAAGGAAATTAGCCCGCGCGCATGAGCATCCCGAACAGATCGCGGGGATCGTCGGGGTCGGCGAGCATGTCCAGCGGCTCGAAGAAGTCAGTTTCCGCGACCGCGCTCTTGATGACGCGCAGAGCCGAAAAGTCCTCGATGGCGAAGCCGACACTGTCGAAAAGCGTGATCTGCTTATCGTCTGTCCGACCGCGTGCCTGACCTGTCATGACCTGCCACAGTTCAGTGACAGGATGGTCATCTTCCAAAGCCTGAATTTCGCCTTCGATCCGGGTTTGCTCGGGGTATTCCACGAATATCTCAGAGCGCAGAAGGATATCGCGATGCAATTCGGTTTTGCCGGGGCAGTCGCCGCCAATCGCGTTGATGTGGACACCTGGGCCGACCATGTTGTCGGTCAGGATCGTGGCATATTTCTTGTCCGCGGTACAGGTGGTGATGATCTGCGCGCCCTCAATCGCCTCTTCGGCGGTTTTGCAAGGCACTACGTTCAGGTCTTTGCCTTGCAGGTTAGCCGCGCATTTGGCGGTGGCGTTCGGGTCCGTATCATAGAGCCGCACGGTGTCGATGCCGCACATGGCTTTGAAGGCCAGGCATTGGAATTCAGACTGCGCGCCATTGCCGATCATGGCCATTGTGGTTGCACCCTTGGGGGCAAGATATCGACCGACTAAAGCCGATGTCGCCGCCGTCCGTAGGGCGGTCAGGATGGTCATCTCGGTCAGAAGCGTCGGATAGCCCGTGTAGACATCCGCGAGCAGTCCAAAGGCCGTTACTGTTTGCAGCCCTTCAGAAGTGTTCTTTGGATGACCGTTGACGTATTTGAACCCGTAGGCCTCACCATCCGATGTCGGCATGAGTTCGATCACCCCATGCGGGGAATGCGCCGGAATCCGAGGGGTCTTGTCGAAGCTTTCCCAGCGTTTGAAATCGGCCTCAATCTGTTCGGCGATCCTGATGATCATCTTTTCGACGCCGACATGGTGAACCAGCCGCATCATGTTGTCGACAGAAACAAAGGGCACCAGGGCCTTGTCTGAGGGTACAGTCATCAGAAACTCCGAGTGGGGCGGTCAAAGATCCGGCGTCCCATCAGGGATGCAGCCAGGTCGACCATGAGTTTTGCGGTGCGTCCGCGTTCATCCAGAAAGGGGTTCAACTCGACCAGATCGAGGGAGCAGACCAGCCCGCTTTCATGCAAAAGCTCCATGACCAGATGGGCCTCGCGTTCGGTGGCGCCCCCGGGCACGGTTGTTCCGACGGCGGGCGCGATCGCGGGGTCGAGGAAGTCGACATCCAGTGAGACGTGAAGGATGCCGTTCTCGGCCCTCACGCGGTCGAGAAAGGCCATGAGAGGTGCCTTGATCCCATGCTCGTCGATGCTGCGCATATCGGCCAGCATTGCGTGGTTCTTCTCAAGCGAGGCGCGCTCAGCGGGGTCGACCGAACGCAACCCGATCATTCCAACGCGATTGGTTGGAACCACGGCAGCCAAGGGTGGAAAGTCTTCGAACCCGGGCTGGCCGGTGAAGTAGGCGACAGGTGTTCCATGCAGGTTGCCGCTGTCTGTACTGCCGGGGGTGTGAAAATCGCTATGGGCGTCCAGCCACAGAACGAACAGAGGTCGGTCGACGCGCTGTGCATGATCCGCCATTCCGGCCACGGTTCCCATCGACAAGGCATGATCGCCGCCCATGAAGATTGGCACACCTTGGGGTGAAACCTCAGTTGCGACTCGGGCCAAGGCCTGCGTCCACCCGATGCACTCGGGCAGTGCGAAAAGGTGGGAGTGGTCCGGGGTCTCGACCGCATCCGGGGCGACATCTCCGTAGTCGATCACCGTGTGACCAAGATCCGCAAGGGCGCGATCCAGCCCGGCCACGCGGTAGGCATCCGGCCCCATTCGGCAACCCTGCCGACGCTTGCCCGCGTCCATGGGGGCGCCAACCAAAATTATGTTCTTCGTATCCATATGCTTCATGTAACGTGACAGTCTGTCTTGCGTGAAGAGAGCAAATTGCTCAATAAGAAAGGTGAATATCCAAAAAGGAAGCTATTCATGGACGATTTGGATAACAGACTGCTCAGCGCGCTACATCGGGATGCGAGGGCATCGCTGTCTGAGCTGGCCGAGACGCTTGGCGTCACGCGCACGACCGTGCGCAGCCGGTTGCAGCGCCTCAAACAATCGGGCGAGATCGTGGGCTTTACTGTTCAGACCAAGCGTGATGTGGCGCAAAGCCCGGTCCGGGGCCTGATGATGCTCGAGATCGAGGGGCGCGGGACCGAACGCACAATGGCCCGGATCGGAGCACTGCGGCAGGTGCGCGCCGTGCATTCCACAAATGGCAGCTGGGACCTGATCGCTGAAATCGGTACGGATACGCTGGCCGAACTCGACGAGGTCTTGTTCCAGATCCGCCGTATGGAAGGGATCACTCGGTCTGAGACGAACCTTCTGCTGTCCACGCGCAAGGGAAGGTTCTGAAAACGCTGCGTGAAACGGGCCGTTACGCTTTGTCGGCCAAGGAAATTGTGCCACAGTCGGCGGAGATACAGGCAGGATTGATCGAAGATGACCACTCAGCAGCACGAACCACGGGCCGTGCAATTGGCCGAAAAGATCACCGCATTCCTTGAGAAGCCATGGGTCCGCATCGCCATCCCGATCTTTGTCACCCTGATTGCATTGACGGTTCTGCATGAACTGTCTTCTCATGTGAAATGGGCAGACGTTCAGGCGGATATCTCGGAAACGTCTTGGCGCGTGATGTTTTTTGCTCTGTGTTGGACGGCGGTCAGTTTCTTTTCGCTGTCTCTATACGATGTCTTCGCAGTTCAAAGCGTGGCAGACGGAGAGGTCCCTCTGCCGGTTGCAGGAATGGCCGGAGCCAGTGGCTATGCGGTGTCCAACTGTTTGGGCTTTTCATACATCACCGGAACGGCCATCCGATATCGGGTATACGCGTCTCTGGGCCTTGATCTAAGCCGCGTTGCCGGGGTCATCGCCACGTCCTGGGTGGCGTTCTGGACGGGGCTGGTTTTGGTCCTCGGCTTGCTTTTGACCTTTCACCCTGACGGTATTTCAAACGCTCTGCCGATCAGCGCGACGGTTGAGACCGCTATCGGGTTGGGTCTGCTTGGCGCGTTGATCGCCGTTTTTGTCTGGCTCTCCACCGGTGGGCGTCGGTTAGAGGTTCTGGGGATTGGCTTCCAACTGCCGGGCGGCAAGCTGGCCTCTTGCCTGACGCTGGCGGCGATTGGGGATCTGGCCGGGGCCTCCATGGTCCTTTACGTGCTGATGCCGGACGACCTTGGGGTGGGATATCCGTTTTTCTTCACCATTTTCATCGCCGCGATTGCCGTTGGGATCGTCAGCCACGCGCCAGGCGGTATTGGCGTATTTGAGGCGACGCTAATCGCAGGGCTGGGTGCCTCGGGTCGGTCGGATGTTATTGCGGCGCTGCTGCTTTACCGCGTCGTATATACGTTCCTGCCTTTCGCCATCGCCAGCCTGTCTATCGCTGTTGCCTCGGCGCTGACCCAGCGCCATCGGATCATCGGGGCAGGGACATGGATGTACCGGGCCATTCGTCCTATCGTGCCGATGGTGGCGGCTGGGGTGACTGCGGTTGCTGGCATCATCCTGCTGGTCTCGGGTGCGTTGCCAACCGACAGTAAAAGCCTTGGCGCGTTGCGCGAGGTATTGCCGTTGTCCTTTGTCGAGGCCTCGCATCTGGCAGGCAGTGCCGTCGGTGTGCTGCTGCTGCTCGTGTCGCGCGGGTTGTTCCGCAAGCTCTATCGCGCGTGGGTGGTCGCGATGTTGCTGATGGTCGCGGGCTTTGCGGCGTCTCTGGCCAAGGGTTTGGATACGCATGAGGCGTTGGGCATGTTGGCCACGATCGCCGTTTTGGCGCTGTTCCGTGGTGCGTTCTACCGCGTCAGCGGCGCGTCGATCTTCCGGTTGAACATCCCTTGGCTGGTCAGCGTTATGGCGCTGCTCGCTGTCATTTTCTGGATCGGCCTCTTTGCCTATTCCCACGTGCAATACCAGAATGCCTTGTGGTGGGAGTTCGCGTGGAACGGCGATGCCTCCCGTTTCCTGCGCTCCAGCCTCGTGGTGGCGGTGATCCTTGGAATTGTGGCCGTCACGTCCTTGTTCGGGCGCGAGATTCCTGCGCCTGTGCGGACGGAAATCCCAGAATGCGTCGAACGTTTGGTCATGGAGAGCGAAGATACCGAGGCCCAGATTTCCCTGACCGGCGACAAGCAATTCCTGATCGCGCCTGATGAGTCTGCGTTCATCGCCTATGCCGACACCGGCAATGCCATCATCTCAAAAGGTGAGCCTGTGGGCGATGAAGCGGCTGGCAAGCAACTGGTCTGGCAACTGCGCGAAATGGCCGATCGAGAGGGTAAGCTTTGCGCCTTCTACAGCGTCTCGACCAAGTACCTGCCGACGTTTCTGGACCTCGGCCTGTCGATCCTGAAGATCGGAGAAGTCGCGCGGGTACCGTTGAAAGACTTCTCGCTGGACGGCAAATCCCGCAAACGCTTCCGTCAGGCCAAGAACCGGGCCGAGCGGGAAGGGTACGTGTTCGAGATCATTCCAAAGGAAGACCTTGCGCCCTTTCTGCCGGAACTGAGGGCGATTTCCGATCACTGGCTGGAGCAAAAAGCCGGGGCCGAGAAAGGGTTCGCCTTAGGTGGGTTTGACGATGACTACCTGTCCTACTTCGACCACGCCGTGTTGCGGAACGGAGAAACCGGTCAGATCATGGCCTTTGCCAACCTGTTTCAAGGTGGCAATAAGTCCGAGCTTTCTCTGGATCTGATGCGGTACGAACCGGACAGCCCCAGCTTCGTCATGGATGCCCTGTTCGCCGAGATGATGTCCTGGGGGGCCGAGCAGGGCTTCCATTGGTTCTCACTTGGTGCGGCGCCGTTTTCAGGGATCGAGAACCGGCAGCTCGCCTCCCTTTGGAATCGGATCGGCGGGTTCGTCTACGAACATGGCGAGCAATTCTATCACTTCGAAGGGCTGCGCGCGTTCAAACAGAAGTTCGATCCGGAATGGAGCCCGAACTATCTCGCCAGCCCCGGAGGGCTGGCCGCGCCGCGTATCTTGTATGAGGTGAACATCCTGATCTCAGGGGGCCTGCGCGGCCTGACCAAATAGCGCCAGCGTTTCGGGTTTAGTTTGAGACGCCAATACCCTGCCATGCCTCCGGCATTCTCGGGACATTGGCGTCGCCCATTGATTTAAGTGAAACCCGAAACGCTCTAATTCAGGCTGGCGCGGGTTGGTGTTTCCTGCAGCAGGTCGCCCCAATCGGTGCGGTAGGCCATCTCGGCCAGAACGGTATCTGGCAGGAACTCTCTGTTCTCGCGAATCTGCCAGCCGCCTCCTAGACCTTTGTAGACAGCGACGAGATTGCTGGAGACCTGTTGACGCGCCTCGATCAGATTGGCCTGAGACCGCAGCAGGGCTGTCTGGGTGTTCAAAACGCGCGAGTAGTCGGCGATCCCGTCGGTGTACTGATTGACGGCGATCTCTGCTGCCTTGCGCGAGGCATCGACGCTTTGCTGATAGAACCCGACCTGCTTGCGCGCCTGTGCATAGGCGACCATGGCGCTTTCGACCTCGGAATAAGCAGTCAGAACGGTGTTCTGATAGTTGGCGATCAGCGCCTGATAGGCGGCATCCTGCGCCCGGACATTGTTTTTGATGCGGCCATAGTTCAGTACGTTCCAAACGACGCCCGCGCTGGCAAGGCCCGTTGTGCTGTTCGAACTGAACAGGTTCCGCCCGCCCGAGGCCTGCAACCCAACCGAGCCGGACAGAATGAACTGCGGATAGAGATCCGCCATGGCAATGCCAACCTCGGCCGATTGCGTAGCTGCGGCCAATTCGGCGGCTCTCACGTCCGGTCGACGACGCAGCAGCTCAGCCGGGACACCAACCGCGACGTTGGACCGGGCCGAGGGGATACGACCGGAATTGCCCAGAAGGCTGGACATGCGCGAGGGCGTGGTTCCCAGCAAAACAGCCAGAGCGTTCTTGGTTTGCTGAAGATCGCTCTCAAGCTCTGGCACCAGGGCTTTGGTATTGTTCAGCAGAGCAGTGGATTCCTGTACGTCCAACTCGGTGGTGATACCGTTGTTGAACCGCAACTGGGTCAGGTCTGCCGATTCCTGCTGTAGTTTGATGTTCTCACGGGCAACGCCAAGCGACTCCTGCAAGGCGCGGATATTGACATAGAGCGCTGCGACATCACCCGTCAGCGTCACCAGCGCGTCGTCATAGTTCGCCACCTGCAACGCCAAGTTCGACCGCGCCGCCTGAACACCGCGACGCTGCGCGCCCCAAACATCCAGCTCCCATTGAGCATCAAAACCGGCCTGAGAGGTCGAGAATTCGGTATCCAGCGGAATAATCCGGTTGATATCAGCGATTGGGCCAAGATTGTCGCTGATCTGCCGCCGCTCGGTCGAGGCCCCGAGGACCTGCGATTGCGGATACAACTCGCCAAAGGCGATGCCCAACTGTGCCCGCGCCTGCAGGACCCGCGCGCCAGCGACCTGCAAAGACAGGTTCTGGGCATAGGCCTCGGCGATCAGTTTGTTGAGGGTGGGGTCATTGAATGTCTCCCACCATTTCACCACCGGCGCGCTGCGCGAAGTCAGGCCGCTTTGCCCGGTGCTGGGGCTGTTCACCTCGATCCACTGTTTCACGACCGGAGAGTTCGGGCGTACGAAATCAGGACCGACTGGAGCGCAGGCGACCAAAAACGCGGCGCAGAGGGCTGTTCCCATCAAGTGTCGAAAGGGGGTGGCCCGTGTCATGATGCGCGTCCTCAAATGTCTAGCGGTCGAATGAAATTGGCGAAGGAATACAGGCGGATGTTGATGCGCCGCAGAAACTCGAAGCTTTTGCCCTGACCGGTGTAGATCGCCACGGCGGCATGACCGCCAGCGGGCAGGATGTGCTCTTCCGGCAGATCGACGGTGATCTGTACAGCAATTCGACCGGGTAGCTTGGGCAGCTCAAAACCGGGCAGGCGGCCTGAGGGCAGGTACTGACCCTGACGGGTGGCCCACCAGATCGCCTCGACCTTGCCGGTTAGGATTTCACCGGGATAGAGGTCCAAGGCGACTTCAACCTCTTGGCCTACTTCAACAAATTTCAGGTTCTGCTGGCGGAAGGTTGCCAAAAGATAGGGGCTGTCTTCAGTGACGAAACTGGCTATCGCTCCCAAACGAATGTCACCCACTACCAAACCCGGGCGGGCCTGTTGTGAGACGATCATGCCATTCTCGGGGGCGTAGATCGTGGTGTTGTCCAGAAAATACTGGGCCTCGGACAGCTGCGCCTGTGCTTGCAAGATGCCTGTGTTTACGCCGTCAATCTGTGACGCCTGCGCCAGCTTTGCTTTCTCCAGATTGGCCTCGGCCTGTTTGACCGAGGCGGTATCCTCGGTCACCTGTTCGTTCCAGCGATCCAGCTCATCCTGACGCGCGCCGCCTGCGGGGACGAGGTTCTCATACCGGGCCTGCTGGGTGAGCGCATAGGCAAGCTGCGCGTTGGCGCGTTCCACAGCTTCGGTCGAGGCGATAACGTCCTGCTCCAGAATCTTGGCATTCTGCTCGGCGGCAACCAGTTGTGCCTTTGCATTGTCGACGGCCAGCGAAAATACGGTATCGTCAAAACGATAGAGCGGGTCGCCCTTGGTGATCTGCGTGTTCGGCTCGACCAGAACCTCGGTCAGAATAGTCGGCTGCGTCAGTTTTGGTACGATCTGAATCGTGGAACGCACCACATGGCTGTCGACCGAGAAGGGTTGAAAGAAGCGCAGCGCGACGAGGAAGATCAGCAGCAAATGCGCCCCTACCCAGAAGGACACAATCCCCCAGGCAATGTTGAACTTGAGCCACTCCATCTTGAAGAAGATGAACCAGACGAAAATGATGTAGAACAGCGTAATGCCGAGGGCGACGAACATGTCTGAGTGTTTCCTTTGGCCTTAGCTTTTCTGCGTCTCGTCGGGCGCAGCCTGGTATTCTTCTTTAACCGTACCACCGAGGCGTTCGATATCCTTGCGGATGGCGTCTTTCTCCTCGTCCGGACCGCGGCGCATGTCGACCGTAACACCATCGTGGAACGCCCACATAAAAGCATGAACCCACGGGACAACGGCCAAAAAACCCATCCATCCCATGATCTTGACGGCTTCGGCATGTGGATGATTGCGCTTGATAGCGATCCGTCCGGGCAGCCCCATAAGGAAAAGAAAGAGCGCCATCACCGCTGCCAGAAGCAGGATCAATGCCACGAATGTCAGATAGTCGTAGTAGCCTAGCGGCTGGCCCAAAAGTCCCATGCTCGATGCCTCCTGTCGGGAAGGTTGTCTCATCCTCAGACGTAGGCCCCTGTCTCGTCAATGACTTTGTGTTAGGACCTGACGTTTCCGAACCCGAGGAGGGGTGGATCAGGCAGGACAGACGATCAGCCCTGTGCCCCATCCTGCACATTTCGCCGCGAGGTCGGAGGTAAGCGGCTGATCGGTGTAGAAGCCATCAATCTCGGCCAGCGAGGTGATGCGGGCAGGGGCAAGCCGCTGGAATTTTGAGTGATCGGCCACCAGCAGCGTGCGCCGGGCCTGCGCGATGATCGTCTGGCTGACATGGACTTCCTGAAAGTCGAAATCCAGCAGATCACCTTCGGGGTCTAGCGCCGAGCATCCGATCACCGCATAGTCGAACTTGAACTGAAGGATCGTTGAGACAGTAAGGTTGCCCACCAGCCCTCCGTCCGAGCGGCGAAGGACACCACCGGCCAACACAATCTCGCAATCGGGGTTTTCGACGAGAATATTAGCGACGTTCGTATTGTTCGTCACCACCATCAGGTCCTTGTGGTTCAGCATCTGCCGCGCCACGGCCTCGGTCGAGGTGCCGATATTCATGAAGACCGACGCTCCGTCCGGAATGTCATTGGCACAGGCCTTCGCCATTCGGGTCTTGGCGTCTGCATTCAGGGTGCGGCGATCCTCATACCCGATGTTGGAGACGCCGGAGCGCAGGACAGCCCCGCCATGTACGCGGTCCAGCTTCCCGGCATCGGCCAGCTCGGACAGGTCCCGGCGGATTGTCTGGACCGTCACGCCAAACCGCTCGGCCAAGCCGTCAACAGTAACGCGGCCCTCGGTGCTGGCGATCTCAAGAATGTCGGATTGGCGGAAAGAGAGCGACATGTTGGATCCCATTCAGGTAAGTTGCTTTCGTTTTTCTTCTTTTGGTCAAAATTAGCAAGCGGCCATGCAGAATTTTCATAGTTGTGTTGCAAAACGAAAATAAACGAACATAAACGTTGATTGTACGAATGCAGTGCTGATTAATGCGCGCAACCAGATTGGATAGGGAATCACAAGCCATGCAAGCGACGGACGATCAGATCAGCGACCTGTTCATCATCGGCGGCGGGATCAACGGATGCGGCATCGCGCGCGATGCGGCGGGGAGGGGTCTATCTGTCACCTTGGCCGAGATGAATGATCTCGCCTCTGCGACGTCGTCAGCCTCGACCAAACTGTTTCATGGCGGTCTGCGCTATCTGGAGTATTTTGAGATCCGGCTGGTGCGCGAAGCGTTGATCGAGCGTGAGACGCTGCTGCGCGCCATGCCTCATATCAGTTGGCCGATGCGCTTTGTGCTGCCCTATCACAAGGACATGCGCTTTGACTCCGAGACGCCTACATCGAAGCTGCTCAGCACTGTTATGCCCTGGATGCGGGGGCGTCGTCCGGCGTGGCTGATCCGTCTGGGTCTGTTCATGTACGACAACCTTGGGGGGCGTAAAATTTTGCCGGGAACGCAATCGCTGGATCTGCGCAGCGCTCCGGAAGGTGGTCCTTTGCAGGGCAAGTTCGAAACAGCCTATGAATACTCGGACTGCTGGATCGAAGATGCGCGGCTGGTGGTGCTCAACGCGCGCGACGCCGAATCCCGTGGTGCGCGGATCATGGTGCGGACCGAAGTTGTCTCGGCCGAACGTGTCGACGACCTCTGGCATGTCTCCATCCGCGACCGGGCGACCGGGGAAAGCCAACTGATCCGGGCGAGAATGCTGATCAATGCGGGCGGCCCGTGGGTCGGGGACATCATCCAGACCAAGATCCGTGTGAACTCGCGCGAGGGTGTTCGTCTGGTGCGCGGCAGTCATATCGTGACAAAGAAGCTCTACGATCATGACAAGTGTTACTTCTTCCAAGGCGAGGATGGCCGCATCATCTTTGCCATTCCTTATGAACAGGATTTTACCCTGATCGGTACGACGGATCAGGACCATTCGGATCCCTCAGACCCTCCGGTCTGCACCGAGGCCGAGCAGACCTACCTGTGCGCGTTCGCAACCAAGTATTTCAAGAAACCGGTGACGCAAGACGATATCGTCTGGACGTATTCCGGCGTACGGCCGCTCTATGATGATGGGGCCAGCAGCGCGACGGCGGCGACACGGGACTATACCTTGAAGGTCGATGCGAAGGGCGGGGCGCCTGTTTTGAACGTGTTCGGAGGCAAGATCACGACCTACCGTCGCCTGGCGGAGAGCGCGCTTGAGAAAGTCGCCGAGCATTTCCCAAACCTGCCCGGACCCTGGACAGCGGGCGTGTCTTTGCCAGGTGGAAACTTTCCCGTCGATGGCGTGCAGGACCTTAAGCAGGCGTTGATCCAGGACTATCCGTTCCTCACTGAAAAATGGGCCGCCCGTCTGATCCGCGCATACGGGACAGAAGCGCGTACCGTGTTGGGGGACGCAAAAGACGCTGCTGATTTGGGTGAAGACTTCGGTGCAACCCTCACCGCGCGAGAACTCGAATGGCTGATGGACAAGGAATACGCCCTCAGCGCCGAGGACGTGGTCTGGCGTCGCAACAAGCTGGGGCTGCGTTTGAGTGCCGACCAGATCGCGCGCATTGACCAGTGGATGTCAGAGCGGTTGAATAAGGACGACGCAGCTTGAAAACAAAAAAGCCCCGCCGATTTGGCGGGGCTTTATCTTAGGCGGTTTCCTCGGACGGGCCGGGATCATTCTTGCTGCCCTTGATCCATTCCCGCAGACCCTGCATCAGGGCGTAAAGGACAGGTACAAGGATCACGCCGACCAGTGTGGCGGCCAGCATGCCGCCGAACACAGCAACACCAATAGCCTTCTGGCTCGCCGCCCCCGCGCCGTTGGCGGCCAACAGCGGGACAACCCCCAATAGGAAGGACAGCGCCGTCATCATCACGGCTCGGAAACGCTGATAGGCGGCCTCGGCAGCGGCATCTTTGATCGACAGGCCTTTGGCGCGTTGCTCCATCGCGAACTCGACAATCAGAATCCCGTTCTTTGAGGCAAGCCCCACCAGCATGATCATCCCGATCTGCGTATAGAGGTTGATGTCACTGCCCACGATCGCCACGGCTGCGACCGCCCCGAACAGGGCGACAATCACTGACAGCAAGATCGACACCGGCAAGGTCCAGCTTTCGTATTGGCCCACCAGGAACAGGTAGCCAAACAGGATCGCCAGCCCAAGGATCACGATGACCAGACCGCCCGAGGCCAGCTGTTGCTGGGCCGTGCCGGTCCATTCGAACGCATAACCGGGGGGCAGGGCGGTTGCCGATTCCTCGGTCATCACATTGATCGCGTCACCCGTGGACAGGCCCGGAGCGGGCACCGCCGTCACCGTTGCCGACCGGAACAGGTTGTGCCGCTTCAGCAAGACCGGACCCAACACGTTTTCCACGTCAATCAAAGTGCCCAGAGGCACCATCTCACCCTGTTGCGAGCGGACATAGAGGTTCGAGATATCCTCGACATTGTCGCGATAGGTGCCATCAGCCTGAATCATCACGCGGTAGACACGACCGAACAGGTTGAAGTCGTTCACGTAGTAAGACCCCAACTGCGCCTGCATCGTTTGGAAAATCTCGGCGACCGAGACCTGCAGGGTTTTGGCCTTTTCCCGATCCAGATCAACAAAAAGCTGCGGAACGTTTGCGCGGAAGGTGGTGTATGACTGGCCGATCTCGGGCCGCTGGTTCGCCGCGTAAACGAATGAGCCAACAGCCGATGCTAGATCCTGAGGCGAGCCACCACCTGTCTGTTGCACCTCCATCTCGACACCGGCCGACATGCCGAGGCCCTGAATGGGCGGCGGGTTGAAGGCCACGATCGAAGCCGCGGATTCACCGTTCGCAATCGCAAGTACCTTGGCGAGGATGGTGTCGGCACTCAGGTCTTCTTCCTGCCGGTCGGCCCAGTTTTCGAGGTTGACGAAAATCGCCGCACCGTTGGTCGTGGTGCCGTTCAGCAGCGAGAAGCCATTGATCAGAACGGTGCTGGCAACGCCCGGAATTTCGCGGATCTGTTCGTCCACACGGGCCGAGATCGTCTCGGTCCGCTCCAGCGTGGCGGCATCGGGCAGTTGGATATCCACGAACAGATAGCCATTGTCCTCAAGCGGGATAAATCCGCTGGAGGTGTTGGACATGATCGTCCCGGTTCCCATCCCCAAGGCGACTATCACACCCAGCGCGACAATCGGCAGGATCAGCAGTTTACGCACGATGGCGACATAGCCGTTTCGGACGGTCCCGATCAGGCCTTCGAACAGCGCCAGCAGCCCTTTGGGCGGGCCGGAGCGTGCGCGTAGAACCAAGCCACACAGGGCAGGCGACAGGGTCAGAGCGTTGATGGATGAGATCACAACCGCCGTCGAAATGGTCACGGCAAACTGCGAATAGAGCCTACCAGAGATGCCGGGCATGAAGGTCACGGGTACGAACACGGCCAGCAAAACCAACGTTGTTGCGATGACAGGACCGGTGATCTGGCCCATCGCCTTGCGGGTCGCCTCGGCAGGGGGCAGCCCCTCATCCGCGATGATCCGCTCGACGTTTTCGACGACCACGATGGCGTCATCCACCACGATCCCGATGGCCAGAACCAAGGCGAAAAGCGAGATTGTATTGAGCGACATTCCGAAGGCCAGCAAAAAGGCGAATGTCCCGATCAATGAGACCGGGATCGCCACCGCTGGAATGATTGTCGCTCGCCAACTGCCCAGGAACACGAACACCACCGAGATCACTAGAATGAAGGTCAGGATCAGCGTCGAGACCACATCGTTCAGCGAGGCTTCAACGAAGTCTGTGGTGTTGAAGGGGACACTGTATTCCACGTCTGTGGGGAAAGACCGGGACAGGCGGTCAAGCTCGGCCTGCACCCGCTCGGACACGGCAAGCGCGTTAGCGCCGGGTGCCTGGTAAATGCCGATCACGGTCGCCGGCACCGCATCGAAATAGCCGGAGGCCGCATAGTATTCGGCGCCCAATTCAACGCGTCCAATGTCACGTACGCGCACAATGGAACCGGCGTCACCCGTTCGAATTACGATGTCACCAAATTCTTCTGCTGATGTCAGGCGCCCTTTGGTTTTGATCGTGTATTGAAAGGTCTGTCCCTCGGGCACCGGAGGCGCACCGATTGAGCCTGCGGAGACTTCGATATTCTGTTCGCGAATGGCATTGATCACATCGCCGGGCGTGATCGACAGAGCGGCCATCTGGTCGGGATCCATCCAGATCCGCATGGCGTATTCCAGATTGGTCAGAACGTCCGCCTTACCTACACCCTGAACCCTCGCCAAAGCGTCTTTCAGGTTGATCGAGGCATAGTTGGAAAGAAACACGCTGTCATATGTGCCATTGGGCGAGGTCAGAGTGACCAGCAGCAGCATGTTGGTTGATGCTTTCTGCGTCACCACGCCGGATGAGGTTACCTCGGACGGAAGTGACGACATAGCCTGCGCCACGCGGTTCTGCACGTTGACCGAGGCGATATCTGGGTCAGTGCCGACCTCAAAGGTAACGTTCAACGAATAGGAGCCGTTGTCGGATGAGGTCGACGTCATGTAGATCATGTCGTCTACACCATTGACCTGCGCCTCGATGGGCGCGGCGACGGTGTTTTCCACGGTCTCGGCATTGGCGCCGGTATAGGTGGTCGAGACGCTGACAACCGGAGGTGTGATGTCCGGGAACTGAGCGACCGGCAGAACCATATAGCCGATACTGCCCATGATCGTCAGGACGAGAGAAATGACAAGCGCCAGCTTGGGCCGGCTGATGAACAGGGCTGAGAACATGCCTTATTCTCCCGGCTGCTCGGACGCGACAACCGCGTCCACCGCCACGCCGGGGCGCACGCGTTGCAGGCCCTCGACAATCACACTTTCGCCTTCGCGCAGACCTTCCGAGACGATTATGGCCGTGCCCACGGAGTCGCCGGTCGTGATATAGCGCTGCTCGACCATCTGTTGGTCATTGACGACCAGTACGAACTCGCCTCGCTGGTCACGCTGCAATGCTGCCTGAGGGATCAGGACCTGCAGGGTCGGCTCCAGTGCCTCGATCTGCACATTCACGAAGGCACCATCGATGATCAGGCGATCTGCGTTGTCAAACTCGGCCCGCACCGTAATGGCGCCGGTCAGCGGGTCGATGCGGTTGTCGACAAAGACGATTTCACCGGTTTCATCCAGCTCGGTTCCGTTCGGCAAAATGACATGCACATTGGGGCTTTTGTTGCTTTCCGCCAAAGAAGCAGCACTTTCACCAACCTGTTGAAGAACCGAGGTAAACTGTTTCTCATTCAAGGAAAAGTTTACATATATCGGCGCCTCGCTGACCAGATTGACCAGCGGTGGGTTCGTGGGGCCAACCACATCGCCTACGCTCGTGGTGACCCGGCCTAGGCGACCGGTAAAGGGCGCGTGGATCTCGGTATAACTGAGGTCCAGTTCCGCTTGCTGGATGGCGGCGTTCGCGGCTTTGACCTCGGCCTCGGCGACCAGTTCGTTGGCGCGCGCGATGTCGCGTTCCGACTCTGGCGTGGCATCGCGCCGGAAGAGTTCTTCTTTCCGCGCCAGATCGACCTTGGCCAGCTCCAAATTAGCTTCGGCGCGGTCAAGATCTGCTTTGCGGGCCTCAAGCGTCGCCTCATAGAGGTCCGGTTCGATCTTGAACAGCAGATCGCCCTCGGTCACCAGGGCGCCATCTTCGACCTCCTGACTATCAAGAAATCCACTGACGCGCGCGACGATGTCGACCTTATTGATGGCTTCTGCACGGCCGATAAAGCTTGCCTCATCTGTGATCTCTTCGGTGTAGGCTGCTGCGATTGACACTTTTGCGGCCGGCGCTTCACTTTCGTCTTGCGCAAGTGCCGGATAGCCAAAACCGATGCATGACAAAATGACTAGAGGGCGGCACAGTGCGGTGACAGCACCACGAGACCGGTTGCGGGGCTGCTTCAGAGCGACGGACATGTCAAAAGCCTCATACATTTCAAAAAACTGAGCCAATACGCAGCGTTAAAAAGCGACGAGTCGGCAGAACTTGAAGGCAGGATGGCCGTTTTGCAAACATATCTCAAGGTGATTGAAGGGGCGGGATGGTTGGCAGGTAGCGAAAATCCCGTTCAACCAGGCCGGTTTACGGGGTGCGCGCTGTTTGAAGGGCCCAAAAGAAAGGGGGGGCGTCGAGGCCCCCGTTTCAGAACTTCATACAGCTTGTGTCAGTCGCGCGTACCCGCAAATTTCTCCTGCCACTCTTCACGGTCCTCGTCGGCGATCTTGGCGAACAGGACATCAGGTACCGAGAACGCATGACCTGCGGGCAGGGCGTTCAGCGCGGCCTCGACATCTTCAGGCCAGCTTGTATCCAGCGTATTCATTGCGCTCAGCATTTTGGCTGAAGCGTCGGGAATAAAGGGCGCGCTCAGAACCGCATAGAGGCGGATCAGGTTGAGGCCAAGGCGCACCTGTGCTGCCGCCTGCTCGGGGTCTTCCTTGAAGGTCGACCACGGGGCTGCGGATTGCAGGTATTCGTTACCGGTCACCCAGATCGCCCGCAGCTCTTGCGCGGATTTGCGGACCTCCATGGCCTCCATATGACCTTCATAGGCACGAACGCGGCTGGTGATGTCGGCGATAAGTTCCTGTTCGCGCGCGCCAAATGTACCGCCTTCCGGCACAGCTTCGCCGAATTTCGAGCGGCAGAACTTGGTGATCCGGCTGACGAAGTTGCCCAGTACGTCGGCAAGGTCTTTGTTCACCGATTGCTGGAAATTCTCCCAGGTGAACTCACTGTCGCTGCTTTCCGGCGCATGGCTCAGCAGCCACCAGCGCCAGTAGTCGGCGGGCAGAATGGCCAGCGCCTGATCCATGAACACGCCTCGGCCCTGCGAGGTCGAGAACTGGCCGCCGTCATAGTTCAGGTAGTTGAAGGATTTCAGGTGGTCGACCATCTTCCACGGCTCGCCCGAACCCAGAATGGTGGCCGGGAAGCTGAGCGTGTGGAAGGGGACGTTGTCCTTGCCCATGAACTGCACGTAACGCACGTCGTCCGCACCTTTGTCGGTGCGCCACCAGCGTTCCCAATCTGCATCCGTCTTGCCATTCGCGTCGGCCCATTCCTTGGCGCAGGCGATGTATTCGATCGGTGCGTCGAACCAGACATAGAAGACTTTGCCCTCCATCCCCGGCCAGTCCAGATCGCCTTTCTTGACCGGAACACCCCAGTCCAGATCGCGGGTGATGCCGCGATCCTGCAGGCCGTCTCCGTCATGCAGCCATTTCTTGGCAATGGATGTGGTCAGGATCGGCCAGTCGGTCTTGCTGTCGATCCAGGCATCCAGCTGATCCTTCATCGCGGACTGGCGCAGATACAGGTGCTTGGTTTCGCGCACCTCAAGATCAGTCGAGCCGCTGATCGCGCTGCGAGGCTCGATCAGATCGGTCGGATCCAGCTGCTTGGTACAGTTCTCGCACTGGTCGCCACGCGCGCGATCATAGCCACAGTTGGGGCAGGTGCCCTCGATATAGCGGTCAGGCAGGAACCGGCCATCGGCATTCGAGTAGACCTGTTTTTCACTGACCTCACGGATCAGACCGGCCTCATCCAACTTGCCAGCGAAGTGCTGCGTCAAGTGGCGGTTCTGTTCGCTGGACGAGCGCCCAAAGTGATCGAAGCTCAGACCAAAGCGTTTGGCAATATCGGCCTGCACCGCATACATATCGGCGCAATACTCGGCGACGGGCTTGCCGGCTTTGGCTGCGGCCAGTTCGGCCGGGGTGCCGTGTTCGTCGGTGGCGCAGAGGAACATGACCTCGTTCCCCCGGCCACGCTGGTAACGTGCGTACAGGTCGGCAGGCAATTGCGAGCCGATCAGGTTGCCGAGGTGCTTGATCCCGTTGATGTAGGGGATCGCCGAGGTGATGAGAATCCGAGCCATTTTGCGTGTCCACGTAACTGTCTGCGCGCCCGTCTACCTTATGTCACCGCTCAGCAAAAGCCCGGGTTTGACATGGATGGCACGAAAACCATGGTTGCAGTGGAAAAAGCTCCACGACCAAATTGTCGATTGTATACGGGCAAGGGTAGGCGCTACCATTCAGTTGGCCAATAGATTTCCGGCCTTTTGATTTTATTGCGCGATGTTCTGCGCCTTTTTCATGCGAAAGAGTTTAGATTTCATGGTGTTTGTTTTATGTTCGATTTTCTTCTCCAAATCGCATTCACGCCCTTTACGATGGCGCTTGTACTGCTGTTTGGCCTGTTGGGAGGCGAGGTCATCGCCGCGCTTTTTGGTGGAAGTCTTCTGGCAAGCGAAGGTCTGGTCGAACTAAAGGCCCCCGGTCTGAGTGTTGCGGATTTCGATCTCGATATCGAAGCTGGCGTTGATCTGAGTGCGTTGGAACTGGCCGAGATCGAGGGCGAGGCTCCGGCGGCCTCTGCAACAGGAACTCTGACGCGGTTGGGGATTGGCGATGTGCCGGTCATGATCTGGCTGGTGGTCTTGTTGGGCGGTTTTGCGATGTCTGGAATTGGCGTTCAACTGATCGTCGAGGATCTGTTGGGCTCTGATTGGCCTGTTGGATTGGCCACCATCCCGGCGGGTATTTTTAGCCTTTGGTTTGCGCGCGGTTTCGGCCCGGTTTTCACTCGTTTGTTGACAAAAACCAAAACGGACGGAATGCCTGAACGCGTGCTGGCGCGGCGCAGGGGGGTGGTGACGCAAGGCACCGCCTCGCGCGGACGACCGGCTGAGGTGCGCGTCATGGATCGGTTCGGTAATGCGCATTACGTACAAGCAGAGCCGTTGCAGGACCGGGACACGCTTGAGCAAGGGACGGACGTTCTTGTTCTGCGGGACAAGCTTCTTGACCGGTTTGTGTTGGTCAGACTGTCCGATAAAACAGATTTCCAATCCGTTGAACCATAGCGCCAAGGGTGTCTTGGCGCTGCTACTATTCCTCGCGCGAGCGTTTCAACAAACGCCCAATCGTGAAGGATGTTCTGGGGGCATAGACATAGTTCGTCCGCTCCTCTGGGGTGGGGCGAGAACGCATTCGGGCCAGACCAAAGACGATCAGACCCAAATGACCAACAGCGACAAAGGCAAACAGCGCACCCGGCCCGAATTTCTCGATCAGTGTGGATGAGACGTAGGGCGAGGCAATCGCGCCCAGCGCGTACCAGAACATCAGTGCCGCAGACAGCTCGACCCGTTGTTCAGTGGTGGCAAAGTCGTTGGCATGAGCCGAGGAGACTGAGAAGATCGGGAAGGTGGTGAAACCGAACACCCATGCCGCCAGCATCACCCCGAGCGTCCCTGTGTTGCTGGCCATCATGGTTATTCCACAACTCAGCACCGCAGCGGCAGACAACCAGATCAATACCCAGCGCCGGTCGTATTTGTCCGCAAGCCATCCCATCGGGTATTGCGCCATCGCGCCACCCAGAACAAACGAGGCGAGGAAGAAGGCGATCTGATCTATGCCCAGCCCAACCTCTTGCCCGTAGACGGGGCCGACCATGCGGAACGAGGCAGAACTGAGCGCCGCAACGATCACCCCAGCAACCGCCAGAGGAGAGCTGCGCCAGGCCAGTTTGGGGCGCAGGCGCGGCGCGTCCGGGGTTGCAGGCTGGCTGGCGCGTGTCAGGGTCAGCGGCAGCAAGGAAGCGCAGCACAGGATCGCCAGCAAATTGTACGAGACGTAAGAGGCAGGCGGCAGGACCGCGATGATCAACTGCGCGCACAGCGATGCACCCATATCGGCGATGCGATAGGTGCCCATGGCACGCCCCCTGGTCTCATTCGTGACCTTTGCGTTCAGCCAGGCCTCGATCACCGTGTAGCACCCGGCGACACAGGTGCCAGACGCGATCCTCAGGAACGCCCAGACATAGGGGTTTTCGGTCAGTGTATGGCCAATCAGGCCCATCGCGCCCAGTGCGGTGCAGACGGCAAAGGCGCGGGAATGCCCGACGCTGCCCATCAGACGCGGAGCCCACCAGCAGCCGACAAAGAAACCGATGAAATGCGCCGAGCCCAACAGACCGATTTGTTCGGTCGTGAAATTCAGCGTGATGCCGGAAATGGCATCAAGCGGCCCAACGCCGCCGGTCGACAGTTGCAGCAGAATGACAGAAAGGAATAGGGCGGCAAAGGAAATGATCGTGCGCATGATGGGTCCACCTTGGCGAGGCTTTCAGACAATGCGCGCAGCTATTCGACGTCAAGGAGTCGTTTTTGAACTTTCGCCTTTGGTCAGAGGCGGCTGATCTCGGCTCGAATGTCCAGTGTGACGGTGTCATTCACCAGATCAGGATAGCCCGAGGCTCCAAAGTCGTGCCGGTTCAGTGCTCCCCTTAGGCTAATCGACAGGCGATCCAGATCACCCGCCGCTGTGCCTGGCGGCCGGTAGAGGCTGGCTTGCAAAGTGATCGGACGCGTCACTCCCCGAACTGTCAGGTCCCCGGTGATACGGGCCCCGTCCGAGATGCGCCCATCCTGCCCAAGTTCGATCTCGGTTGAGACGAAGGTGATGGTCGGATGGCTTTCGGCGTCCAGTACACTGGGACTGAGCATGGGCGCGCGCGCAAAGGGCAGGCGGGTTTTGGCTTTGCTCACGTCCAATGCCACCTGAACCCGGCTGTTCTGCAGGCGGGTCGTATCCACTTGAACATCCGCTGTCCGGATCGGCATGGTACCGCTTTGCGCGACGCCGGACAGATCGAAGCTGAAACCAACCTTCGTATCGCTTTCCGACAGGGCATAGGGGCTGAGCGCTGCATGCAGCGTTTGGGCGAAGGGTAGGGTCGCCAGCCCCGCAAGAACGGTACGTCGGGACAAATCTCTCATGACCGGACGCTAGGGCGCGCGACCCCTTGGGCCAACAAAAAAATGCGTGATCAGCTGCGCTCAGTCCACGGCGGCGATCTGGTCAAGCTGCAGCCCGGCGCGCGGTTTGATCTGCGTGGCCGTCCAGCTGACCGGAGGCAAGGCACGGGCGCGGCGGCGGGTCAGGGTCCAGCGGCGGGCCTCGCCCTGATGCGCGGCGGCCATGTGCCAGCGGGTCTCGATCCCTTGCGCACCTCCATCACCGGGCGTTAGCAGCAGGCCCAGCGGGGCCCGCCCCATGGTGCCGCCCTGTTCGGCGGCCAGATGCATCCGGCGCACGGGCGTCAGCCCCGGCGCGCCAGGCAGATCCCCGACGATCAGCGGGATGGCTCCGCTGCGCAGCGCTTCCTCCATGCACCACAACAGGTCTTCGGCGCGGGTGGGACGGACAAAGATGAACCGGGCGGGATCGGCAAAGGGCATCATCCCGTCTGGGTTCAACTGACCGGGCTCCCACGCAGGGGAAATCCATAGGACCGGCCCCTGCATCTGACCGGCCAACCACATGGCAAAGCTGCGCCGCGCGGGGCCGCAGCCTTCATGCACGCGCCCCAGTTGCAGGGTGATCCCATCCTGTAGGGTAACCCCCGGCGCGGCGCGCGCGGGCTTTTGACCAAGAAGCTGAGCAGACATGAACAACTCATATCATGTTCTCATTTTGTTCTCAAGCATTACACGTGCCTAGCGCGACAGGATCATACGTCCATCGGTGAACTGGATGTTCGAAAAACGATGCAGGTAGTCCATGCCCAGAAGCGACTTGTGCAACTCCCCCTCA
This sequence comes from Ruegeria sp. CL3, assembly GCF_056536505.1. Lineage (NCBI taxonomy): Bacteria > Pseudomonadati > Pseudomonadota > Alphaproteobacteria > Rhodobacterales > Roseobacteraceae > Ruegeria > Ruegeria sp. CL3. The sequence goes on along the minus strand of NZ_JBQFPT010000003.1, from coordinate 72,060 downwards.
TTGATCCAGGCCGAGACATTCTGATCTGTGATTGGCCCCACCGTCAGAGTGTCCAGCCGCACCGGAGCGGTCCGAACCTCGCCGTTGGCAGTCAGGGCGCGGCCAAAGTAGTTCAGCTGGTTCGGATCGATCCCCGCGCGTCTGGCGTCCTTGTCGCTGAGAACAATCTGACTGGCTCCGGTATCGACCAGAAAGGTGATCGGTTCTCCGTTCACCTGAACCGGCAGATAGTAGTGCCCGTCCGCCGAGCGGGGCACCTCGATCGACTCACCTGTCACCGTCATCTGCGGAGCAGGGCCGACCGTTGTACGGATATCCTCCCACAGGCCAACCACGGCCACGACACCGACGAAGATGAACACCCAGGCCATGACCTGCTGCACGGTTTTGTTCAGCGATTGGCGGTTCTGCGCCAGGAACCAGAACACAACAGCCGTGCCCAGCACGCTGAGGTAGACCAAACGCATTACATTGTCGGTGTCCATGCCGAAATCCTTACTCGCTACACAGCAGTATATGGGGGGTCAGGACGCGAATCCAAAGGCCTTGAGGCCATCCAGAATGAACTGAACCGACAAAGCTGCCAGCAACATACCCAGCAGCCGGGTCAGGACGTTCAGCCCGGTCTTGCCCAGAATGCGGCCGATCAACCCGCCAGCCAGGAAGAAGATCAGGACAACAGACATTACCGCCAGCATGACAATGCAAGCCTCGACAATGCCCAGCACGCCGGGATGCTGACCGGCCAGCAGGATGATCGTCGCGATCGAACCCGGCCCCGCAATTAGTGGAATGGCCAGAGGGAACACGGACGGGTCGGGATGTTCCTCTTCTTCGGCCCGGTCTTCGCGGCGTTTGGTGCGGCGGTCGAACAGCATGTCCAGCGCGGTGAGGAACAGCAAAGCTCCGCCTGCAACGCGAAAGGCGGCCATCGAGATCCCGACAAAGCCCAGCAGTGCCTCGCCAAAAGCGGCAAAGGCGATCAGGATGAAGACGGCGGTCAGGCAGCTACGAAAGGCAGTCTTGCGCCGAGTCTTCGCATCCATGTCCTGCGTCAGCGCTACGAAAATCGGCGTGGTACCAAAGGGGTCGATCACCACGAACAAGGTGGTGAAGGCTGTAATGAAAAAGGCCAGATCCATCATGCGGCATTCTCGGCTTGTTCAAGGCGTTCCGCTGCGGCCACCCATAGGGCCTCGGCTTTTTGCATGGCCTCGGACACCTCGGCGAATTTGCGGTTCCAGGTCTCAAGATCGTTGATCCTGTCATCCTCGTACAGCGCCGGATCCGCCAGCTTGGCCGAGAGTTTCTCATGCATATTCGTTAGCTTTTCGATCCGGTCCTCGCATTTGCGCAGATCGGCGCGCAGGGCCAGCATCGCTTCACGAGACGGGCGCTTGGGCTTTGCAGCCTGCGGCTTTGTTTTGACTGGCTTGTCCCGGGCCAACAGCATCGCGCGATAGGCCTCGAGGTCGTCGTCGAACGGCTTGACCGTCCCGTCCGAGACCAGCCACAACCGATCCGCCACCAGCGACAGCAGGTGCATGTCGTGGCTGACCAGAACAACCGCTCCGGAATAGGCGGTCAGCGCCTCGACCAGCGCCTCGCGGCTTTCGATATCGAGGTGGTTGGTCGGTTCGTCGAGGATCAGCATATGCGGCGCATCAATGGTGGCGAGCAGCAGCGACAGTCGGGCTTTTTGCCCTCCGGACAGGCGGCCAACCTCTGTCTCGGCTTGATCGGAGTTCAGACCAAACCCGGCCAGACGCGACCGCCATTTGCCTGGCACCTCATCCGGGCGCAGACGGCGTAGGTGGTCCAGCGGGGTTTCGTCCACATAGAGTTCATCCACCTGATGCTGCGCGAAATACCCGATACGTAGCTTGTTGCTGCGGCTCATCTTACCCGCCATCAGGGGCAGACGGTCTGACAAGAGTTTGGACAGAGTCGATTTACCCTGACCATTCTTACCCAGCAGCGCGATCCGGTCGTCCTGGTCAATGCGCAGGTTCAGACGGCGCAGCACTTCGACTTCGCCATAGCCAGTCACGCCACCTTCGATCTGAATGATGGGCGGCGACAGTTCCTCAGGCTCGGGGAAGGAAAACGCGCGCAAAGCGGCCTCTTGCGGGGTAGAGACCAGCTGTATGCGTTCAATCATCTTCAGGCGCGATTGGGCCTGAACGGCCTTGGACGCCTTGTACCGGAAGCGATCCACGAAGCTTTGCAGATGAGCGATGCGGGCCTTAGCCTTGGCGTTCTCCGACTCCGCTTGCGCCAGACGTTCGGCGCGGCGCTCGGCGAACTTGTCATAAGGAACCGCGTAGTAGGTGAGCTTGCGATCTTCCAGATGCAGGATCGAACCTACGGCCCGGTTCAAAAGACCGCGGTCGTGGCTGATGATGATGACCGTGTGAGGATACTTCGCCAGATAGCTCTCCAGCCACAAAGCGCCTTCGAGGTCGAGATAGTTGGTCGGTTCGTCGAGCAGCAGCAGATCGGGCTGCGAAAACAGTACCGCCGCCAGAGCGACGCGCATCCGCCAACCGCCCGAAAAATCTGAGCAGGGGCGAAGCTGGTCGTCGTCATCGAAGCCCAGACCTTTGAGGATCGAGGCCGCGCGCGCCTCGGCCGACCAAGCGTCGATATCGGCCAGACGGGTCTGGATCTCGGCAATGCGGGCGGGGTCCTCAGCGGTCTCAGCTTCGGCCATCAGGGCGCCGCGTTCGGTATCGGCGGCCAGAACGGTATTGATCAGCGACACGTCGGACGAGGGCACCTCTTGCGCCACACCGCCAATCCGCGCGCGTTTCGGGATCGAGATATTGCCCGATTCCAACGCCAGCTCCCCCCGGATCAGGCGGAACAGCGTGGTTTTCCCGGTGCCATTGCGGCCCACAAGACCAACCTTGTGGCCGTCTGGAATGGTTGCGCTGGCCCCATCAAAAAGGGGACGGCCCTCAACGGCATAAGTGATGTCTTCGATCCGTAGCATGATGCGCTCTTAGCAGAGCCGTGATGCCGCCGCCAGCGGCTAAGCATGTTCAACTGACCAGCGATGTGTTAGCGCTTTCTCGTTTGCCAATTTGAAACGGTTTTGACCATGCGCGCCGCCCAGACGCCTCCAACTTTGATCACGCTGATCTTTGCTACGGCGCTGTCGGTTCTTTCGCTGAATATGTTCCTACCTTCGCTGGCGCATATGAGTGAGGATTTCGCGGTCGACTATGGTCTCGTGAACCTTTCAGTCGCGGGATATCTGGCGGTTTCAGCCATACTTCAGCTGATCATGGGGCCGCTGTCGGATCGCTACGGACGCAGGCCGGTCTTGCTGATCTGCATGGCGATCTTTGTTTGCGCTTCAATCGGTTGCGCCCTCGCTGAGTCGATCTGGCTATTCCTTGGCTTCCGCCTGTTGCAAGCCGCTGTAGTAGCGGGCTCAGTCTTGTCCAGCGCGTCGATCCGGGATCAATACCCGCCGAATGAGGCCGCCAGCAAACTTGGCTATGTCGCTATGGCAATGGCCCTCGCACCGATGCTGGGGCCGATGCTGGGCGGGGCGCTTGATATGCTCTTTGGTTGGCGGGCCGGGTTTGTTTTGTATTCGCTGTTGGGGTCGGGACTGTTGACCTTGCTTTGGTTCGACATGGGCGAGACCAACATCAACCGCTCCTCAACTTTCGCTGCACAGCTGAGAGAATACCCGCACCTGTTCCGTGCCCGCAGGTTCTGGGGCTATGCCCTTTGCGCGGCGTTTTCGATCGGGGGGTTCTACAGCTTTATCACCGGTGCGCCCTTAGTGGCTGCAGCGTGGTTCGATCTGAGCCCCGCGATGTTGGGTCTAGGCATTGGCATCATCACCGGCGGCTTCATGGTGGGCAATTTCATCACCGGTCGCATTGCTGCACGGACCCGGCTGACCACGATGATCCTGATCGGACGGATCGTGGCCTCGACCGGCCCTATGCTTGGGTTGTTTTTGTTTCTGGGCCAGATGGACTCGGTCTGGGTATTCTTCGGTTCGGCCATCTGCGTAGGGTTTGGCAACGGCTTGACCAACGCCAACGCGTCGGCTGGCGTCATGTCGGTGCGCCCGAAACTGGCAGGCAGCGCCGCAGGTCTTTCGGGCGCGATGATCGTCGCGTTGGGGGCTGTGCTGACGTCTATGACCGGAGCATTCGTCAACGCCGAAAACGGCCCGTATCTAGTTCTGGGCATGATGAGCGGCAGCAGTTTTATCGGCCTGCTTGCGGTGCTCTACATCCGCCGTGTCGACCGTCTAGAGCCTTTGCCTGACACAATCTGAACCGCAAAGCGCGGGGCAGGGCATCATAAGACTTTTCATGAGCCACAGACCATGTTAGGCGGCGCGCGATGGATTTCGGCGCGGACCCCGCGCCACATTGTAAGGAGAGGCCGACATGGCACTGGAACGCACATTCTCGATCATCAAACCCGATGCAACCCGCCGCAACCTGACTGGCAAAATCAACGCCAAGTTCGAAGAAGCTGGTCTGCGCATCGTTGCGCAAAAGCGCATCCACATGACCAAAGAGCAAGCCGGCAAGTTCTACGAAGTTCACGCCGAGCGTCCGTTCTATGACGAACTGTGCGAGTTCATGTCGTCGGCTCCGGTCGTTGTTCAGGTTCTGGAAGGCGAAGGCGCCATTGCTAAGAACCGTGAAGTCATGGGCGCAACCAACCCTGCTGACGCAGCGGCCGGCACCATCCGCGCCGAGTTTGCTGAATCGGTTGGCGAAAACTCGGTCCACGGTTCGGACGCTCCGGAAACCGCAGCGGTGGAGATCGCCTACTTCTTCTCGGGTATCGAACTGGTCGGCTAAGCCACCACTTTGATGAACAAATTGGGCCGCTCCTGATTGGGGCGGCCTTTTTCGTTTCAGATCTGCTTTAGATCGTGGGCTGCAACCCGTACCCCGATGGCATCCAGATCCGAGACCATTTGGCTTTCCGGGGCCGCCTTTGTGCCGGATTTGATCGTGTCAAACCGTTGTCTTAACGCCTTTTTCTCCTCGCCCTTGCAGTCGTTCCAAGGGCGGCCCTGCAGCCCCATCACCAACACATAGTAGCCGATGAAATGCGGCCTTGTGCCTGCTGCCAACAGCTTGGCATAGGCGGCATCGGCGCCCAGCTCTCGCAGCTCCTGCGCCGAATGGATGCCCGCGCGAGTGCAAGCCTGTTCGAAGGCGGGGCCGAGATTGCGGATGGAGGAGACCGGATCAGACATGTCTTGGTTTTAGCCGGACGGTTTTGACCTGTCACCCGCACAAATCCCAGGTTTGGTTGATCTTGTTCTTGATGCAGGGCGCGATTCACGGTCTCATGACGATATGTAGAAGGGTCGGGCAGGGGTAAGACGTGTCGCAGGGAACAAACGGATTCTTCATCCTCCCCGGCGGGCTTGATCAGGCCGCGTTCGAGCACGCTTTGCCCAATCACTCAGTCGATATTCAGATGGGCACCGCCGCGCCGGTCCTTTTGCTTGATTGTCACGATCAGTCACTCCGCAGCTCCGGCAGGGTCCTGCTCGAGAACAGAGGGAGCTTGCGGCTTGTCTCCATGCAGGGGCAGGTCTCCGAGCAGCAGGCAAGGGGCAAGGGGCAATTCGTACAGAACCTGCCTGAAGGACCAGTGAAGGCGGCGCTGAACGGCTTTCCTACTTTGCGCGCCCTGACGCCGATTGGTACGGGCGAGGTTGAGGAAGGCGCGCTTGCGATTCTCGACGATCTGCAAAAGACGCAGGTTCGGGGACATATCCTGTCGCTTAGAACCGATCGCGGGCAAGTGGCATTTGTCTGGTTACAACAACTGCGCGGCTATGATCGCGCTTTTGCTGCGGCCTGTGATAGTCTTGAGGGAATGACTTCGGGCGGTATTGACGACTTGTTCGAGGTTTTGTTCCCAGACATGGCGCGTTACCGCGCAAAACCGGCGATTGCGCTTGGCACGCAAGAACCATCCTTGGAGGTCGCGACTGACCTGATCCGGACCTATCTCAGCGTTGCGCGTCAGAATGAGGCTGGCATAGTGGCGGATATTGATACCGAGTTTCTGCATGACTACCGAGTGTCTTTTCGGCGCATCCGCTCAGTCGTGAGCTTGTTCAAAGGGGTGTTTTCAGACCAGCAGACGGCAGAGTTGAAACGGGTCTTTTCGGACCTGATGGCCCCAACCGGTCGCTTACGGGATCTGGATGTCTATCTTTTGGAAAAAGATATGTATCTCAGTCTCGTACCGGAAAATCTTCATGCTGGTGTTCAGGCCATGTTCGACCGGTTCGAACAAGAGCGTGCCAAGGAACTGTCCCGTCTGTCTCGCCATTTGCGCAGCGCGACCTATGAAACTGCGATGACCGATCTGGCGCAGGAATTCTCAAGTCCAGAAACTCTGGAGCCGGGGCCGAGCGCTGATCGCGGAGCCTATTGCTATGCCTGCGCGCTGATCTGGAAACGCTATCGCAAGACTTGCAAACTCGCCCGCAGTATTAGTGACGAGACGCCAGACCAAACCGTCCACGACCTGCGGATCGACTGCAAGAAACTGCGCTATCTGATGGAGTTCTTCGGGCCTCTGTTCAATGCAAAGGACTTCAAAACGATCCTCAAGCCTCTGAAAAAGCTGCAAGATAACCTGGGCCTGTTCAACGATTACTCGGTCCAGCAAGAGGCGCTGCTGGCGTTTGTTACCGACCAAAGCACCGCCCAAGGCCGCGTGGACGCGCAGCTTGGTTTGGCCGCTGGTGGCCTAATCGCAGTTCTCGACCAACGCCAAAAGGCCGAACGTGCGCGCGTGATTTCAAACTTTCAGCATTTCGACAGCCCGAAGATCCGGCATCTTTTCCGCAGCCTGTTTCACCACACAAAGGAGTGAGGAATGAAGATCATTGCCTGCTACAGTAACAAGGGCGGGGTCGGGAAGACCGCGACCTCGGTGAACCTCGCCTACGCCTATGCGCAGGCGGGTCAGCAGGTGCTTTTGTGCGATCTTGATCCGCAGGGGGCGTCGGGTTTTTATTTCCGGGTCAAGCCGTCGAAAAAACTGACAGACGCGCGTTTTTTTGAGGATGTGGAACGGTTTACCAAGGCCATCCGGGCCAGTGACTTCGAAGGTCTGGATGTGTTGCCCGCCAATCTGACATTTCGCGATTTCGACGTTTTCCTATCCCGGATGCGCAACAAGCGCTCGCGTTTGAAAAAGGCTCTGGTCGCGGCAGGCAGCGATTATGACGTGATTATTCTGGATTGCCCGCCGAACTTCTCGACCCTGTCCGAGAACATCTTCCGCGCTGCTGATGAGATCGTCGTGCCGGTGATCCCGACGACACTTTCGGAACGCACATTCGATCAGCTGGTTAGCTTTTTCGAAGAACACAAGTTGCGGAAAAAAAAGCTGAGGGCGTTCTTCTCGATGGTGCAGAAGCGCAAGATTTTGCATCAGGACACAAGGGAGAAGATGCGCGGGCTATACCGCAAACGGTTTCTGCAAACCTCGATTCCCTTCACCGCGGATATCGAGAAAATGGGCCAGCACCGCGCTCCGGTCAGCACCTATGCTGCACGCAGTGCGGCCAGTGAAGCCTATAAGGCGCTCTATGATGAATTGGAAAACGGGGTGGTTGCATCGAAATGAGCATCGAAATCGAACGCAAATTTCTGGTCGCTGAACTGCCCGATCTAGGTGGAACCAAAAAGGCTGTGGTGCGGCAGGGGTATCTTACGGCCACTGAGGACTCAGTGGAGATGCGGCTGCGGCAGAAGAATGACAGTTATTTCCTCACCCTCAAGGGCGCGGGCGGTCTGGTCCGGGTCGAGCGGGAGGCCGAGATTTCAGCCGATCAGTTCGAAACCTTCTGGCCCGAGACCGAGGGACGGCGGGTTGAGAAGGTGCGATACACTGGCACGCTGCCGGATGGGCATGTGTTTGAATTGGATGTGTTCGAAGGCGATCTGGCACCGCTGTGTCTGGTTGAGGTCGAATTCACCTCGGAGCAAGATGCGAAAGGCTACACGCCGCCCGCGTGGTTCGGTGCGGATGTGACCGAGGATAAGCGCTATAAAAACAAGAACATGGCGATCAAAGGACGCCCGAGTTAGCGCGCCAGTTTCAGCGTAGTTTCGAGGCCGGGATCGCAGTTGCGCGCCTCGAACGCACCGCCATGCATCCGTGAGATTGCAGCCACCAAGGCAAGGCCCAGTCCGGCATTGCGCTCAGTCCGCGCAGGGTCCAGCGTTACGAATGGCTGCTGCAAGCGAGGAAGGTCCTGTTCCGGAACGCCTGGCCCTTCATCGCGCACGCTGAGGCGGGTGCAGGCGGTGTCCTCTTCAAGGGATACGGTGATAGTCGAGTCCTCCGGCGCATATCGCAACGCGTTGTCCAGAAGGTTGGACAAGGCTTGCGACAGAAGAGGGCGGTGGCCCTGAATGGGCTTGGCTTGACCTGAAACTTCAAGCCGAACATTCTGATCCGCCGCAACAGGCTCATAGAGGTCCACGACATCCTCAACCAGTTGGTGCAGATCGACATCCTCAAACTGTTCGCGCCCCAGCCCGGCCTCAGCGCGTGAGATTTCGGTCAGTTGCCCCAGCACGCGCAAGACATGATCCACCTCGGTGGTGGCCCGGGCGATGTCGATCTCGCGGTCCAGATCGCTTTTGTCCGGGTCGGACAGCGCTTCAACCCGTTGTTTCAAACGGGAAAGGGGCGATCGCAGGTCATGCGCAATAGAGTTCGAGGTTGTGCGCAGGTTGCTGATCAGCTCTTCTATCCGGTCGAGCATGGTGTTCAAGGTCCCGGCGACCTGATCGAACTCATCACCGGTGCCGCGTATAGGCATCCGGCGAGACAGATCGCCCGAGACGATATTCTCCGCCGTGCTGGCGATGTCGGACAGGCGCGAAAACACCAGCCTGGTGAACAGCCATCCGGTCAACAGGCTGAGGAGCAGGGCAATCCCAAGTGCCAGTGCGACTGACCGCAGCAGAACCCGGTCGAACTGCTGACGGGCAACGGCATCACGCCCGACGATAAGGCGCTCGCCACCGGGCAGGCGGATCGAGGCGGCAGAAACAGGCACCAGCTCGTCATTGTCGGCGCGGCGGACCTCGAGATCGACCCAGCCACTGCCCGCGGTGATGTCCTCGGGCCATTGCTTGAGATTGCCCGCCAGTTTGTTGCCGAACCGGTCGGTCAAAAGATAAAGCGCGTCGCGTTCCGAGGCACTGGGCAGGCGGCGTTCGATGGCGGTGATAAGGCCAATGAGACCGCGCCTCTCATATTCATCTGCAAGTCCGGTCAGTTCCGCCGAGACGACCGAGCGTGTCTCGGATTCGATGCTGCGATTGGCTGTCACATAGACCAAAGCCAGAACCGTCGCCGTCAGAATGGTGCTGAGAACCATGCTGGCGACGACAAGTCTTGTTCTGGAATTATTTACCGAAAGCCGAAGGTTATCCATCAGACATCATGTAACCCGCGCCCCGGACGGTTTCAATCAGCGGTACATCTCCGCCTTCGTCCAGTTGACGCCGCAGTTTCGAGATGTGGACGTCCACGACGTTTGTGTTCGGGTCGAAGTGATAGTCCCAAACGCCCTCAAGCAGCATGGTGCGCGACACAACTCGGTTCTTACGACGCAGGAAGAATTCAAGGATTTGGAACTCGCGCGGGGTCAATGAGATTTCCTGCCCGTCACGCGTGACCTTTCGGGTCAGCAAATCCATCTCAAGGTCCTTGCAGGTCAGGGTTGGCGTTTCTTCTGCGTCCTGCGGACGGCGCAGCAGCGCCTCGATCCGTGCATGAAGTTCCTGGAACGAAAACGGCTTGACCAGATAATCATCCGCGCCCGAACGTAGCCCTTTGACGCGTTCATCAACGGCGCTCATGGCGGTCAGCATCAGAACCGGCGTTTTCAGCCCGGCAGCGCGCATGGATTTGATCAGGGACAAGCCATCCAATCCGGGCAGCATCCTGTCCAGAACAATAGCGTCAAAACCTCCGTCAGTGGCGTGATACAACCCTTCGCGGCCATCTGCGGCAACCTCGACCACATAGCCTTCTTCGCTGAATCCTTTCGCGATGAAGTCCCGTGTATCTGCGTCATCTTCGACGATCAGCAGGCGTCTGCTCATGATGGAGGCTCCTTTTTATTCGAATTTAAACACAATTTATGGCCAAAGCACATGGCCTGAGGAAAACACGAGCCGGGTGCGTCCTTGCGCACCCGGCACGCCCGGCGAATTGCGGACAAACCAATCCGCCAGGAGGCGCGCACCAGATCTCCCCATCATGTGGCGCGCGCGGGCCTGAGGTCAGACGATTTCAACCGCCACGAAGATCTGGTTGCCACCGCGGTTGATAAGCACGAGAGCGGGGTCTGTCTTCTCGCTGTCCAAAGCCGCCTTAAGGGCGTCCGGCGAAGCGGTCTCCTGGCTGCCCAGTTTGACGATCACGTCGCCCCGCTGTAGTCCGGCCTTGGCCGCAGGGCTGTCGGGCTTCAGATCGGTCACGACGACCCCGTCGATCCCTTCGCCAACGCCCATTTCGGCACGTGCAGTTTCAGTCAGAGGGGCAACGGTAACACCGAGCGATGTGCCCGAGACCTCGGCCTCGACGGGCGCGTCGGTCTGAGTGGACGCGGCCTGGTGTTGGCCGATGGTCAGCTCCAGCTGCTGTTCGGTGCCATCCCGCAGGACGGTCAGAACGCTGTCCGTGCCAACTTTGGTGGTGCCCACAAGGATCGGCAGGTCGCTGCTGTTGTCCACAGACTCATTGTTGAAGCTCAGGATCACATCGCCTTGCTGCAGCACACCATCTGCCGGGCTGTCGGTCACGACATCGGACACCAGCGCGCCCGTTGAGGCATCAATGCCCAAGGCGGCTGCCAACTCGGGGCTGACATTCTGGATCGAGACACCCAGCCACCCGCGGCTGATTTCCCCGTCATCGCGCAGATCGGCTGTGATGTGATCCACGATGTTAGAGGTTACCGCAAAACCCAACCCGACCGAGCCGCCGCTTGGCGAGTAAATGGCTGAGTTAACACCGATAACCTCACCTTCCATGTTGAACAGAGGACCACCAGAATTGCCTTTGTTGATGGCGGCATCGGTCTGGATGAATTCAGCGTAAGGTCCTTGCGAAATATTGCGCCCCTTGGCGGACACGATGCCGGTTGTGACGGTGGAGCTCAGACCGAAGGGGTTGCCGATGGCTACGACGTCTTCGCCAACGCGGATCACGTCGCTGTCACCCAAGGTCACTGCTTGCAGCTCAGCCTCTGGCTCGATCTTCAGGACGGCGATATCGGTCAACGGGTCGGTACCGACGACCTCAGCGTCATAGGTGCGATCGTCGCTCAGACGGACGGTGATGGTTGAGGCATTGTCGACCACGTGATGGTTGGTGACTATGTAGCCCTCGGCATCCAGCACAAAGCCGGAGCCCAAACCCTGGGCCGGACCGCGCTGCGGCATGTCGAAGCCTTCGGGCGCACCGAACCTTTTGAAGAACTCACCAAAGGGATGGTTTTCCAGATCAAAGTCCTGACCCCGAGCAGGAGTCGCGACCGCGTCCTGTTCGGCAATGATGGTCACGACCGAAGGCGAGACCGTCTCGACCAGATCGGCCAGCGCTTCATCAGCCATCGAGGGCAGGGCCGTTGTGGCCAGAAGGGCTGCGCCCAAGGCACTGGCGCCAACCCAGCTGGATTTGCTCGGCAATAATAGTGAGGATTTACGGATGCTCATTTTTTGTCTCCTGTTCACGTCGCGCGAATTGAGGCGCGCGTTGAAACAGCAAATGAACCCTCAATCTGTGTCTTTCCTGACTGATGAATTAAGAAAACTTAATTTTGCCACAAAGCACATGTTCCGTGTCGGCGGAGCGCTGTTGGGATTCGCGGATTCAGGCCTGCTGACACATTGCGAATCGGAGGATTGTTGCTGAATTGGCTGTCAAACTTTGAATTTAGTTGAATTGAATATTGAGCATGAACAAACGGCAGGTCGTTTGGCGGTGTTTTTGAGCACTCTACTTAAAGTAGAAGATGGCCGAAAAAAATTCTGACGATGTAAACTATATTACTGCAATTACATGGTTATTATTGAATAAGACCACGTTTAATGGGGCCTTTATCGGAGCTTCTGCTAACGTAAATCCCCTTAGGGTTGATCTTGACGCAACGGGATGTTGCCCAAAAACCAAACTGAGACGTCCCTAGTTAACCGTTTCTTCCAATTTTACGTTGTTTCGAAGGATCGGATCAGCAAATATAAACATGCCCAAGTGAGGGGGAGCCAAAGGCACTAGGGGGTGCCCGTGGCTTGCTCAGTCTTAAAGCGCTGGTGGCATGTTAACGAGGGGGTCTTGTTTAGGTTTTAGCTGCTGTACGCCTAACCACCTGTATAGGTGATTTGGTTTAGCTTTATTGATTGCTGAAAGTGGTAGTCCTGTTTTGGGCACACGACCCGGTCTCTAACGACCGGGTCGTGTTCGTTTACGACCCTCGTTTTCTGAGCCAGTCCGCCCATGCCTCGGGTGTGTCGAGGTCTAACAGGGCATTGTCGCCGGGAAGACGTGTGAGGTGAGCCTTGTCCTTGTGCGCGCGAATGACGGATTGGGCGCCTTGATCTCCGGTCAGCTTCCGAAGTTCTGGAAAAAGCTGACGATCAAAGATAACGGGATGGCCAGGCTTGCCAGCCGACGTGGCTCCGCGCCAAATCAGATTGTCGGGATTGGCGTGTCTCGCGTTCTTCACAGCTCTTAGGTCGTTCGAGGTTAGCTCAGGCAAATCCGCCAGCAGAACCATGACAGCCGGCGCAGCGGCATCCACTTTGGCCAGCGCGCCGCGCAGGCTGGCGTTCATGCCTTCTGCCGCATCCGCAATTGGGGCCATCTGCACGTCCAAACCGTCCAGCGCGTCGTAGCGGGCATGAGGGCGGGGAGGAAGCGAAACGATCACCGGTCCGACCTCCAAGGCTGTCATGGTAGATCGTCGCAAAAGGGGTATGCCGTCGACCGCCTGTAGTAGCTTATCTGCACCGCGCATGCGCCGAGATTGCCCTGCCGCAAGCAGTATGATGGGTATGTCTGTCATAGGGGCAACATGCCGCCCGGTTGCTGCGTTGTCAGCCCCTCATTCGGTCGCCCTCAGGATCAAACAGCGGGGTCGAGATCACCCGCGCGGTCCGCATCTGGCCGAGGATTTCGATCTGAACCTCCAGCCCGTCTTTGATACGGTCCGTCGGAAGGAACCCCATCGCGACGGAGGTTTGGGCATAGTGGGAATAGCCGCCTGAGGTGCAAAAACCAACGACCTCTCCGTCCAGCCAGATCGGCTCGTACGCGTTCACATCCGCATCTTCGGCCTCGACCTCGAATGCGATCAGCTTGCGAGTCGTACCGTTATGCCTCTCTGCCTCAGCCGTTTCTCTACCAATGAAGTCGGTGTTTTTGGAGAACGAAATGAACCGATCTAACCCCGTTTCTGCGGCTGTGTAGTCTGGTGAGAACTCACGCATCCACGAGCCAAAGAACTTGTCCAGACGCAAGGACATCATGGCGCGCATGCCGAAAGGCACCATCCCATGGGGTTGCCCGGCCTCCCACAAAGTCCACCAGAGCTGTCGTTGCGCCATCGGATCGCAATAGATCTCATAGCCCAGATCGCCGGTGTAGCTGACCCGCTGCACGAGGCAATCCGTCATGCCGATCGTCATTGGACGCACGTCGAGGAACCGGAGGGTCGAGACTTCCTCGCGCGTGCAGGCCGCCAGTACCTCGGTCGCCTTAGGGCCTGCGATTTGGAAGCCATTCAGCTGGTCGCTGAAATTGCTGATTGAGACGCCCTCGGCTGCGTTCTGCTGGAACCAACGCATGTGGTAGGCTTGGCTGCCGTATGAGGCGGTCAGGCGGAAGTCGGTCTCACTTAGGCAAGACACGGTAAAATCACCGATCAGCTTGCCTTTGGGCGACAGCATCGGGGTCAGGGAGACTCGGCCCGGTTGAGGGATGCGTCCCGCCATGATCCGATCCAGCCACGCGCGGGCATTCGGGCCCGATATGCGATACTTGCCGAAATTGTGGACCTCGTTGATCCCTACACCTTCGCGAACAGCGCGAACTTCGCGCCCCGTGGAGTCGAACGCGTCCGAGCGTCGAAATGAGGGGGTTTCATAACCCGGCTCGTCGCCTTGCGCGAAGTAATTCGGCACCTCTAGCCCGTATTGCTGGCCCCAAACCGCGCCCAGATCGCTGAAGATGTCATACATCGGCGTGGTGCGATTGGGGCGCGCGGCGGGCAGTTCCTCGTTTGGGTAGGCGACGCTGAACCGTTTCTGATAGTTCTCAATGACCTTCGGGCGGGTATAGCCCGGGCTGATCCAGTCGCCGAACCGGGCCATGTCCATGGCGAAGACGTCGCGCTCCGGCTCGCCCTCGATCATCCATTGCGCCAGCGTCAGGCCAACGCCGCCGCCCTGGCTGAATCCGGCCATGACGCCGCAAGCGGACCAATAGTTGCGCGTCCCCGGTACCGGCCCGACCAGAGGGTTGCCATCGGGCGCAAAGGTGAACGGGCCGTGGATCACCGATTTCACCCCGGCCTCGGCCAGAACAGGGAAGCGGTTATAGGCGAACTCGATACTATCGGTGATCTTGTCATAGTCATCGGGCAGAAGTTCATGACCGAACTCCCACGGTGTACCGTCAACAGCCCATGGCTTACAGGGCTGCTCGTAGAACCCAATGCACAGGCCCCGACCTTCCTGCCGCAGATAGCTTTCACCTGCTGGGTCCATGACATGCGGGTGTTCACCGCCCGCATCAATGATCGCTTCGATCTGAGGGATCGAGTCTGTCACCAGATACTGATGCTCCATCGGGTGCAGAGGGAAATAGATGCCCGCCATTGCACCGACCTCACGCGCCCAGAGGCCGCCTGCGTTGACCACATGCTCGGCATGGATCGTGCCCTTGTCGGTGACCACATCCCATGTGCCGTCCGCGCGCTGATTGGTTTCGCGCACCATGCAGTGGGTCTCGATCGTGGCCCCGCCCATCCGGGCGGCCTTGGCGTAGGCATGGGTGGTGCCTGACGGATCCAGATGCCCATCCAGCGGATCGTAGAGCGCACCGATAATGCCGTCGGTATTGGTGATCGGCGCGATTTTCTTGATCTCATCGGGGCCGACGATTTCGGTTTCCAGCCCCATGAAGCGATGCTTGGCGCGTTCGGCCAGTAGCATG
This sequence comes from Ruegeria sp. CL3, assembly GCF_056536505.1. Classification (NCBI taxonomy): domain Bacteria; kingdom Pseudomonadati; phylum Pseudomonadota; class Alphaproteobacteria; order Rhodobacterales; family Roseobacteraceae; genus Ruegeria; species Ruegeria sp. CL3. Next base: position 56,796 of record NZ_JBQFPT010000003.1, on the reverse strand, counting down.
TCGAACCGATCCTGATTGTCCGCCAGCGTCACCCCGCCAACATGGTGCAACCCGCAGGACATTCCGGTGATCTCTTCCAGCTCTTTATACAGCCGGATCGTATAGCCCTGCAGCGCCGCCATGTTGGTGTCGCCGTTTAGAGTGTGAAACCCGCCCGCCGCGTGCCAGGTCGAGCCCGAAGTCAGCTCGGACCGTTCCAGAAGCATGACGTCGGACCACCCCAGTTTGGTCAGGTGATACAGAACCGAGCAGCCGACAACGCCGCCCCCAATGACCGCCACGCGGGTTTGCAGTTTCATGAAAGACTCCCAGATTTTCTGGAAGTCTGACCGGAGGCTCCGGGGGCGCAAGTATAAAAACGACAAATAATGTCGCGCACGTCGTCCCGCGCTTAGAGAGGTCTGATCTTCAGCTCCGTCACCCGGTTGCCCTCGCGCGCGGTAACCTCGAACCGGAACCCGTGGAAGGAAAACACCTGACCGACCACGGGGATCATCTGCGCCTCATGTATCACAAGGCCAGCGACGGTATTGGCTTCTTCATCCGGCAGGGACCAATCTAGGGCGCGGTTGACGTCGCGGATGGTCATGGCCCCTTCGACCAGAAACTGGCCATCCTCGGTGCGGGTAACAGGAACCTCTTCCTCGATGTCGAACTCGTCGGCGATTTCACCAACGATTTCTTCGAGAATATCCTCGAGCGTGATCAGGCCGCGCAGCGATCCGTATTCGTCGACCACTAGGGCAAAGTGGCTACGAATGCGCAGGAACTCTCGCATCTGGTCGTCCAGAGTGGTGGTTTCTGGTACGAAATAGGGATCGTTTGCTACTTTGGTGATGTCGAAGCCGGCCAAACGGTCCGAGTTGCTCTCGGATCCGCCGACTTGCGCGTACATCGCGCGGAACAGATCTTTGGCATGGACCACGCCGATGATGTTCTCGGGCTCGTCGCGAAAAACGGGCAGGCGCGTGTGGCGGCTTTGCAGGCATTGCTCCAGAATGGCATCCGGCTCTGCATCGGCGTCGATCATCTCGATGTTCGAGCGGTGGAGCATGATCTCTTCAACCGCACGGTCGCCCAGATCAAGCGCGCCCAGAATGCGGTCACGGTCTTCTTTCTCGACCACACCTTCGGAATGACCTAGCTGCAAAGCACCGGCGATTTCCTCGCGCACGGCGAGGATGTTGCTGTCCGGGTCGATCTGGACTCCGAAAATACGCAGCACACCGCGGACCAACAGGCGCACCGCGGCCACAATGGGCGAGAACACGGTGACGACAACGCTGATGATCGGGGCCACGGCAGAGGCGGCTTTTTCCGAATTAGTGATGGCATAGGTCTTGGGCAGGACTTCGGCAAAGATCAGAACCAGCAGGGTCATGACCAGCGTCGCCAACGCCACGCCGCTTTCACCGAACAGTCGGGTGAATAGGGCCGTCGCCAGCGAGGCCGCGAGGATGTTAACCAGGTTGTTGCCCAGCAGGACCGAGCCGATCAGCCTCTCATTGTCATCGGTGATATCGAGCGCCTTTTGCGCGCCGCGAGAGCCTTTGTCGGCCTGTGCCCTCAGCTTCCCTCGGGACGATGCGGTCAACGCTGTTTCTGAGCCTGAGAAAAAGCCCGAAAGGACAAGCAAAAGCAGGATAGCGCCAGTGGTAAACCAGAATGCGCCGTCGATCAGAGAGGATGTGGGTTCCATCGGTCCTTGGTTGTTCGTGTTTCTGCACCCGTTATGGGGATGCGCACCCTTGCAATCAAGGGGTTAGCCCTTGCTACCCTTGTCTTTCGCCAGCGGGTGATGTTCCAGCACCAGTTCCGACAGCCGTTCATCCAGCACATGCGTGTAGATCTCGGTCGTCGCGATGTCTGCGTGACCCAGTAGGGTCTGGATTGATCTCAGGTCGGCCCCGTTTGCCAACAGATGGGTGGCGAAGGCATGGCGCAACGTGTGCGGCGTGACCTTTTCGGGCGAGACACCGCCCTGAACCGCCAATTCTTTGACCAGCAAAAAGAACCTGTGCCGGGTCAGGTGCCCGGATTTGCCCCGTGACGGGAACAGGAATTTTGATCGGGTGCCACCTTTTTCAACATTTGCATCCTCGGCCTTGTCTCGTTCCTCAAGCCAAACGGCCAGCGCATCGCGGGCCGGGGGGGACAGGGGAACCATCCTCTCTTTGCCACCTTTGCCCAGAACCAGCAACATGCGGGGATCGCCGCGCGCGGATGAGACGGGCAGAGAGACCAGCTCCGTCACCCGCATACCGGTCGCGTAGAGAAGCTCCGTCAGGCAGGTGTTGCGGATACGGTCGGCTGGGCTGCGTCCGGTCTGGCGGGCAGCCTCGAGCAAGCGGTCGACTTCGGGGACGTCCAGCGTTTTGGGCAGCTGCTTCTTGCGGCCCGGGCCTTTGATCTGAATGGCCGGGTTCGCCTCGCGCCAGCCTTCTTCGAACGCGAACCGGTAGAGTTGTTTGATCGCCGACAACCGCCGGGCGCGGGTCGCGCGGGACAGGCCCTGCGCATCGCAATCGATCAGATAGGCTTCGATCCTATCACGATCCGCTTGCTCGAAACTGGTTTTGCTATGCTCCAGCCACGCGGCGAAATCCTTCAGGTCGCGACCATAGGCCAGCAGAGTATTCGTGGCCGCGCCCAATTCGGCGGCCTGCGCCTGCAGGAAGGTTGAAATCCACAGCTCATCTGATGCCGGGCCGCTCATCAGACGCGCTCGTTCAGGATCAGTAGGTTCAGTGCAGCGCGGCGGGCGGTTTCCTCCAGCCCGACACGGCGGAAGGCGGCGATTGCGGCGGTCATGTCCACCAGATTGCCGCGCGCGCCGTGGGCAAACAGCTGCATTGCCTCCAAAATCGCCTCGCCGAGTTGACCATTGTCCAGCAGGGCCTCGATGTCCGAAGGCACCGGCGCGGCCCAGGCGAACCCTTGCGCGACCGCATCTGCCAAAGGCGATGGCGAAACAGCGCGACCAGGATCACCCTGCGCCAAAGCTGCCAGGAACTGCGTCTCAACCGCTGTGTTCGGCGCTTGCATCGCGGCGCGTTCATAGAAATCCGAGAGCATCAGGATACGCCAGCGTAGGGCTTCCACATCGGCCCCCTGCAATTCGACCCTATAGAGGCGTTCGGCGAAGAGATCGGCAAAGGGCACTTCAAGCCCGACGCTGCGCATCTGTTTCCAGACGAGGGGGAGGGTCTTGCTGATCGCCTCGACATTGCCGGTTTCCAGGGCGGTTTCGAACTGCTGTACAGCGGCCACCCGATCCCAAACGGCACCTGATGCTGCCGGAGAACGCTCGGTGTAAAGACCAAGCAACTGGTTCGGGGTCAGCGCGCCAATACGGGTCAGGCGCTCGGCGGCTTCGATCTGCGCCTTCCAGCCGGCCACGTCGCGCAGGTCGGCATTGGCGAAGGCCCGCGGCAGAGGGGCCGAGGGCAAACGCTCCCCAATGGCCTCAAACAGCCTGAAGCTTAGCGGATCCGGGTCCTCGGGTTGCGGCAGGTAAGGCGCGTCCTCAAAAATGTCGGGGTTGAGGAAACGGTCGAGCAGGTCCAGTTCCTCAGGCGGCAACAGCTCCAGCGCGTGGGCGGCCTCAAGTGTCAGAGCAGCAGAGGGCCAATCCCCCCGGCGGGCCTTGCAGAAGATCTGGGCCGCATAGTCCTTGGATAGGTTGGGCTGGGCGGTCAGGGCGGTACAGCTGCGATCCTCGTCACCGGTCAGAAGCGTTGCATCAAACCAGCGTTCGAACCGCGCCTGCGTGTCCGTTGGACCGGCCAGTTGCACCAGTGACTGCGCCGGGTCCGCCGCGCCGAGCTGCATCAGCCGGTCCAGACGCGCCAGTAACAGTGTTTCTTCTCCAGACGCGCCGCCGGGCGCGCGGGCCTCGGACAGCAGCAGGGTGAACAGCAGCCGTTGCATGGCAGGGTTATGCTTGACCGGGATACGGGCGATCAGTTCTGAAATCCGCTCGGGGTCGCTGCCATGCCAGAGGTCGACGGGTAACCCGGTTACACTCGACGACACCAAACCGATCGGCTGCGACAGCGCGTCCAGAGGCGTGACCTCAACCGCAGGCTGGCCTCCGTTCTGCGCGACCGGAGGCTCCAGCAGCACCGTGCCCGGCAGGTTCTCAGGCGGGTCGTTCAGCCAATCAATCGCAGTCAGCGGCTGCTGCGCCTGCGCTGCTCCGGCCAGAGACAGCGCGACCAACACTTGCTTAATCGACATCCAACGTGACCGGTTCACGGATTTCGCTTTGCGGGGCCGAGAAATCGGCGCCGAAATAAGGACCCACATAGGCGTAGGCCACCAGCCCGATGAAGGCCAGGCAAACAATATATATCAGGAACTTGATCAGACGGCCCATGGCGCCACGCTGCCTCAATTTTTGGTTTTGACCAAGTTATAACTGGCATTTTTCTTAAGATCACGTCATTCACGGTTAAATGAGCGAAATTAAGCATAACACACACGCGGCAGGCACACAGGGCGGGTTTGACCTGCACAAAACCGTTGTTCTCGTGGGCATGATGGGGGCCGGAAAGACCGCTGTGGGCCGCGCATTGGCGGCGAGGCTGGGTGTTCCTTTCCTCGATAGCGACGCCGAGATCGAATCAGCCGCCAATATGACCATCCCCGAGATTTTCCAGCGCGACGGAGAGCCGTTTTTTCGCGCCAAGGAAACCCAGGTTATCGGTCGCTTGCTGGATGAGCAGAAAGGTATTCTATCGACGGGTGGTGGCGCGTTTCTGTCCGAGGGTAACCGCGACATGATCACCGAACGGGGTGCCTCGGTCTGGTTGCGGGCGGATCTTGATGTGTTGTGGAACCGGGTGCGCCATAAGGATACACGCCCGTTGCTGAGAACTGATGACCCCTATGCGACGTTGAAGGCGCTGTACGAGGCGCGTGTCCCGGTCTATGCCGAGGCCGATCTGACGGTGGCCTCGGATGGTGAGACCTCGATCGACAATATGGTAGACCGCGTGGTCGACGCCCTGCTGGCCCGACCCGATGTTTTGGAACGAAAATAGATGCATGAAACCGTACATGTGGAATTGGGCGAACGCTCGTATGATGTCGAGATTGGCCCGGACCTGCTGGCGCAATCCGGCGCGCGGATCGCGCCTTTGCTGCGCCGTCCGAAAGTTGCGGTTCTGACTGACGAGAACGTCGCCGCCCTTCATCTGGAGGCCCTGCGCGAAGGGCTTGCGAGCGCGGGGATCGAGATGTCCTCACTGGCCTTGCCTGCAGGAGAAGCGACCAAAAGCTGGCCGCATTTTGAGCGAGCTGTGGAGTGGCTGCTGGCCGAAAAGGTCGAGCGTCGGGACATCGTCATCGCCCTTGGCGGCGGAGTGATCGGGGACCTCGCAGGTTTCGCTGCCGCTGTGCTGCGCCGTGGCGTGCGTTTCGTTCAAATCCCGACCTCGTTGCTGGCGCAGGTCGACAGTTCGGTCGGAGGCAAAACTGGGATCAACGCGCCTCAGGGCAAAAACCTGATCGGCGCGTTTCATCAACCCTCCTTGGTGCTGGCCGATACCTCGGTTCTGGGCACCATGACCCAGCGTGATTTCCTGTCGGGCTATGGAGAGGTGGTCAAATACGGCCTGCTCGGCGACGCCGAATTCTTCGAATGGCTTGAAGGGAATGGGACCAAGGTCTCCTCGGGCGATATGGCCGCGCGGGTGCGTGCTGTCACGCGATCGGTCCAGATGAAAGCCGATATCGTCGCGCGCGACGAGACCGAGCAGGGGGATCGCGCGCTTTTGAACCTCGGGCACACGTTCTGTCACGCGTTGGAGGCCGCGACAGGGTATTCCGACCGGCTGTTGCATGGCGAAGGCGTTGCCATCGGCTGCGCGCTGGCCTTTGAATTGTCGGCACGACTGGGCCTGTGTTCGCAGGAAGACCCAAGCCGAGTGCGGGCGCATTTGAAGACTATGGGGATGAAAACCGATCTGGCTGATATTCCAGGTGATCTTCCCGGAGCCGAGGCCTTGGTGGACCTGATGGCGCAGGACAAAAAGGTGATCGACGGTCAGTTGCGTTTCATTTTGGCGCGAGGGATCGGTCAGGCCTTTGTGACTTCGGATGTCCCGCGTGAGGCCGTCCTGTCGGTGCTAGAGGATGCGTTGGCAACCGCCTGACGAGACGGTCAGCGCCCTCGGATCACCATCAACTCACCGATGTTTTCACGGGTGATATAGCCGATCATAAGCCCGGTGCGATTGATCACGGCGACCGCCGGCGCGCCTTTGTGCAACCCGTCCAAAACCTTTGCCAATCCAGCAGTCAAGCCGACCTGCGGGATGTTGCGCTCCATGATCGAAACGGCGGGGTCAGAGCGTGGGTGGTCGCTTGCCAGCGCCTTGAACAAGTGATCTCGGGTTACGAAGCCCTGAAGGTGGCCTTTGTCGTCCAGAACCGGAAACTCATGTTGCGTTGTATGGATCACGGCCTGCGCGGCAGTATTCAACGTGTCCTGAGGTGACAGCGCGTGAAATTCTGTAATCATCGCATCGCGTGCTAAAACGTGCCGCGTGGCCGAGCGCAGCGCCACATCCTGACTTTCTGCATTGGCTGCGAAGAACACGAAAACAGCAATCACGACGAGGATCGGGTTGCCCGAGCTGAGCCCATAGAACCCGAGCCCAACGGCAAGCATCTGACCGCTTAGCGCCGCGATGCGCGTGGCTGCGACGCGGTCCAGACGAAGGCAGAGGAGGGCCCGGAAAACGCGACCTCCATCCATCGGGAAGGCGGGGATCATGTTAAACGCCGCCAGTAGAAGATTGATGTAGGCGAGACGGTCCAGCATCCCGATATTTGCGGATTCTATCTGGCTGATCGTATCAAAGGGCATCCCGGCGCCAAACGCCACCAGAGCCAACCAGATCGCGACATTGACGGCCGGACCGGCGAGGGCCACCCAGACCTCTTGCATCGGTTTTTCTGGCATACGCTCCAACCGGGCCAAACCGCCGATGGGCAACAGGGTGATATCAGGAGTTTTGATGCCAAAGCGGCGCGCCATCAGGGCGTGGCCGAATTCATGCGCCACAACGCAGGCGAATAGCGCCAAAACGAAAATCAGGTTCTCGATCGCGGCGGGCCAACCTCCGCTGGAATAGGCCGCAAATCCGACCCAGGCCAACAACAGGAAAAAGGTGACATGGACCCTCAGTTCGGACCCGAGAAGTCGGCCGAGAGCGAAGGACCATGCCATATTGTGTCTCCGTTTCGTTTAGAACGGAATCTCGTCGTCGTCGATTCCGCCGGATGCCGGGGCAGGTGAGCCGGACGGTGCGCCATAAGGATCGCCGTAACCGCCGCCAGCCTGTCCGCCGCCGTAACCGCCCGATTGGCCACCGCCGTAACCGCCGCCGCCGCCACCTTCGCCACGGCTGTCCAGCAGAGTCAGTTCACCGCGATAAGGGCGCAAAACAACCTCGGTCGAATAGCGATCTTGGCCGGACTGGTCCTGCCACTTGCGAGTTTCCAACTGGCCTTCGATGTAGACCTTGCTGCCTTTGCGCAGGTATTGCTCGGCAATGCGGGCCAGAGGTTCCGAGAAGATCGCGACCGAGTGCCACTCGGTCCGCTCCCGGCGTTCGCCCGTGTTGCGGTCTTTCCAGTTCTCTGACGTCGCAATCCGTAGGTTGCACACTTTACCGCCGTTCTGAAACGACCGAACCTCGGGATCTCGGCCGAGATTTCCGACCAGAATGACCTTATTGACTGAACCCGCCATGTAGTTCCCCGCTTTGTTCTCACTTGAATGCGCCGAATCTGGCGCTGAATATGCCAGAGACCCTATACGGCCTGCATCAGGGTGAAAACACGTTGATGACACAGTGTCGGACAAGAATCTGCTTGCCCCGTTCTGCACGCTTTTAATTCAGGCGGCGGGACCATATACTCCGCTTGTTTTTGGATCGGGCAGGATAGGCATTTATGCGGTCTTTGGTTTTAGGTTTTGTCGGTGTGTGTCTGCTGCTGACCACGGCCCCGGTGCAGGCCCAGACACTGTCTACCAAGAATAGAAAAGACATATTCCTCAAGCAATCCAAAGTGTTGGACTCGCGCGCGGCGACGCAATATCGCGGGTCCGAGCGGCTTAAGCCGAAAGTGGCGCAGGGCCGGTTCGACAAGCGCTATACTGGGAAGTATCGAGGAGAATACCTGAAGCTTGCCCGCCAAGCAGCCCGCCAACACAACATCCCCGAAGAGTTGTTTTTGCGCCTGGTGCAGCAGGAAAGCGGCTGGAACCCCACAGCGAAATCTCACAAAGGGGCTTTGGGTCTGGCACAGCTAATGCCGCAGACGGCCCAGTTGTTGGGCGTCAACCCGCATGATCCTAAACAGAATCTTGAAGGAGGTGCGCGGTATCTGTCGTGGCAATACCGTAAGTTCAAGTCGTGGCCCTTGGCGCTGGCAGCTTACAATGCAGGTCCAAAGGCCGTTGAGAAACACGGCGGCATTCCGCCTTACGCGGAAACCCAGAATTACGTGAAGGTGATCTGGGGCGGTTAAGGCGCAGAACAGCTCGCTTTGACAGCGGAATTCAACGAAAAGGCCGGTCACTGACCGGCCTTTCAAGTTCGTACAAGCGTCTATTCTGCGGCGATTTTGATCACAGGCTCCATACGGGCCAGAACATCTTCGGCCAGGTGACATTTGACCTGATGGCCGTCGGCCAGAGTTTTCACAGGTGGTACATCTGATTCACAACGCCCGTCCGGCACCTCGGATTTCCACCGGCAACGCGTCTGGAACGGGCAACCCGGCGGCGGGTTCATGGCCGACGGAATATCGCCCTCCAGCACGATATGCTGTTTCTCGATCGAGGTATCTGCAATCGGAACCGCGCTCAGCAGCGCTTCGGTGTAAGGGTGATACGGGGGCGAGAAGACCTGATCGGTCGTGCCCAGTTCGACCACGTGGCCGAGATACATTACCATCACACGGTCGCTGAGATAGCGCACGATCGACAGGTCATGGCTGATGAACAGCAGCGTGGTCTTGTGTTCGCGCTGGATCTCCATCAGCAGATCGGTCACCGCCGCCTGCACCGACACATCCAAGGCCGAGACCGGTTCGTCCGCAACCACAATCCGAGCATCACCCGCAAAGGCGCGCGCGATACCAACACGCTGTTTCTGACCACCAGAGAGCTGTCGCGGCATCCGGTCCGCGAAAGCGCGGGGCAGTTTCACCAGGTCCAAGAGCTCCAGCATGCGCTTCTTGCGCTCAGCCTCGGAATTGCCGACCCCGAAGATCTCAAGTGCCCGGATGATCTGACGCCCGACAGTCATCGACGGGTTCAGAGTATCAAATGGGTTCTGGAACACCATCTGTACTTCACCCACGGTCTTGGCGTCGCGCTCCTCAATCGGCACGGCTTCGATATTGCGGTTGTCCAACAGGATTTGCCCGTCGGTCGCCGTTTCAAGCCCCATCAGAACCTTGGCGAAGGTGGATTTGCCGCAACCGGATTCACCCACGATGGCCAGTGTCTCAGACTCATGGGCTTCGAAACTCAGCGTCTCGTTGGCTTTGACCACTTTGGTCGTACCGCCTCCAAACAGAGCGTTGGCCGCCACCTCATAGTATTTCTTGAGGTTGTCCATCTTAAGAACGGTCCGACCGATCTCGCCCTTTTCCTTTTGCTCTCCAACGGTGATCGGCGCGTTCCAGTCGATCTCTTGGAACTTCAGGCAGCGCGTATGGTGGCGATCATTGCCGGGCACCGCTTCCATGAGGATGTTCTGAGCGTCACAGCGACCTTCTTCGAAATAGTCGCAACGCGGGCCGAAATTACAGCCCGGTGGACGTTCATGCGGCAGAGGGAAGTTCCCCGGAATGGCCACCAGCGGACGCGCGTTCTTGTCGGCACCGGGCAGGGGGATCGACCGGAACAGCGCCTGCGTATAGGGGTGCTGCATCTCGTCGAACACATCGTGGATCGATCCGCGCTCGACCGCTTCGCCCGAATACATCACGCACAGACGGTCGCATGTTTCCAGAACCAGGCCGAGGTTGTGCGAGATGAACAGCATCGAGGTGCCGTATTTCTTGCCCAGATCCTTGACTAGTTCGACCACGGCGGCCTCAACGGTCACGTCCAGCGCTGTTGTGGGTTCGTCCAAAATCAACAGGGCAGGCTTCGACATCAACGCCATCGCAATGACGATCCGCTGCTGCTGACCGCCCGACAACTGGTGCGGGAAAGAGTTCAGCATCCGCTCGGGGTCGGGCAGGCGCACATCCGTGACGACCTCAAGCGCACGCGCATAAGCCTCTTCCTGACCGACGCCTTCGTGGATCATCGGCACTTCCATCAGTTGCTTGCCGATCTTCATCGCCGGGTTCAGGGATGCCATCGGCTCCTGATAGATCATTGCGATTTCATTGCCACGAATGTCGCGCAGTTCCTCGGTAGTCATCTCACCGAGATCACGCCCTTTGAATTTGATTGAGCCGCCAACGATGCGCCCGTTCTTGCCCAGATCCTGCATGACACCCAGCGCCACCGTAGACTTGCCGCAGCCGGATTCACCCACCAGCCCGACAGCCTCGCCTGGCTGCACACTGACCGAGAAATCCATAACGGCGGGAATTTCCCTCAGCCGGGTGAAAAACGAAATTGAAAGCTTATCGATCTCCAGAATAGGCCCGTCATAGTCCGCCAGTTTGTTCATCTTGTTACTCCTCGCGAGAGTCCGGGGGATCCCCTTCATCTGGCTAAAAATACCTCGGGGGTCCGGGGGCAGAGCCCCCGGCCTTGATCACATCAGTCCTTCAGACTTTCTTCGCGCAGACCGTCTGCCAGCAGGTTCAAACCCAGAACCAAGGACAACAGGGCCAAAGCAGGCGGAAGGGCAGGGTGCAGGTAGATCGAGAGCAGCTTGCGCCCTTCGTTGATCGTTGACCCCCAATCCGGGCTTTCGGGCGGCAAGCCCAACCCGAAGAAACCCAAGGTCCCCAGAAGGATGGTAGTGTAGCCAATCCGCAGACAAAAATCGACGATCAGCGGACCACGTGCGTTGGGCAGGATCTCCCACAGCATGATGTACCACGGACCCTCACCACGCGTCTGAGCCGCAGCCACGTAGTCACGGGTTTTGATATCCAGCGCCAACCCGCGCACGATGCGGAACACCGTGGGAGAGTTCACGAACACCACCGAGACGAACACGACCAGAATGCCGCCCGGAATGTCGAACAAGTCCAGATAGGTCGGCAGACCCCAGACGCGGTAGCTGTCGGTGCTGATGATGTAGCCTCCGGTCGAAATCAGCGACAGGTAGAACCACAGCGCCACGCCCAGAACCCCGATGAGCAGAGGTGTTCGGAAATTCGGACGCGTGTAGTAGCGTGAGTTCAGCAGGACACCGAGGAAGATGATCGGGAAGACAAACAGGATGGCTGCCATATAGTTTGGCACACCGGTCGCCACGATCTCGGGTGTCACCAACAGGTAGAACAGCAGGATCACAGGGAAGGCGAGGATCAGGTTTGCCAGGAACGACAACAGCGTATCCAGGCGACCACCATAGTACCCGGCGGGCAGGCCCAGAGTGATCCCAACCATAAAGGCAAACATCGTGGCCAGCGGTGCAATTTGCACTACGATCCACGCGCCCTTGACCATACGGCTGAATACGTCGCGGGCCAGATTGTCTCCGCCCAGAAGGTACCAGGCGTATTGGCCGTCCTCCAGATTTGGCAGCGGCGTACCGGGCACCTTGTTCTTCATGCCCGAGACCTGCGCAAGCGGGTCGTGGGTCACGATCAAATCAAGCGCGCCAAAGATGCCGGTGAAAACCCAGAACATCACAAGGCCAAAACCGATCATGCCGATGGGGCTGTCGAAAAGCTTGCCGTAAAGACCCAGCTTGCGTTTGAACGCGATCGACATTGCATACAGGATGATCAGTGACAGCCAGACGGGCAGGAATTGCTGCGAGATCGCACCAATGATCCCGGCGCTGGTGCCCATTAGTATGCCCAGCACGACATAGGCAACAGCGATCGCCACACTGGCCAGAAAGCTATAGCGCAGCGCGGCCTGTATCATGTTCCGCAGGCCCGAGCTTGAAGTTAACGTGCCATCAGGGTTCACCGTCATCTGATCCTCGGGCAGCACAATGCTGGCCAGCATCCAGACGACGATGGACAGGGCCATTACACCCAGTGCCAGCGCGAGTAGCGGGTTGAGGAAGGCGATAGAGCCGGTCCAGGTAAGTGGTTCCATGATCTGACCCTCCCTTAAGAAATGCGAATACGCGGGTTGAGGTAAACATAGCCGATATCCGAGATCAGCTGCGTCACCAGCACCACAAAGACCGACACGACCGAGATCGCCAACAACAGCTGGATGTCATTGTTCCCCGCCGCCTGCACCAGCGCCCAGCCAAAGCCCTTGTAGTTGAACAGGGTCTCGACGATCACCACACCATTCAGCAGCCATGGGAACTGCAACATGATGACGGTGAACGGCGCGATCAGAGCGTTCCGTAGCGCGTGTTTCATGACGATGTTCGGGAACGAGACACCCTTCAGGCGCGCGGTGCGGATATATTGCGCCGTCATCACCTCGGTCATCGAGGCACGGGTCATGCGGGCGATATAGCCCATCCCATAAAGCGCAATGGTCAGTACCGGTAAGAAGAAGTTCTCGAACGTTGGGTTCTCCATCGCTTGCGTCGCCGTGCCCTTGAACCATTTCAGGCCCACAGCGGATGACGTGAAGATCGCGATGAAGATCACACCAGAGACGTATTCCGGCGTCGCGGTGGTTGTAATAGCAAAGGTAGACAGGGTCCGGTCCGTGGCCGACCCTTCTTTCATCCCAGCCAGAATGCCAAGGATCAGGGCCGAGGGGACCATCAGCAGCATCACCCAGAACATCAGCCTGCCGGTCAAAGCGAGCCGGGTGCCGACGACGGTTCCGACTTCTTCTTTGAAGACTGTCGAATACCCCCAGTAGCCCTGAAGGATTCCGCAGAAATTAGGAGACTCTTCGGCGGTTTTGCCCGGTAGAATGCATCGGCCCTGAACTGTGCCGTCCTCATTCGTGTGCCGGTATGAGGGCAGAACGCCCAGCCATTCGCCGTATTTTATGGGCGTCGACTGAAGATATCCGCCTTTTTCCAAAAAGCTCTCAACCTGCTCATCCGACATCCGGAAATTGCCCTGCGTTTTCGCAAGCTTTTCAAGGTTCGGGTAGAGATTGGTGAGGAAAAAAACCAGGAATGTCAGGCACAATGCTGTCAGCAGCATAATCCCCACACGCCTTAAAATGAAAAGTCCCATGTTAGCCCCTGTTGGTCGGCTGGCGTGGACGGCATTCCGCCTCACGCGTTGCTATTCTTATGGTCGCCGTATTGAGGACGAAGGGCCGCGCCGGTGTCGCGCGGCCCTTGTTTGTTTTGGGTCAGGAGGTCAGGCCGAACTTGTAAAGCTGCGGCAGGTCCGCGATGTGCTTTTCTACACCGACCATGTTGTCGCGATGGTGGCGCATTGCAGTCCGCCAGTACGGCTGAATGACAACACCTTCTTCGATCATGATCGCCTGCAGCTTCGCCATTACCTCTCGGCGCATGTCGACATCAGCGAGCGAGTTTGCCTCGGCCAGCAGCGTGTCGAACTCTTCATTGGAGAAACCGGATTCGTTCCAAGCGACGCCCGATTTGTAGGCCAGGGCCAGGATTTGCGTACCCAGCGGGCGGTGGTTCCAGTTGGTTGACGAATAAGGGTACTTGGTCCAGTCGTTCCAGAAGGTCGAGCCCGGCAGAACGGTGTGCTTGGCCTTGATTCCTGCGTCGTTCAGCTGGGCCACAACGGCAGCAGTGGTATTCCGGCGCCAGTCATCGTCGATGGACTGCACTTCGTGCTCGAAATCACCCATCCCCGCTTCGTCCATCAGTGCCTTCGCACCAGCCGGATCATAGGGGATGCGGGTGATCGACGAGTCATATTCCGGATGCATCGGGCCGACATGGCTGTTTTCAGCTGGGATGCCGTAACCGGACATGCCGAGTTCAAGACAAACCTCGTTGTCCACCGCCATAGCAAGCGCCTGACGGACCCGCTTGTCGCCGTAGATCTTGTTGCCGTCCGCATCTTCAGCCAGTTGGTTCGGGCGGATGACGATGGTAAAGCCCGATGGGATTTCCGAGCGGACAAGACCGATGCCGTCGAAGATGTCGACGAATTCACCGACCGACTCCCAGTTCATGTCGATCTCTTCGGCCTCATAAGCAGCCAAGAAGGCGGCAGGGTCGGTGCCGTAGTCGATGAATTCGATCCGATCGATGTAACCGCCTTTGCCCGCTTCGTAGCCCCACCAGTCGAAGCCCTCGTTGCGGACCAGAACGCCTTTTACGCCGACCTCGTGGCTTTCGGGGATCATGAAGCCTGTGCCAATCGGGTTCGACAGCATGTCATTCGGGTCAAAGCTGCTGTGGACGATAGCACCAGGATAGTCTGCCATGCCTGGGATGATGGTGATGTCCGGCGTGTTGCACTTCAGTTTAACGGTGTGTGAATCAACAACGGTAATAGCGCCATCAGAGGCTTTCTGGGTGCTTTCATCGACAAGCGACGCCATGCGCGAGGCCATCGAGTTACCTTCCATCGTTGCGTCACACCAGCCTTCGATGTTGCGCGCCACATCTTCGGCAGTGAAATCGTCACCGTTGTTCCACTTGACGCCTTTGCGGACGTTCAGCGTGTATTCGGTGGCGTCGTCATTGGCTTCCCAGCTTTCCAGCAACATCGGTTTGAACGTACCGTCGTTGTTGTACTCGACAAGATACTCCAACCAGCCCGCTGTGAAGGTCGCGATCTGCGTCCAGTCGTAGGTGCGCGGGTCTTTGAGTGCGCGAACTTCCATCTGGTAACGAATAGTACCGCCTTGCTGCGGCTCAGCTGCGGCTGCGGGTGATTGCAGACCGATCATGCCGTAGGCGACCGGAGCGGCAACGCCCAGTGCAGTAACGCGGGCCAGAAACTCGCGGCGGTTCAGATTGCCGTCGCGGTATTCCTGGGCGTGCATCTCTGCGGCCCAGTGCACCGACGTTCCTTTTGTTGTCTGGTTTGTCATGAATGTCTCTCCCTGTGACATATTTTGTTTTTTGTACTGAATGGACGAACCTAGCTGGCGATTTTCAAGCCAAGGCAAAGGTCGGAGGGTTCGGTTTTTTGAACATTGGAATTCCCCATGTCGGTATTCGGCAACAGAATCCGAAGCACGTCAACGTTCGAATGCGTCATGAAGCGCAAAAAAACGACATGTCTGGGCGGTTGTTGCACGCTACTCGCCCAGTGTTTCTTATCGATTCCCCTTGTGAGGCCTGACACCAACTCAAGGCAACCAAACGCCATGTACTCTAGGAATATAGGCTCATTTCGATGGGCAGCCAGATTAGACAAAGAGAATCAACCGCGTTTCGTATCAGATTGATAAGTCGAGGTGATTCCACGCCTTCATTCGTGCGCGAAACCATGTGCGCTGGCGTTTGGCAAACTGACGGGTCGAGATCGTGGCCCGTTCGCGTGCTTGCTCCAATGTCATTGAGCCATCAAGATATGCCATGAGTTCCGGCACGCCGATGGCCTTGCAGGCGGGTAGCGACGGATCATAGCGGTCGCGCATAGCCGCAACTTCGTCCAAAGCGCCGCTCTCTAACATATGATCGAACCGACGGGTGATGCGGTCCAGCAGCCATGACTTGTCGACGTCAAAGACTATGGGCACTGTGTCCTGCAGGGCCAGCACGGGCGGCGGCGTGTCGTCTTGCCAGGATGCCAGACTGCGTCCGGTTGCCTGCTGAACCTCCCACGCGCGCTGAACGCGGGCGCGGTTGTTGGTGTCCAGCCGGGTCAGGGTTTCAGCATCCAAGCCCGACATCAGCCGGTCCAAGTCCATCTGATCGGCATCTTGACGTACATGCAGGGGCGTCGGAGGTATCTCGGCCATTCCTTCCGTCAAAGCGGTGAAATACAGCCCGGTTCCACCGACGATGATCGGGCGCTGGCTGCCCGTCAGCAGCGGCGTGACCTCGCGCAGCCAGTGGCCGGTGGAATACTCCTGATCAAATGCGACGTGACCATAGAGGCGATGCGGCGCGCGCGCTTCCTCGTCCGGTGAGGGGCGGGCCGAAATCACCTGCCAGCAGTCGTAAACCTGACTAGCGTCGGCGTTGACGATCACCCCTCCGAACCTTTCAGCGATGCGCAGCGCCAGCTCGGACTTGCCCGAGGCTGTCGGGCCAGCGATCAGAACCGGCTTGTCATCCGGTATCTCTGGGAGCCGGTCCCAAATCGATGCGGTGGGGTGATTGGTCATGGTCCCTCAGTATCCGCATTGAACCTGCGGTCGTTTTGCTTCATTTTGCGCCGGAAAATAAACCCGTGCCAGCCCGGAGCGCAATATGAGCCTGACCTCGTCCCCCAACACCCAAAAACCCAAGTATGATCGCGTGATGCTGAAGATTTCCGGTGAGGCGTTGATGGGTGATCAGGGATTCGGCCTGCACCCGCCGACCGTCCAGCGCATCGCGCAGGAGGTGAAATCGGTCCATGATCTGGGCGTCGAGATTTGCATGGTGATTGGGGGCGGCAATATCTTCCGCGGCCTCAGCGGCTCGGCCCAGGGGATGGAGCGGACCACGGCCGACTATATGGGTATGCTGGCGACCGTGATGAACGCGCTGGGGATGCAGTCGGCGCTGGAAGAGATCGGGGTGTTTACCCGCGTGATCTCGGCCATCCGTATGGATGAGGTCTGCGAACCGTATATCCGCCGCCGCGCCGTGCGCCACCTTGAAAAGAAACGGGTTTGTATCTTTGCTGCTGGCACCGGCAACCCGTACTTCACTACCGATACGGCCGCGACTCTGCGCGCGAATGAGATGGCCTGTCAGGCGATATTTATGGGCAAAAACGGCGTGGACGGGGTGTATGACAAGGACCCGAAAGAACATGCCGACGCCAAGCGGTATGACACGGTTTCTTACGACGACGTACTGGCCAAACGGCTGCGGGTCATGGATGCTTCGGCCATTGCGCTGGCGCGTGACAACAACCTGCCGCTGATCGTGTTCGGTCTGGATGAGCCGGGCGGCTTCCGGGGCATTCTGGCCGGTGAGGGGACCTATACCAAGGTTGAAGGCTGAGGCGCGCACTCAGCTATTACCGTTCCCTCCACTCATCGAAAGGCCTGGCCATGACTGCGTTGGATATTGATTTCGTTCGGGCTCAGTTCCCCGCCTTTGCCGAACCCAGCCTTCAGGGGCAGGCCTTTTTCGAGAACGCAGGTGGCTCCTACACCTGCCAGCCAGTGATCGACCGGCTGACGCGGTTTTACACTCAGCGAAAGGTGCAGCCATACGCGCCCTACGAGGCCAGCCGTCTTGCGGGTGCCGAGATGGATGAAGCCCGCGCCCGGATGGCCGCTATTCTGGGGGTTGAGACTGACGAACTGAGTTTTGGTCCCTCGACCACCCAGAACACCTATGTTCTTGCGCAGGCTTTCCGGCAATGGATGAGCCCAGGCGAAGCGATCATTGTCACCAATCAGGATCATGAGGCCAATTCCGGTCCTTGGAGGCGACTTGTCGAGGCCGGGATCGACGTGCGTGAGTGGAAGATTGATCCCGAAACGGGATCTCTGAACCCCCAGGATCTGGAAAACCTACTGGATGAAAAGGTTCGGCTGGTCTGCTTCCCGCATTGCTCGAACGTGGTGGGTGAGATCAACCCGGTGACCGAGATTACTGCCATTGCCCATGCCGCAGGTGCATTCGTATGCGTGGATGGCGTGTCCTACGCGCCGCACGGGTTTCCGAATGTGGGAGATCTGGGACCGGATATCTATCTGTTTTCAGCCTACAAAACCTACGGCCCACATCAGGGCTGCATGGTCATTCGGCGCGCATTGGGTGAGTTGCTGCCCAACCAGGCGCATTATTTCAACGGCGATACTCTGTACAAACGGTTCACGCCGGCAGGCCCGGACCATGCACAAATCGCCGCCAGCGCGGGGATAGCGGATTACATCTCGCTGCTCAGTACCCACCATGGCGGCCCAACTGAGGGTGCCGCCGCGCAAGGCGCTTTCGCCCATGACCTGATGCGCAATCACGAGGTCGCGCTGCTGCAACCGGTGCTGGATATCGTCAAAAACCGAAACACAGTACGACTGCTTGGCCCGTCCGAGGCCACTCGGCGCGCGCCAACCGTTGCTTTGGCTTTGGGGCGACCGGCCGCTGCTGTGGCGGCTGAGCTGGCGGCGCATGGCGTGATGGCCGGCGGTGGTGACTTCTATGCTGTACGCGCCTTGCAGGCGATGGGGGTCGATCCGGATCAAGGCGTGTTGCGGGTCAGTTTCACGCACTACACGTCCCAACAGGAAATTGATCAGTTATTGAATGCACTTGACCGGGTTTTGTGATCCAGTTTTCGATATGCTCCGTAGTGGAAAGAAAACGGCGGGGCGAATATGGAAGACGGGCAACCTCCGATCATTTTGTGGTTCAGGCGCGACCTGCGGCTAGGCGATCATCCGGCGCTTGCGGCGGCGGCTGCGACCGGTCGCCCTGTGGTGCCGGTTTTTCTGTGCGATGATCTGGTGCAAACCCTTGGCGCGGCCCCGAAATGGCGGCTTGAGCTGGGGCTTGAGGTCTTTGCCCGCGCGCTAAACGACATTGGCAGCCGTCTGATCCTGCGACGGGGCGATGCGTTGGAGCAGTTGCAGCGGATGATCGCTGAAACCGGCGCGACGGACGTGTATTGGTCGCGCGCCTACGATCCCGCCTCGATTGTACGGGATACGAAGATCAAATCGGCGCTGAAAGAGCAGGGGATCGAGGCAAAGTCTTTTGCCGGACATCTTCTGTTCGAACCTTGGACGGTTGCGACCAAAGCCGGTCAGCCGTTTCGCGTCTTCACCCCAATGTGGCGCGCTGTGCAGGGGCGCGAAGTCCCTCCACCCGAGGCCGCGCCGACCAGGCTGACCGCCCCCGCGCACTGGCCTGCCTCTGACGATCTGGCGACCTGGCACCTTGGCGCGGCGATGAACCGAGGGGCTGCGGTCGTCAGACCCTATGTGCAACCGGGTGAGCAAGCGGCGCTTGATCATCTGGAGGGGTTCCTGAAACGGGTCGCGAATTATTGCGCTGACCGTGACAGGCTGGATCTGGACGGGACCTCGAACCTGTCCGAGTACCTCTCATTGGGTGAAATCGGTCCGCGTACCGCCTGGCATTGCGTGCAACGTGCGGTTTTCGAAGGGACCCAAGGCACGGGTTCATTTCTACGACAGCTTATCTGGCGCGAGTTCGCCTATCATCTGATGTACCACACGCCTCAGCTGGTTTCGGGCAACTGGAAGCCAGAATGGGACGGTTTTCCTTGGAACGAGGCGCGAGATGCGCCCGAGGTGCAAGCTTGGCTGCAGGCCAGAACCGGCATCCCGGTTGTGGATGCGGGTCTGCGGCAGATGTATGTGACCGGGCGGATGCACAACCGCGCCCGGATGATCGTGGCAAGTTACCTGACCAAGCATCTGATGACCCATTGGAAAATCGGGATGGAGTGGTTCGAGGATTGCCTGATCGACTGGGATCCGGCCTGCAATGCGATGGGCTGGCAATGGGTCGCGGGGTCCGGACCGGATGCGTCTCCGTTCTTCCGCATTTTCAATCCCGATACTCAACAGGAAAAATTCGACCCCAAGGGTGTCTACCTAAAGCAATGGATCGCCGAAGGCAGGCCAAACCCGTCTGCGACGGCCTTGTCCTACTTTGAAGCCACGCCCCGTTCCTGGGGACTGAACCCCAAGGCGGATTACCCGCCACCGGTGGTCGATCTGCCAACAGGTCGCGCCCGCGCGCTGGCCGCGTATGAACGCCGAAAAAACCAGTAAGGAACTGAAAACTTGCCACAAACACAATTGCGTCCTAGCCTGCATCAACCACCGCAGAGGGGAGAGCGGATGATCTTGACAACGACCGAAGGCCAAAAAGGTCTGCCCAGATATTTCGCGCAGGTTTTCAAGATGCTGAGCAAAATGGAAGCCGGGCGCTTGGATATTACTTTGTCCGACGGACGGACCTTCCGTGTTGAGGGCTCAAAGCCCGGACCGGTTGCCGAGGTCGAAATTCACGATCCCGACGTGTTCGCCCGCCTGATCCGGGAAGGTGAGCTTGGCTTTTCCGACGCTTATCTGGAGGGCCATTGGAGTACGCCTGATTTGCGCGCCTTTATGGATTTGGTCCATATGGGCAGTGAAACGGCCTACGATGGGTTCACTGGCAAGTTTCTCGTGCAGGCCTATGAGCGTCTGAGGTTTTGGTTGCATCGGAACAATCGCAAACAGGCCAAGAAGAATATCTCGTATCACTACGATCTGGGGAACGATTTTTATGCGCTCTGGCTTGACGATACGATGACTTATTCCAGCGCCATTTTCGAGACAGGGCAGGAGAGCCTCGAGAAGGCGCAGACCGCCAAATACGCCAGCATGGTCGATGAGATGGGCGTCAAACCAGGCGATCATGTGCTTGAGATCGGCTGTGGCTGGGGCGGCTTCGCCGAATATGCCGCGAAAGAGCGTGGCCTGCGTGTGACGGGTCTGACGATCAGTCAAGAGCAGTTGAAGTTCGCACAACAACGCATTGATAAGGCAGGTATATCCGATCTGGTTGATCTGAAACTTCAAGACTATCGCGACGAACAAGGGCAATACGACGGCATTGCCTCGATCGAGATGTTTGAGGCCGTGGGTCAGAAATACTGGCCGGTCTATTTCGATACTGTGCGGGATCGGTTGAAGCCGGGTGCACAAGCCACCTTGCAGATCATCACCGTGGGCGATCATCGCTGGGACTACTACAAGAACGGCGTTGATTTCATTCAGAAATACATCTTTCCGGGGGGAATGCTGCCATCGCCTACGATCTTGCGACAGCAGATTGATCAGGCGGGGCTGAATGTCGTGCGCTCGAAGGAGTTCGGCAAGAGCTATGACCTGACCCTGCGTCGTTGGTTTGATACGTTCAACGACAAGTGGGACCAGATCTCGGAAATGGGATTTGATGAGCGTTTCCGCCGCATGTGGAATTATTATTTGACGGCCTGCGGCGCAGCCTTTGACACGGGCAATTGCGATGTGACACAGATCACCATAGCAAAGCCTAGTTAACGAACGGAATTCATACATGCCCACCGCCAGTCGCCTTGTCGCCGCCGCTTGTCTTGTGGTGTTGGCGTTCATCGTGTCCAGCATGGTTATCGCAAACGGAGAAGAGGGGAAGGACTACGGGTATTTTACCGTGGTCAATATCGCCTTGGGTTGGATTTGCGGTTGGAAAATCATGGGCAAGCGCGCTGGCCGGGGCTGGACGGCCGGAATCAACAACGGCCTGACCGGCATGGCCTCACTGGTGTTTTGGGGCCTTTTCGTTCAGGGCACCTATGAAATGTTCCGACTGGCCATGCGCCACCGCTATGACGGCCCTTTCGAGGCGCTGATTGCCATCTTCAAGATCGGCGTCGAATTCGGTGAACAGTTGCTCGCGCCGGAAATCCTGATCACCTTGGGTGTTGGGGCCGTTGCCACCGGCTTGCTGACTGAAATAGCAAGCCGTCGCTGGCGTTGAATGTGAACACTTAGCGAAAGTCTAGCCTCTCGTGTCCGATTTGTTCTTCTATGGAACCCTGCGGCATGTGCCGCTGTTGGAGGCGGTTCTCGGGCGCTCGTCGTCTGAGCTGTCGCTGAAACCTGCCATTCTGCCAGAACACATGGTTTCTGCGGTTCAGGGGCAGGACTTCCCAATGATTTAACCCTCAAGCGGTGAGCAGGGTGTGGGATTGTTTGTGCAAGGCCTGACGCAAGCGGATCTGGATCGACTGGCTTATTACGAGGGCGGGTTCGACTATGATCTGAGGCCTTTGACAGTGACGCTAGAGGATGGAACCTGGGCGCAGGCTCAGGTGTTTTTTCCCGAACCTACGGCCTGGGTGCCGGATGGGCCTTGGTCTCTGGACGGGTGGGTTGAACGCCTCGGTGACGTCACCGCGCTCGCCGCCGAAGAGGAGATGAGCTATTTCGGGCGGGTTGCGCCGTCGGATATGGCGCGCAGCATGCCAGCGATTCAGACTCGGGCCTGGGCAAAACTCTTCGCGCGGCAGCGGCAAACGGGCGATGCGCGCGATGTGTCCAAGGACGTGATCGTGCATCGCCATCACCGCGCATATGTCAACTACTTCGCAATGGAAGAGATCGACCTGCAACACCGTCAATACGATGGAGCCATGGGGCCGACGCTGAACCGAAGCGCGTTGTTGCAAGGCAGCGCGGTAATCGTTCTCCCCTATGATCCCGTGCGAGACACCGTGTTGCTTGTAGAGCAGTTCCGCGCCCCAATCCATCTGATCGATGATCCCGAACCTTGGATGTGGGAGCCGGTTGCAGGCATGATCGACCCTGGCGAAACGCCAGAGCAGGCCGCACATCGTGAAGGGATGGAGGAGGCCGGCATCGCTTTCGATGCTCTGCACAGCGCAGGCGGAGGTTATTCCTCCAGCGGGTCGTCGACCGAGTACGTCTATCTCTATGTCGGGCTTGGCGATTTGACAGATCCTGCAATAATCGCGGGGCTGGCCACCGAAGGTGAGGATATACGCTCTCGTGTTCTACCGTTTGAGACGTTTATCGCCATAGTGGATCGCGGTGAATTCAAGGACTTACCGCTGCTGACTCTGGCCCATTGGCTGGCGCGCCATAGGGACCGCCTGCGTGGTTGACTATCGCGCTTGTGGTTGGCGCACGGCGGCTGTAAATCTGCAGTGTTACGTAATGAAATGAGGGTGCCATGCGCATTGCACGAGATCTTGCCGACGCAGTCGGAAAAACGCCGCTGATCCGGTTGAAGCGCATCAGTGAAGAAACCGGGTGCGAGATCCTCGGCAAGGCGGAATTCATGAACCCTGGCCAGTCGGTCAAGGACCGTGCTGCTCTCTACATCATCCGCGACGCAGTTGCGCGGGGTGAGTTGAAGCCCGGTGGCACCATTGTGGAAGGGACCGCAGGTAATACCGGTATCGGCCTGGCTCTAGTCGGCGCGTCGATGGGCTTTAAAACGGTGATCGTGATCCCGGAAACCCAGTCCGAAGAAAAAAAAGACATGCTGCGCCTGGCAGGCGCGCAGCTGGTGCAGGTGCCTGCAGCGCCGTATCGCAATCCCAACAACTTCGTTCACTACTCGCGCCGTCTGGCCGAGGAACTGGCGCAAACTGAACCCAATGGCGCGATCTGGGCTAACCAGTTCGACAATGTTGCCAACCGTCAGGCCCATGTGGAAACCACTGGCCCCGAAATCTGGGAACAAACCGGCGGCAAGGTAGATGGTTTTGTCTGCGCGGTCGGCTCAGGCGGAACACTGGCGGGTGTGGCCGATGCGCTGCAGCCCAAGGGCGTGAAGATTGGCCTGGTCGATCCGATGGGCGCGGGGCTGTATTCCTACTACACAACTGGCGAAATCGCGATGGAGGGCGGCTCGATCGCAGAAGGCATCGGACAGGTGCGGATCACCAAGAACCTCGAAGGGTTCAAGCCGGACTACACCTATCAGGCGACCGACAATGAGGCGTTGCCTTACATCTTTGATCTGCTGCGTGAAGAAGGTCTGGTCATGGGCGGTTCGACCGCGATCAACATGGCTGGTGCGGTGCGTTTGGCCAAAAACCTTGGTCCGGGGCATACGATTGTGACCATCCTGTGTGACTATGGCACACGCTATCAGTCCAAACTGTTCAATCCCGAGTTCCTGCGCGAAAAAGAACTGCCGGTACCCGATTGGATGACAGACGCCCCGCGTAAGATACCGGGCGTGTTTGAGGACGTCTGATGCTGCGACAGGTCCGCCTGTTTCTGTCAAGTGCTGCGCTTATCTTAGTCGGGTTGGCGGGGGTAGCCTCGGCGCAACTGACTGATCGGCAGAGCGAGTTCTACAAAGGCTGGCTCAGCACTGCGGACCGTGCCGAAAGCGTTGTTGAAGCCGACAGGGCGTCGGACGCCGCGATGGAGCAGTTGCGTACCGAGATCGACGGCTATCGCAATACGTTCAATACGGCCCGCAATGCCAATGCCGACCGCATCCAGACATTGGAAAGCCAGGTAAATGCGTTGGGTCCCAAGCCTGAAGAAGGGGTCACGGAGCCGGAGGATATCGCGCAGCTTCGCGAGCATCTGGACGAACAGCTCAACGCCTTGCGGGTTCCACGGATTATCTCCGAGGAGGCCTTTAGCCGTGCCAACGGTCTTATCAGTGAAATTGATCGTATTCTGCGAGAACGTCAGAGAAAGCAGTTCCTGGAACGTGGTCCTTCACCGCTGAACCTGTCGACATGGCCCGCTGCCTGGTCGGATATTCGCGAGGCTCTGTTCGGATTGTTCAACGAGACGTCGTCCAGTCTGACCTCGGACGTCACCAAAGAGCGCGTTCAGAATCAGGCCCCCGCGATACTGGCCTTGGTGGCACTAGCCGTCATCTTACTGGTTTACGGACGCCGTTGGTCTGAACGAGGAGGCGACTATCTGCGTCGTTTCGGTGGGCGCGGAACCGGTGCGTGGACCTTTGTGATTTCCCTTCTACGCATCATCCTTCCCTGGATTGGCGTGGTGGCTCTTACAGCTGCGATTGACCTGACCGGAGTACTTGGGCTGCGCGGAACGCTTTTGCTGCAGCAGGTACCGTATTGGGCGGCGATCGTGCTTGTTTTCGACTGGGTCGGACGGCAGGTCTACCTGATGGCCGCGGCACAGAATTTCCGAAGATTCTCGGCGGGGCAGATCACCGAGATTCGTATCTACGTGGATATTCTGGCAGTGATGCTGATCTTGCATGACTTGATCGGCCTGTTCGAGAGGATTGAGAACATAGCGGATTCCACCCGCGCCGTTGTTATCTTTCCGGTCATTGTCGTCACCTCACTTCTTCTGCTGCGCATTCGTCAGATCCGACGGTCAGATCCACCGACCGAAGGCGGCGAGATCCCACGTGCCAGTGGGTTTTCGCAGGTTGTCGAGGTTGTCCGGCGTATTGTGCTCATGCTTGGTGTCAGCGCGCCTGTTCTGGCCTTGTTGGGCTACACCAACGCAGCCGAAGCGATTGTGTTTCCTGCAGTCAATACGCTGATCCTGATCGCCATTCTTGTGATCGTGCAGCGCTTTATCAGCTCGCTATACGGCTGGTTTACGGGGCAGGGGGACAACGCCCGCGATTCTCTGTTCGCGGTTCTGGTGGGTTTCTTCCTGGCCTTGGTTTCGATCCCTATCCTGGCCCTTTTCTGGGGCGCGCGCGAGGCGGATCTGAGCGAGATCTGGTCGCAGATCCTGCAAGGGTTCAGCTTGGGCGGGGTTACGATCTCTCCGTCCAATTTCCTGACTTTTGTTGCCGTGTTTGCTATCGGATATGGCCTGACGCGACTGCTACAGGGGGGCTTGCGCAATTCGCTGTTGCCCAAGACAAGCATTGATCCAGGCGGGCAAAATGCGATCGTATCGGGCACGGGCTACGTCGGCATTTTCCTCGCTTCGCTGGTTGCAATCACGGTGGCTGGCTTTGATCTCTCATCGCTCGCGATTGTCGCCGGTGCCTTGTCTGTCGGTATTGGTTTCGGTCTTCAGACCATCGTTTCAAACTTCGTTTCCGGGATCATCCTGCTGGTTGAGAGGCCTATCTCGAAAGGGGATTGGATAGATGTGAACGGGATGATGGGCTATGTCCGCGATATCTCGGTCCGGTCCACGCGGATTGAGACGTTTGATCGGACGGATGTCATTGTTCCGAACTCGGATCTGATCAGCGGCGTGGTCACCAACTATACGCGTGGCAACACGATTGGCCGGGTGATCGTGCCTGTGGGCGTGGCCTATGGGACCGACACGCGCAAGGTCGAGACCATTCTGGGCGAGATCGCGAATTCTCATCCTATGGTGTTGGCGAACCCAGCCCCCAGCGTGGTGTTTCAGGGGTTCGGCGCGGATTCGCTGGACTTTGAAATCCGGGGTATTCTGCGGGACGTGAATTGGGTTCTGTCGGTCAAATCCGACATGAATCACGAAATCAATCGCCGGTTCGTGGAAGAAGGGATCGAGATTCCATTCGCACAACGCGACGTTTGGCTTCGCAACCCCGAAGCCCTGCGCACTGAATCACAAGACCCAACCTCGCCAGCCCCGGAGCAACGAGCACCCAGCACCGAACCCGCAGCCATGACCGAGGGAGATCTGGACGGCGACGGAGGGGACGAAGTCTGACCATTGCTCGCGTTGGGAATGGTCCGCAAACTAATGTGCAAACGGGTGTGAATTCACGGAATTGGGGCCTTGCAAATCCTTTTGCATTGCGTCACATATCGCGCTCACGGAGAGGTGGCCGAGTGGTCGAAGGCGCACGCCTGGAAAGTGTGTAGGCGGGAAACCGTCTCCAGGGTTCGAATCCCTGTCTCTCCGCCACAATCCCCCTGATCAGTTTATGCCGCACCTAGATACGAGCGTTCTGTGTGGCGAGATCTGGTTGCATTGTATCAGTTCCATGACAGCCATATAGTGCCGGTCGACGCGAATTTTCTGCACAGGACAGACGGACGAACATGATTGACCTGACCGGGCAGGTGCCTCTGCGTACAAGCCAGAATTATGAGATTTTCCAGCATCCCGAAATGGATGGCGCCCTGTTGAAAGTCCGCGTGGATGAGCCGAAGCGAAACCACCTCATACCGCGCTATGCGGAATGGCGTTACGGCAATTTGCGACAGTGGAACCGCGAAGCGAACGAATACCTTGCCGCGCTGCACCGTGGCTGCCCCGAGATCGAGCGTCTGGCGAAGTTCATGGGCTATGCGCCAACCTCGCGGGGACCTGCAATCGTGGTAGAAAAGATGACCGGCCCTGATGGAGATCTTGCACCGTCCCTGCATGCTGAGATGATGGCTGCAAATGGTGACCCGGAAGTGGCTCAGAAGCTGCGGGCCGACTTGCTGGAGTTGCTGGACGATCTGGAGCGCGGACGCATCATCGTTGGTGACATGGGGATCGGAAACATCGTGCGCGCGCAGGAGCGTGGTGGCAGACTTGTCGTCATTGACGGGTTGGGCGAGAGGGTCCTGTTGCCTTTGACACTGTTCAGCGATTGGGCATTTCGCAAATCCATGGCACGGCGGCGCGCGCGCATGGCGGGCTAGTTGCGTCAGAATGGACCAATTTGAGCATTGGCCGCTGTCCTGTATTTGCTTTATGTCTGGCGATGTTAGGTGCAAGACAGCCCAAATTGGCGGAGGTGCTAAGTGAAAGTCTCAACCCCAAATTTCCCGGCCCCAAATGATGCCGAGGATCGCAAGGCTATCCGCCCTGTCATTTGCTACCCGCCTGAAACTCTGCCCAGCCCTGATCTAGATGGGCTGACCCGCTTGCGGGACACATCCGAGAAAACTGCCGAAGTCACCGCTGCGCCGCGAGACGCTGCCTGTATCGACCTTCCAGCCGGTGCTTTTTTCCGCATCACATCCGTCGAAGGCGCGCAGGTTGGCGATCTGAACCTGTGGAACAAACACGATCTGACCGAACGGTTCTACTCCGGTAAAACCCGCGCCCTGCACGGAACGCATCTTTCGACCGGAGACCGCATGTGGTCGAGTTTCCCAAATATGCGGCCGATGGCGACGATCACGGCTGATACGCTGGACTGGTACGGCTTTGACGCCTTTGGGGGCTCCGTTCATGACGTGATCGGCACCCGCTGCGACCCGTATACCGGGCGGTTGCTGTCCGGGGATGACTACCACTATTGCTGTCATTCGAACCTGACCCGGGCTTTGGCGCAGCATTGCGATCTGCCTCTGCACGAGGCGGAGACCCATGTGCATGACGTTCTGAACGTCTTCATGTGTACCGGTTTCACGCGCGATACCGGCCAGTATTTTATGAAGGCCAGCCCGGTGCGTCCGGGTGACTACCTTGAATTCCATGCTGAGATTGACCTGATTGTCGGCCTCTCAGCCTGTCCGGGCGGGGATTGTTCCTCCGAGCATTCCTCGGACACCGCTGCATGCTATCCGTTGCTGATCGAGGTCTTTGATCCGGGTGAAGTCGCGCGGCAGTCGCATGTTCAGCCCAGTGTCTCGGCCTATGACCGGTCGCATGGCGCATAGAAGGCAGCGAAAGGAAAACGCGTGACGCAAGCGGACAAGCAGCTAAAGACGGCTGTGTTCTACATAAACCTTGACCGGGTTCCCGAACGCCGCGTGTTTATGGAGGCGCAGTTCGCAAAAGTTGGCGTGACCGACCCGATCCGTTTCAGCGCGGTTGATGCGCGTCAGGCGGATGCTCTGGAGGGGAATGGGTATGTGCCGGGCGTTGGCTCTCGCTGGGGTTTGAAGCAAAGCGAGATCGCCTGCTTTGAAAGCCATCGCGCCGTCTGGCAGCAAGCAGTGGATCAAAACCTGAAGGCGGCTGCGATTTTCGAGGATGATGTCGAGATGTCGTCCCGACTGGGGCAGTTGATCGACAGCCTCGTCGAGAACGCGGACAGGTTCGATTTCGCAAAGATGGACTACTCGCC
Organism: Ruegeria sp. CL3; assembly: GCF_056536505.1. Classification (NCBI taxonomy): domain Bacteria; kingdom Pseudomonadati; phylum Pseudomonadota; class Alphaproteobacteria; order Rhodobacterales; family Roseobacteraceae; genus Ruegeria; species Ruegeria sp. CL3. Next base: position 28,150 of record NZ_JBQFPT010000003.1, on the reverse strand, counting down.
GCGCAGCCTGCGCTTTGGAGCGGAGGTAGAAATAGGCGGCGTCACAGCTCGTCCTCTCCTGGAAATGGCCCCAAGTGCTGCGGCTTATGTTCTGTCGCAGGAGGGGTGTCGCAAACTGCTGGCCTGGTCTCAGCAGTATTCCGACCATCTCGATGATTTCGTATCGATCCCCCGGCCAGATTGGCGGATGTATCAGGTGTTCCCGGCTGTGGGTGTGCAGATGATCTGGTCGAAGCAGCAGCAAGATCTCGAACAGGTCAAGACAAGCGAGCGGGAAGGTGATCAATCCACCAATACCGGTTTGGACAAAGGCCCGTTCTGGTTCCGGGCTCGGCGCGAGCTATTCGCGGCAAAACGCAAGCTTGGTTGGCGCTTTGGAGGGCAAAAAAAATTGCTCGACCAGGGTGGGTTTGTTGGGTTCATTCCGGTTGACACGGACCTTCGGGTCTGACGCCTGTTTCGACCCGCGCAGAGGTAAACCGGCGCCTAAGACCTCAAGTTTTCAAAAGCATTAACAAAAATACCAATTTGATATAAGCTTGTGACGTTATTTCTAGTTATTGACTGGGTGTTGGGGTGTCACAAACGCTTTACGAGAAATACGGCGGCTTCAAAACCATCAGCCGTGTGGTGATGAGTTTCTACGAAATAGCGCTGGAGTCCGACGAAATCGGGCATTTCTTCGAAGATATCGACATGCCGCGCCTGATAGACCATCAGACCAAGTTCGTTTCGTCCCTGGTTGGGGGGCCTGCGGCGTTCAGCGACGACAGGATCGAGGCTGTGCATCGACACCTTGGCATTTCACATGATCACTTCGATGTCATGGCAGAGCTATTCGGCGAAGCGCTCGAGATGCATGGCATGTCCGAGCGCGATATCAAAACGGCCCTTGGCGCGATTGAAGGCAAACGCTCGATCATCGTTAGCCGTGACGCGGCATGAGCATTCTTGCCATCAACGAACAACTTCTGCGGGCCATCGGCGTTGGCGTTGCAGTTGTGCGAGCCTCGGATCTGAAATTCGTCTTTCATAACAGCCCTTTCGCTGAGTGGTTTGGCAAGCCTGAGAAAAAGCAGTCTCTGTTGGATATCCTGCCCGACCTCGACGCGAGAGAGCTGGAGGACGTCAAACAATCGGGACTGCGATATTCGGTCGAGCTTCAGATCAAACCCAAACGCCGGACGCTGATCTTCGCGGTCACTGTCTCACTGGCCAGTGGGTTGTCGGAACAGGTGCTAATCGTAGAATGCCAGAACATCACGCGCATTCGCGAGCTTGAGAGCATGATCGACAGCTACTCGACCATGGTCGAGCGTAACACGCGTGAATTAGAGCGCGAGAAGGAGAGGGTTGAACGCCTCCTGCTGAACGTGATGCCCCGCGCTGTCTATGAAGAGTTCAAGACGTTTGGCGTCGTGACCCCTCAGCTGTTCGACGAAGTCTCGGTGGTGATGTTGGATTTCGTTGGGTTCACGGATTTTGCTGCCAAAACCGACCCGACGGTCACGTTGAGCGAGTTGAATGATATCTTCACGGCCTTCGACCGGATCGTCGACCAATACGGATGCGAGCGGATCAAAACGATCGGGGACGCCTATCTGGCTGTCTCTGGCATGCCGGATGCGACGCCCGACCATGCCACGGCTGTCGCCCATTGCGCAGTGCGCTTCTTGCGGTATCTCGAGCGGCGTAACGAAAGCCACCCGCATAAATGGCAGGCCCGGATCGGCCTGGGCATGGGGCCGGCTGTCGGGTCGGTCGTAGGCATTCAGAAATATGTCTATGACGTGTTTGGCCCAGCGGTAAACATCGCTGCACGCCTACAAGTCTTTGCAAACCCGATGAATATCGTCGCGCCGGAGGCGATGAAATACGCGTTGATCGACGAGTTTCAGGTCTCAGATCTGGGGCGGGTCGAGATCAAGGGGATGGGAGAGATGGATCTGATCAACGTCTCGTCAGGCCTCAGCGCCAATCAGGGAAGCCGATTGTTCTGAGGATCAGTCGTCCTGCGGCACCAGACCCAGCCCGCGCAGGTAAATCCCAATCCCGCTTTCCAGAAGGTCCTCGGGCGAAAAGGGCGAGGTCGCACCTGTCGCGTTGCGCGCATAGAGTTCGACCACACCGTGACTCATCGCCCAGATATGGGCCGAGAACATGGACGCGGGAGGCCTCTTTTCCGGTGGGATATGTTGAGACAGGTCCGCAGCTGCCTTCTCTAGAACCGTCTTCGCCCGGTTTGACGCCAAAGACAGTTCGGGCGTGCGGTTCGGGGAAATCCCACTTTCGAACATGGCGATGTAGTGGCCGGGATGCTTTCGGGCAAAGGCCAGATAGGCGCGCCCGGTGGCCTCAAACGCGGCCAGAGCGGATGGCTGGCCCTCGTCATAGGCATATTGCATCAGGTCGGCGAACATCTCGAACCCTTGCCGGGCGGCTTCAGCAATCAGGTCCTCACGCCCGTGATAGTGCCGGTAGACGGCAGCAGGAGTGACCCCGGCGGTCTTGGCGGCCTCGGACAGGGTGAAACCGGTGGGGCCTTTCTCTTCAATCAACGACAGCGCGGCCTCAATCAGGGCCTGCTTCAGGTTTCCGTGGTGATACCCGCGCTTCGTCATTCCGGCCTCAGGTTATTGGTTTTTCACGTGTTCGGGTGCCAAAAGATAATCCAATTTCAGCCAATGGTCCAACGCCTTAGCGACCAATTCTTGCCCAGCCCTTTATTTACGTCAGGACTCCCAAACATCCGGCCCGCCGCAGATATTCGGATCATTCTCGCCGATGGCTCTTTCGTCTTTTTCATCGTAGTCCAAAGCCAGCAGCACCGTTCGGATCGCCGCGATGCGCGCGCGTTTCTTGTCGTCTGACCGCACGATCGTCCATGGGCAGTTTTCCGAATGTGATCTGGTCAGAGTTTCAGAGATCGACTGAGTGTATTCATCCCATTTTTCCAAACCGGCGATATCAATCGGGCTGAGTTTCCACTGTTTCAGCGGATCCGTTTCACGCGCCAGAAAGCGGTTCAGCTGTTCAGCACGGCCGACGTTCAGCCAGAATTTGAACAGGCTGATCCCGTCGTTCACGAACCCGGTTTCGAGCGGCAAGACCTGACGGAAGAACCGTTCGCGCTCCTCCTGATTGCAGAACCCAAAGACGTTTTCAACGACACCTCGGTTGTACCAACTGCGGTCGAAAAAAACGATCTCACCGGCCGAGGGCAGGTGCTGGATATAGCGTTGAAAATACCATTGGCTGCGCTCGGAATCCGAGGGCTTACTGAGCGCAACATTCCGCGCCCCGCGTGGGTTCAGGTTCTCGCGGAACCGCTTGATGGTGCCGCCTTTTCCCGCCGCATCTCTGCCTTCAAAGATGATCGCGACCCGTTGACCGGTTTCTTTGACCCAGGATTGCATTTTGACCAGCTCGATCTGTAGCGCCTCGATCTGTTGTTCGTAGTCCTTGGTTTTCAATTTTTCGGCGTAAGGATAGCTCGGATTCAGGATGTCGCCCTTGTTTGCCTTTTCGATCATTTTGCGCACGTCGCCGGGCGCTTTCTTGCGGTAATACTTCTCGATTGCGCCTTTTTCCGAACGGGCCATGAGCTACCTCGCGATAAAATCCATATCTTACTATGAATTAGGTGCTGGCCTAACGCAAATCCGCCCGTTGTGCGGCGCGGTCGATGGCAGCGGCGACCTCATCGGCTGCGACGACTTGAGGCATATGGCCGATGCCCGGCAGTTCGATCAGCTCGGCATCTGGGATTTGTTCGATCAAGCGGGTTGAGTGCCAATCCAGCTTGACCGTCGTATCAGCCGTGCCGTGAATGATTTCGGTAGGCACAGAGATTTCACCGTATCGGGGCTGCAGACGCTCAATCTCTTCCAGCAGCCGGACCCGTTGTTTTGCGTTGGCATGCATTGAGGCGCGGCGCATCGTTAGGGCGGGGCCGAAATGCTCGGCGTAGCCTTCGGGTGCAGTTTGCGGAGCAAACACTTTGTCGAGGGCCGTTTCGACATAAGATTCCGGCACGTAAGAGGTGATGAGGGGCAGGGCAAGCGCGCTTCCTAGGTTAGTCGCTGCCAATCGGTTGAAATGGTCCAGAGGCGTCTCCCACGGGATCGCGGCCGGGGCGATCAGCACAAGGCCCGAGAGATTGTCAGGCCGGGTCACCGCCCACGCCAGCGCCACCGACCCTCCAAGGCTTTGTCCCGCGACGATGGGTTTCTCAGCGCCAAGTTGAGCAGCGGCGCGTTGCAGGATATCCGCCTGCTCCTGGATGGTTTCGCCCTCGGGATTGAAACTGTCCGAATAGCCTAGGCCGGGGCGGTCAAACACGATCACGCGGTAGTTTTTGGCCAGAATAGGGGCCAAGGCGAAGGTCATGTCACGGGTATTGCCGCTGGAGCCATGAATCAAGACCACGTCAGGGCCATCCCCCATGACAACCGCGTGCACGGCAATCCCATCCACGTCGAGTATCTGGCCTTCGGGCGGAAACGCCTGCGCGGCGCGGGCCTCGCTCTGGGCGGCGCGCCACAAGGTAAACGCTGCAAAGCCGATCAGGCCCAGCGTCAGGAGTATCCAGATCTTAGCGGCCAATTTCACTCATATCGAATGGTGTGGACTGATATATTTCATTGATCCAGTTACCATAGAGCAGATGCGCATGGCTGCGCCACCGGTTCTGCGGCGCCTGCGTCGGATCATCATCCGGATAGTAGTTCATCGGGACGTTGATCGGTGTGCCATTGGCAATGTCCCGATCATATTCCTGCTTCAACGTATCGCTGTCATATTCGAAGTGGTTGAAAATATAGAGCGCACGATGCGCCGGGTCCTCGACAAGGCAAGGACCTGCTTCATCGCTGCCCAGCAATGTGACGAGGCCGTCCGCGGCGTCGATCTCGGCCTGTTTCATCTCGGTCCAGCGGCTGACAGGAATAACGCAATCATCCGAGAATCCCCGCAAAAACGGAGAGGACGGGAGGAGGTTCCGATGCCGGAAACAGCCAAAGGCCTTGGCGTCCAGCATGTGTTTTTTCACGCCGTGGAAATGGTTGATCATCGCCATGCCGCCCCAGCAGACCCCGAATGTGGAATGGACGTTGGTCTGGGTCCACTCAAACACCTCTCGGAGTTCTTCCCAATAGGTGACATCATCGAATTCCAGATGCTCGATAGGCGCACCGGTGATGATCAGGCCGTCGAACTTCTGGTCCTTCACGTCCTTGAACGGCTGATAGAACTCGGCCATATGCGCAGCGGCGGTGTTCTTGGTCCGATGCTCGGTCATGCGGATCAACGACAGGTCAATCTGCAGCGGAGTGGCCCCGATCAAACGCGCGAACTGGTTCTCGGTCTGGATCTTCTTGGGCATCAGATTCAGCAGCCCGATCCGCAGAGGGCGAATGTCCTGCCGCATTGCCTGATCCGCAGCCATGACCATGACGCCTTCCTGGGTCAGGACGTCAAAGGCGGGCAATTCGGATGGGATTTTGATCGGCATTGGGTCAGACTTCTGAATCGGTTAGGATGAGGTAGTTAGGCGCGATCGCGCCCGGTCTCAAGGGTGCGCTCGATCAACTCATCGAAATCAGCTGCATCGCGCACTTCTTCGATGTCTTTGGCCGTTATCGTAACGCCCCAGTTCTTCGCCATCGCCTCGTACCGGGGCTGACGATGGGCAAGCGCCTGAGCGTAGGTCCACCGGATGAACGCGTCCGGGTCCACGTCAGACTCGGAGCAGCCTTTTTGATCCAGATATTCGGACCAGACTCGGGTCAGGAATTCAGCCTGATAGGACATCGGCTTAGGGGCCTTGTCAAAGCGTCTGACTAGTTCGGCGGTGTGGTCGTCGTCACCTTTCAGCCAGATCATCAGCGCTTGTTTTGACAGCTCGGACATCAGTTGATCCGTTGGATCATCCGGGTCGACCCACTCGCAAATCGACCCGCCCGTGTCGCAGATGAAATGCGGATAGCCGTAGAGACGCTCTGCCCGGTCCACGAAGTATTCGGTGTCGAGAAGGGCGTGAATTTCGGCCAATCGAAATTGCTCTTGTCGGCGCCGGTACTCGGACATCTCCAAACCCCCAAGCGCCGGATTGCCGGGTTTGCCAAGGTAGGATGCAACGGGGGTCAGGTTTTCGAACGAGATGTTTGAGCCGATATAGATCGAATCCGACAACAGAAGGTCCCTCAGAAATGGGACTTTCATCGCCTCGGCCTTGGCGTTATCGGCAATGTATTCGCCCATGTAGCGGGTGCCGATCCGGTAGTCGACGGAGTAGTGAAACCAGCCGCCGCTGTCCCGCAGGATGTTGGATACATAGGTCTTGCCCAGCCCCGACATGCCGAAAAACAGCACCTTCTTGCGTGCAGCCCCACGCCAATCTCTTGCCGAGCTGTAGATCATCTTGCGCTGTCCCTTGTTTTTGCCTTTGCTAAATCGGGCAGGCGGCGGCGTCAATCGCGAGGGACGGCTCGGTTGAGGATCAATAGTCCCGCAGCCAGCACGGCAAAGCCTAAATAGGCGCGGGGATCCAGTGCCTCGTCTCGCAGCAACGCGCCCAAAACGATCGCGACAGGTGGGATGATCAGGGTCACGAGTAACAGATTGCCACTGCCCGCCATTGCTAGGACCCGGTAGTAGAGAAGATATGCACCCGCCGTCGCGATCAGAGAATAATACGCGATTGCCGCCCATGTGACCGCAGGCAGGCTGAGACTTGGGATACCGTCAGTCATAAGGGCAATCGGGATCATGAAGAGGGTCGAGCCGGTCAGCATCCCGGCGGCGGCGACGATTGGGGGCAGAGAGCTTAGGTGTTTGCGCGCCCAAACCCCCGCAAATGCGTAGGAGATAGTGCCCGCGAGGATGGCAAGTTGAGCTGTGTTTTGTAGGCTGAAGCTGGTGAGGTTACCGATACCGATTGCGATTGAGACGCCAAAAAAGCCCAGTCCAGCGCCGAGAAGACGCGGTGGTGTCAACCTCTCGTCGGAAAAGAAGAGCGCAGCAACGAGAACGCCAAAGATAGCCGTCGCCGCGTTCAAAATCGCCGTGAGCCCGGTGTCAATGTACAACTGCCCCCACGCCATCAGCGAGAACGGAATCACGTTATTAAGCAGTCCCATGACCAGAAAACCCAACCAGAGGCGCGGTGAGCTCGGGACGCTTAGACCCCTGATCCAAACCACCAACCACAAGGCCAGCATTGCCCAGAATGTTCGATGCAGCACTGAGGTCATTACTGGTATCGTGTCCAGCGCAATCCGAATTGAAACGAATGAAGCGCCCCAGATGATACCCAGCAGCGAAAGCTCAGCCCATGCGCGGGGGGATAGGTGTTTTTGCTGTTCCATGAACACGTTGTGGCAGCTTTGAGTTCATGCGGCGACCCGAAAGATGCGGAAACAAAAAGACCCCACCGAAATGGCAGGGTCTTCTTAGATTATGTGTGGGGCGATTAGTCCAGAGCGTAGGTGATCTGGAACCCGACACTCCAAGCGCTGTTGCCCGAGAAGTCAGCTGTTTGACCAAACCCACCGTCAGCCGTTGCATCACCAATATCGGTGTAGCGAACGCCCGCCGAGATTTTGGCTTTTTCCAGAGAGTAGGTGCCGCCAAGACCGATGCTCCAGAAACCGTCTGTGGGACCGAGGTTGGTCACCGGTTCTCCTTCGTCGGTTTCATAGCCTAACGTCACAGCGCCCGAAAACTCTTCAGAGAACTGGTATCCCAATCCCAGAGTGTAAGTGTAGGTGGCATTGCCATAGCTAACCAGTGCAGTGGTCGGCGGGTAGTTTGGCGGATCGTACTCCAATTGCGGCCAATCAACCCATCTGATCGAGCCGAATAGCAGCGTTTTCGGTGCTACGCCGGTTTGGAAATCCAAGTTCACCGACTGCGGCGTTTCGATTTCGCTGCTGGTATCGACCGATCCAAATAGAGTGCCGCTCTCTGTTTGCGACAGATCGTGCGAGATCTTCGAGTTGTATGTCAGCGAGACGCGAGCGGCAATTTCTGGTTTTTCCCACGCAACACCAAGCACGTAGCCAAAGGCCGTATCAGCATCCGTTTCAACTGAATACCCCAATGCGGCCGGCACATCTACGCTGGCTTTCACGCGTTGGGCGCGAACGCCGCCAAGAGCACTGAACCCGTTGTCGAACTTGTAGCGGAACAAGGCGGTGATTGCATCGGTATCAGCCGTTGCGCGCAAAGAGCCGGTGGTTGTGGGCGATGCCGGATTGATCGAAAGTGGGTAGTTGGAAGCATATGCGATGTCAGCGCCATAGGGCTGGTCGTACATGATCGCAAAGTCGATCTTTTCAGTCAAAGACGTCTTGTAGCCAAGATGTGGCGTGAAGAAGTCGTTGGAGACGTTTCCAGAGTTAATAACCTGCCCGTTTGTGGGGCTGGCGGGGTTCGCGTCAAGTAACGTACCGCTGACGCTCGGATCTGTATACCCGAGGCGGAACTGCACAACCGACCCTTCTTCGAAAATCAGATTGATGCCCTGACCGCTTCGGTCGAGGCCGCCAGCGTGGCCAGCCGTTGCCCCCACGCAAAGCGCGCACGCTGATAGTAGCGCCTTTCTCATGTATTCCTCCCTTACTGTCCCTTGAAGGCCTGTATGGCATCGTGTGAGTGTACGGATGCCGACCCGCTCGATTTGAATGCCCGATACTGTCTCGGTGTCTATTTTATCGTCAACTAGTGACCGTGCGTTACTTCTTATGAGTGTCGGCACGAACTGTTGCTAAACTGTTACGATTTTCGGACCAAACATTCAGAAAGATACCTGAAAAGATCACGGCTGCTCCGAGCAGCGTCCAGTGATCCAGTGGTTCATGATAAAGAAGCATACCGACAACTGCGATCGTCGGCAGGCGGGCAAAGTCGAACGGCACCACCACGGTCGCGGGGGCGATTGCTAGCGCGTTTGTGATACAGAAATGCGCCAAAAGACCGGCCAGACCAACCAGTAACAAAAAGGGTGCCGTCTGCAGCGTTGGCAAAGCGATTTGCTGATCTATCCCTGCCGCTATCGTGCCCAGAAGAGCTTGCATCACAGTCAGCCAAAACACGATACATCCGATACTGGCATGTCGGGTGAGTTGTTTTGTCGTGATTGTTGTAAACGCGAAGAAAATCGCGCTTCCAGCAGCCATGAGAATGCCCGGAGAAAGGCTTGAGGTTCCTGGTCTTGTCACCATCAGAACGCCAGCAAACGCAATCAGTGACGAGGTCATGCGGATCGCGGTCAGGCGCTCTTTCAATAGAAGCGGTGAGAGCAGGATCACCCAGATCGGCTGGGTGAACTCAAGCGCAAAAACCTGTGCCAGAGGGACCACTCCGACCGCGTAGAACCAGAGGTTTTGCCCGGTGAAATGGAAGGTGTTGCGGATCGCATGCAAACCAAGACGCTCGGTCGTGACCTGATGCCATTTACGGGTCGCCGTCAGTACTAGCGCTACGATGATCACGCCGACAAAACTACGATACATCATGATCTCGAAAGTATCGTGATGCAGGCTCAACTCTCGACCGGCGACGGCCATTGAGGAGAACGAGGTAATAGCGCCGGTCATCCACAGAGCGGCCTTACCAAACTGCGTTTTGTCGCCCTGCACGCTGCGCCTCTTAACGATTGGTTTAGATGTCTGACTTTAAATCACTTTTCTCAGTGTTGGTGAAACAAAAAAGCCGGGTCAGAACCCGGCTTTTGTCTCATTCCCACTCAATCGTTCCCGGAGGTTTCGAGGTGATGTCATAGGTGCATCGGTTGATGCCTTTGACCTCGTTAATGATCCGGGTGGCGGTTTCGCCTAGGAACTCGTGGCTGAAGGGGTAATAGTCGGCGGTCATACCATCAACTGACGTTACGGCACGAAGCGCACAGGCGTAGTCATATGTGCGACCATCTCCCATGACGCCGACGGTACGCACGGGGAGAATCGCTACAAAGGCCTGCCAGATTTCATCATAGAGCCCGTGTTTGCGAATCTGGTCGATGTAGATAGCATCGGCTTCCCGCAGGATTTCGAGCTTTTCCCGGGTAATCTCTCCGGGGCAGCGAATGGCAAGGCCTGGTCCGGGGAAGGGGTGGCGGCCGATGAAGCTGTCGGGCAGGCCCAGTTCGCGACCCAGCGCGCGAACTTCATCCTTGAACAGCTCACGCAGGGGTTCGACCAGCTTCAGGCCCATCTTCTCGGGGAGGCCACCGACATTGTGGTGCGACTTGATCGTGACCGAAGGGCCTCCGCTGAAAGAGACGGATTCGATGACGTCAGGGTAGAGCGTGCCCTGGGCCAGGAACTCGGCCCCGTCGATGGTATCAGCGTGTTTCTGGAAGACGTCGATGAACAGCTTGCCGATGATCTTGCGCTTGGTCTCGGGGTCGCTTTGACCGTCCAGCTCGCCTAGGAACAGATCGCTCTCATCCGCGTGGATTAGTTGAATATTATAGTTGTCGCGGAACATGCCGACGACTTCCTGCGCCTCGTTCTTGCGCAGCAGACCGTGGTCAACAAAGACACAAGTGAGCTGATCGCCAATTGCCTCGTGGATCAGGATCGCCGCGACCGAGCTGTCGACGCCGCCGGACAGGCCACAGATGACCTTCTTGTCGCCAACCTGCTCGCGGATCTTTTCGATCATCTGTTCGCGATAGGCACCCATCGTCCAGTCGCCGCTGAACCCTGCGAGCTTTACGAAATTCTCGTACAGTTTCGCGCCCTTGGGGGTGTGATGCACCTCGGGGTGGAACTGCACCGCGTAGAAATGGCGCTTGCTGTCTGCCGTGATGGCAAACGGCGCGTTGGGGGAGGTGCCGTAAACCTCAAACCCCGGAGCGATTTCGCTAACATGGTCGCCGTGGCTCATCCAGACCTGTTCATCACCATCCGCGAACCAGTCTTTCAGGATATCCAGCTGACCTTTCGGAGTGACAAAGGCGCGTCCAAACTCGGCGGTGCCATGGCCGCTTTCGACCTTGCCGCCTAGTTGGTGCATCATCACCTGCTGGCCATAGCAGATGCCCAGGATCGGAACGCCATAGTCAAAAATCTCTTGCGGCGCGCGCGGAGAGCCCTCGCGTGTGACACTGTCCGGCCCACCCGAAAAGATCACCGCCTTGGGCGCAATTTCGCGCACAAATTCCATGGTGACGTTCTGGTAGGGATGGATTTCGCAATAGACATTCAGCTCGCGCAGACGGCGTGCAATCAGCTGCGTTACCTGGCTGCCGAAGTCGATGATCAGAAGGCGGTCGTGGGATGTATCACTCATGTGCGGGCCATAGGCCAAGCGTGACGAATTCGCAAGAGAAAGGTCTTTGCTGAAGGGCGGATACCCGCATTTCAGGGAAACTGCGTTTCGGCTATTGTAAAAGTTTTGTAACAAAAATATGACGATTTTTCCGTCTGCGTCATGCGGACACCCGAATAGGAGAGATGCGTTTGCCCATAGCTGTTGAACTTGCCGCTTTGAATCTGGCTTTGGCCATGTTCTGCGGGGCGTTGATCGGGTCCGAGCGTCAGGTGCGCCAACGTATGGCAGGTTTGCGCACAAATGCGCTGGTGGCCCTAAGCGCCGCGGCTTTTGTGGTGTTCTCGGCGCTCTACCCAGATGAGGTGAGTCCGACACGCGTGGCCGCGCAGGTCGTATCGGGGATCGGGTTTCTTGGTGCTGGCATCATCTTTCGGCACGGGTTCACCATTCACGGCTTGAACACGGCGGCGACCTTGTGGTGTTCAGCGGCTGTTGGGATGATGGCTGGCAGTGGTGCCTGGATCTTTGCGATCATGATGACGGGTTTTGTCATTTTTGTGAATCTGGGGCTGCGGCCTTTGGTGAAATGGTTGAAAAAAACGACACGTGCCGGGGTTCCCTTGACGCAAGAGTTCCGCATCCTCGTGCAGTGCGCGGCAGATGCGCAGGCAGAGGTCCGTGCCGCGGCGCTGCAGGCTTTGGCGCAAAACGGGGTGCGTATTGTCGGGTTTCAAAAGGGGGATGCAGACGACAAAGGTTTGCAAACACTGGAAATTCTCGTTTCCACCGAAGATCATCCAGAAAATGTGCAACACAAAATCGCGGCGCCCCTTATTCTTGAGCCAGGGATTCTGAGTGTCGAATGGGAAGACGCGAACGAGACCTGAAACCTTTGTTTTAAAGGGCGCCGTCGCGGCGTAATGTCGCTTTTATGTGCCAATAGCCGTTATCTTCCAATAGTAGCGAGTGTTGGCGGGCTAGATAGAACCCCAATCAAGACATCCAAAGTATGGTGAGGAAAAATGGCTGAAGCATCAGCACGTCGTCGAGGTCGCGGTGGTGGCGGAGCCGCCCGCCGGGCAGAACGCACTGCGGTTCGGATCGACACCGCAAAGTACATTGAGCGGAACATTCCGAACTTTGAGGTCCTCAACGAAGAAGCGTTGGAGATCATCGAGTACAACGCGGAAACGATTCTGGAAGAGGTTGGCGTCAACTTTGTCGACAATCCCGCCGCGCTGGAGCGTTGGCGCAATGCAGGTGCAGATGTTGATGGTGAACGCGTGCGCATCCCGCGTGGTCTGGCGCGTCAGCTGATCAAAACAGCCCCAAGCCAGTTCACTCAGCACGCCCGCAACCCTGAGAAATCGGTGGTGATCGGTGGCCGTAACCTGGTTCTGGCGCCTGTCTATGGCCCTCCGTTTGTGCGTGATGCGCAGGGTGGTCGTCGTTATGCGACCATGGATGACTTCAACAAGTTCGTGAAGCTGGCCTACATGTCCAAGTGGCTGCACCACTCGGGCGGTACCGTTTGCGAACCGACCGATATTCCGGTGAACAAACGCCACCTCGATATGCTGATGGCGCACATGACGCTGTCGGACAAACCCTTCATGGGTTCTGTGACCGACCCCAGCCGTGCGCAGGATTCGGTTGAGATGTGCGAGATTCTGTTCGGCAAAGACTTCGTTCAGAACAACACCGTGATGACCTCGCTGACCAACATCAACTCGCCGATGACCTTTGACGATGTGATGATGGGGTCGCTAGAGGTTTACGCGAAGAACAATCAGGCTTGTATCGTCTCGCCCTTCATCGTCGGTGGTGCGATGGCGCCGGTGTCGGTTGCAGGAACACTGACGCAGGTTCTGGCCGAGGTCCTGGCGGGTATCGCCTATAGCCAGATCATCCGTCCGGGTGCACCCGTGATCTTTGGTGCGTTCGTGACTTCGATCGACATGAACTCGGGCGCGCCAACCTTTGGTACACCTGAGGCAGCGCATATCACATATGGTGCAGGTCAGCTGGCCCGCCGCCTCAACTTGCCCTACCGCTCTGCGGGGTCGTTCTGTGGCTCGAAACTGCCTGATGCGCAGGCGGCATATGAGACCGCGAACTCGCTGAACATGGGTCTGATGTCGGGCGTGAACTTCATGCTGCACTCGTGCGGCTGGCTCGAAGGCGGTCTGGTTGCCGACTTTGAAAAGTTCGTGATGGATGCCGACCAATTGGGTGTCCTGCACGGTCTGGCCAAAGGCGTCGCCTATGATGAGAACGCGCAGGCGATGGGTGCGATCCGCGAAGTGGGGCCGGGTGGCCACTATCTTGGCTGCGAGCACACGCAAGCCAACTTCAAGGAAGCCTTCTGGAAAACCGAAGTGCTGGACTACAAACCGTTCGAGACCTGGCAGGACGAAGGTTCGCGCGATACGCGTCAGCTGGCTTCGGCCCGGGTCGAGCATCTGCTGGCCAACTACCAGCAGCCGCAGATGGACCCGGCCGCCAAAGAGGCGCTCGAGGCTTATATTGCCGACAAGAAAGCCTCGATGCCGGACGCATTTACCTGATCACTCGAACTGTGCGGCGCGGCTGGCTTGATACAGCTGCGCCTCACCCAAAAGCGCAATCAGAAGATCAAGGTGCCTGACCAGAGAATAGGCGGCATCTTCCTCTTTTCGCAGCGTATTTTGCTCTCTCTCCATATCCATAAGCCGCATCAGAGCGGCCCCGTTCCCCGGCAGTCGACCATAGCCCAGGATGCGCTGAAGATGCCGGTCACGGTTATAATCCTGCGCCCCGAATTTTGCGGCGCGTGCCAGTAGACGGGGGCGGCGCAGGGTCGTGATCATGGTCATCAGGTCTTGCATTTCGGGTGCCTCTTGTTCGGGGAATTGACGCCCTGTTTGTCACACAACCTAGGCGGGTGTTGCGCTCATCAAGATCACCCCGAACGTTGGTTTCATGACTGTTTATCTTTTTGAATCAAATCTGGTTGCTGCGCTTCGGGGTTAACGAACGAGTAACGAAACCACCTCTAGTTAGATTTGGTTAACTTTAATTTCGAGGGGCAAAAGTGGCTGTCTGTTTTGTCGACGAGGGCAAATGAATATGGAAAACAACGTGGCATTCTCTATTCCGGCATGGGTTCCCGAGGGGGCAAAGCGTTACCTTGCGCACACGGAAACCGGTCAGTCGATCCGGGATATCGCAAGATCGGCCGGGTGCCATGCCTCTACCATTCTCAGACAAATCCGACGGGTCGAAATGCGCCGCGATGATCCTTTGGTTGATGCGGCCCTGCAATCGCTGGCCGAGACGCATTTCTCGGTCTCTGATCGGACGCGCCGCTTTGACGCGAGCGGACAGGACAACCAGGAAGACGACTCATTTGAGGGCGAAGCGCTGCGTGTGCTGAGACGCCTATGTGAGACGGGATCGGTTTTGGCGGTGGCCGAGGATATGGAGAAGGCCGTAGTCGTGCGTGACACCGGTGAGGCCGGAACCACAAGGACGGCCGTTGTTGATTGCAAGATCGCACAGGCGCTTGCCTTGCAGGACTGGATTTCCTGCGACAATCCGGGACGTATTTCCCGGTACCGGATCTCTACATCGGGGCGCGCGGCGCTCAACAGGTTGGTCGCCGAGGCGGAAAACAAGGCCCGGTCGCGCAATGAATTCGGCATGGCCGAGGCACAGGCGGCGTTCCAGCCGAAGTCGAACGGAGACGCCCCGGAACGCGCCCGACGTATGCGCTACGGTGCTGCGGAAAGTCCTTTGATCGCCTTGGCGCGGCGGCGGGACCGGGACGGCAAACCCTTTCTGGACGAAACGCTTGTCCGTGCCGGGGAGCGTCTGCGCGAAGATTTTGAGCTGGCGCAGATCGGTCCGCAGGTTGCGCAGAACTGGGATCGCTTTCTGACCGGTGGCGGGCGCGGCAATTTCGACAGTGAATCTCACGGTGGGCGAGGGGCCTCCGAAGCAAAGGACCGTGTGGCGCGCGCGTTGTCGAACCTTGGGCCAGGGCTGAGCGACGTTGCGCTGCGCTGTTGTTGCTATCTTGAGGGGCTGGAGCTGGCCGAAAAACGCATGGGTTGGTCCGCTCGTTCAGGTAAGATCGTTCTGCGCATCGCCTTGCAGCGCTTGAAGCGACACTATGAGGAACTCTCTGGGCAAGATCGCATGATTGGCTAGGTATAAGTGCCTCTTGTGGTTTTAGTCCTTGCTGATAATCAAGGGCTATGAATTTCACACTTAAACAGTTGCAGTACTTTCAAGCCGTGGCCGAGCAGCGCAATTTTGGCCGCGCCGCGCAGGTCTGCAATGTGTCGCAACCTGCGCTGTCTGTTCAAATCAAATCGCTTGAAGAAACGCTGGGCGGCGTGCTGTTCGAGCGTCAGGCGCGGGATATATTGCTAACACCGTTGGGGCGAGACGTTTTGGAACATGCGCGTCAGGTGCTGGGGGCAGCTGTGCGGCTGGACCAGTTCGCGCGGGATCACTCCGGCGGCCATCGATCGCTGTCGATCGGGATCATCCCGACGATCGCACCGTACCTTCTGCCCGGCGTTCTGGGTGGTCTACGCGCCGCAGATGTTTCGCTGCGTGTGCAGATCCGCGAGGCGAGGACCGAACGGTTGCTATCATTGCTCCGCGAAGGTGAGATCGACGCTGCAGTTCTGGCCCTGCCGGCGGGCGGCTCGGAATTCCACGAAACGCCGTTGTTCCAGGATCACTTCCTGCTGGCAGGCAGCGCCGCTCGGCTGCAACGTGTGAAAACCAGCCCTGAGATGCTGCGCCCTCTGGATTTGCAATCGGCGCAGTTAATGTTGTTGGAGGATGGCCATTGCCTGACGGATCAGGCGCTTGAGGTCTGCGGGCAGGACCGGGGCAGTGGGCAGATCAACATGGGCGCTTCCTCCCTTGCAACGCTCTCCAGGCTGGTTGCCGAGGGGTTTGGCCTGACGCTGATGCCCGAACTCGCCGCGAAATCGGAATCAGAGGCGGTACCGGGCATGAAGCTTTTGCGTTTCGGTGCCCCGCAACCGGCGCGTACGGTGGGGCTGGTGCGGCGCGCGTCAACAACGGATGACGGTTGGGTGGATCGTTTGGCGCAGGTGATCCGGGATGTGGGGGAACAGATCGTTTCAGCCACGCGGACATGAAAAGGCCCGCCAGAGGCGGGCCGGTATTCAGCGCCTAAGCACCGGATTTACGCCAAAGCAGGTTCGGCGGCAGCTTCCAGATGCTGGATCAGAGTCTCAGGCGAGGACACGCCATATGGGTCTTCGGGGCAGTTGTCCATCAGGCCGGGCTCTTCGAACCAGGCTTCGACGATGCCGTCATTGATGACGGCCGCATAGCGCCACGAGCGCATGCCAAAGCCCAGGTTGTCCTTGTCGACCAGCATGCCCATCTTGCGGGTAAACTCACCCGAACCATCAGGGATGACTTTTACGTTTTTCAGGCCTTGATCCTGCGCCCATTTGTTCATGACAAAGCTGTCATTTACGGACATGCAATAGATCTCGTCGATACCCTTGGCAGTGAAATCGGTGTAACCGTTTTCAAATCCAGGCAGCTGGTAGGTCGAACATGTGGGGGTGAAAGCGCCGGGCAGCGAGAACAGGATCACCCGTTTGCCAGCGAAGTAGTCGGCGGTAGTCTTGTCTTCCCAGCGGAACGGGTTGGGGCCTTCGACGGCCTCGTCGCGGACGCGCGTGTGGAAGGTCACATCGGGCAGTTTTGCTCCGGTCTTCATGTTCAAGTTCCTGTGATTCAGTTGTGACTTTCTGGCGATTTAAATCAGTTCTAAATTGCCTGCAATCCATGAAATACTGCATTTGCAAGATAGGTTTGATTGGCTTGTCTATTGATTTTGCGTGCGAAAAATATAGTTTAAGGTTAAACTAATTTGACGCTCGCGAGATATGTGCATAGCGGCTATGCGTCGCTGGTGTAACAGGCGTGAGTGTTTTATGTTATGGGTACACAAAGTTGACCCAAAGTTAGGAAAACTACCCGTGCGCGATCTGAAAATCCCAGAACAACGTCACCCCGAAAAGGCGCATCGCCCGGACAACGCCCAGCCTAAAAAGCCGAAATGGATCAGGGTCAAGGCGCCCGGCGGCAAGGGCTATGCCGAGACGCATAAGATCATGCGCGAAAACAATCTGGTGACGGTGTGCGAAGAGGCCGGGTGCCCCAACGTGGGTGAATGCTGGAGCCAGGGTCACGCCACCATGATGATCATGGGCGAGATTTGTACCCGCGGTTGTACCTTCTGCAACATCGCCACGGGACGTCCGGACTCGCTGGACGCGTTTGAGCCGGGTCGTGTGGCGCATGCGGTTCAGAAATTGGGCCTGAACCACGTGGTCATCACCTCGGTAGACCGGGACGATTTGAAAGACGGCGGGGCAGATCATTTCGCGCAGACCATTCGCGCCGTCCGTCACCGCTCGCCGAAGACGACGATCGAGATTCTGACGCCGGACTTCCTAAAATGTAAGCCCGAAGTGCTTGAGACCGTGGTCGAGGCCAAGCCGGATGTGTTCAACCACAATCTCGAAACCGTCCCGGGCCTCTACCCTGAGGTGCGCCCCGGCGCGCGGTATTTCCATTCGCTGCGCCTATTGCAGCGGGTGAAGGAACTGGACCCGTCGATCTTCACCAAGTCCGGCATCATGGTCGGTCTGGGTGAGGACAAGCAGCAGGTCGGTCAGGTCATGGATGACATGCGCGCCGCTGACATAGATTTCCTGACCATTGGTCAGTATCTGCAACCGACGCCCAAGCACCACGCGGTGGACCGTTTCGTGACGCCGGAGGAGTTCGCCTCCTATGAAAAGGCAGCCTATGGCAAGGGCTTCCTGATGGTTTCGGCCACTCCGCTGACGCGTTCGTCCTACCACGCGGGCGACGATTTCGCGCGTTTGCGTGCGGCAAGGCAGGCGAAGCTGGGGCAAGCGTGACGCCTGATAGATTGGCGCAGCTGACAGCGCTGCGCCACAGTTTGCATCAACATCCCGAACTCTCTGGGCAAGAGCGTGAAACCGCCGCGCGCATGGCTGATGAGCTGCGTCGCGCAGGGGCGGATACCGTGCTGACCGACCTCGGCGGGCACGGAGTTGCGGCGGTTTTCGACGGTGGCGCGGCTGGTCCCACCGTCGCCATTCGGTGCGAGCTGGATGGGTTGCCGATCAAGGAACTCTCGGACCTGCCGTATATTTCGACCGTGCCGGGTAATGGGCATCTGTGTGGGCATGACGGCCATATGTCGATGGTTCTCGGCGTGGCGCTTGCGTTGCAGGAACAGCGCCCGACGCGCGGACGGGTGGTTCTGATTTTCCAGCCTGCCGAAGAAACCGGGCAGGGGGCCAAGGCGTTCCGCGACGATGCCCAATTCGCGCAACTTGCGCCGGATTACGTGCTTTCTCTCCATAACTTACCGGGACTGGAACTGGGCGAGGTTGAGCTGTGTCAGGGGCCAACTAACTGCGCCTCTCGGGGTATGCGGATTGCATTGACCGGAAAGACCTCTCATGCCGCTGCGCCGCAGGACGGGGTTTCTCCGGCGGGCGCTTTGTCCGCGTTGATCCCGGAACTCACCCGGCTCGGCACGGCGGGCACCCTGAACGCCGACTATGCGCTGACTACGATCACGCATGCCAGCCTCGGGACACAGACCTTTGGCGTCGCCCCCGGTCAGGCTGAGCTGTGGGTGACATTGCGCACCGTGTCAGACGACCGTATGGCAAAGCTCGTTGCCGATGCTGAAGCCTTGGTTCAGCAGGTCGCCAAGTCCGAGAACCTGAGTGCCGAGATCACCTATGAGGATGTCTTCGAGGCCTGCACCAACAATTCCGAGGCGGTGACTATTTTGGCCGAATCCTGTGCGGATCAAGCCGTTCCATGCAAGTTGACCAATGAGCCGCAAAGGTTCTCAGAAGACTTCGGCCAGTTCGGCAAAAGCGCAAAATCGGCGATGTTCTGGTTGGGAGCAGGGCAAGACCACCCCCAGTTGCACAATCCCGACTATGATTTCCCCGACGCGCTGATTCCAGTTGGCACAGGCGTCTTTTTGGCGGCAATCCGGCAGGTGCTGGGCTGAGGCCACGATTAGGTAAACCGAACCTTGCCGATGAACGGCAGGTTGCGATTGCGCTGCGCGTAGTCGATTCCGTAGCCCACGACGAACTCGTCAGGGATCTCGAACCCGATCCAATCTGAACGAAAATCAACCTCGCGCCGGCTGGGTTTGTCCAGCAGGGCAATGGACTTTAGCCGCTTCGGCTTACGACTGCGTAACAAGTTGGTGACGTGGTTCAGCGTATGACCCGTATCGACGATATCCTCCACCACCAGCACATCGCGACCTTCAATAGCGCCCCGCAAGTCCTTGAGAATACGCACTTCCCGGCTGCTCTCCATCGCGTCGCCGTAAGAGGAGGCCTCAAGGAAATCTACCTCGATGGGCAGGTCCAGCTCGCGCACAAGATCAGCGATGAACACGAAAGAGCCGCGCAGCAGGCCGACGACGACCAGCTTGTCGGTATTGCCGAATTCCTCGGTAATTTCGCGGCAAAGCTCTTCGATTCTGGCTGCAATTGCCTTGGCCGAGATCATCTCATCTATCACATAAGCGCGGTCAGTCATCGCAGCCCCCTTGATCTTTGGCGCGCAACATACGACATGACGCGCCATTGTCACCTTCTAATGCCGGATTGCCATGCCTATCCACTCGGAAACGCGTCACCTGCCTTATACGGCTCAGCAGATGTATGATCTGGTTGCTGATGTGGCGAGCTATCCCAAGTTCCTGCCTTGGTGTGCCGCCGCGCGTATCCGCAAGACCTATGCGGCTGGCGAAGCCGAGATGATGGAGGCGGACCTGGTGATCTCGTTCAAGGTGTTTCGCGAACGGTTTGGAAGCCGGGTGACTTTGTTTGCCGGTCAAAAAAAGATCGACACTGAATATCTGGACGGCCCGTTCAAATACATGAAATCGGACTGGCAGTTTGAAGACGCCCCCGAAGGAGGGTGCAACGTCTCCTTCCACGTGGATTTCGAGTTCAAGAACGCCATTCTGCAAGGGATCATTGGTGTTGTCTTCAATGAGGCCATGCAGCGCATCGTGCGCGCTTTCGAGGCGCGCGCCGCCGAGCTTTACAGCTAAGGCTTTACCAACAACCGGCGCGCGCTAGACTGCGCGCTATGTCTGGATTCACTTCAACGCTTGCGAGTTTTGCCGCCAGCCCCGTCAACACAACCGCGCAGGCGCGGGCTATTACGTCTCTGTCCGTTCTCGACTGGATCGCCGTTGGCCGTGCCGGTGTGTCCGAACCCGTGTCGGTCGCCGTCCGGGACATGGTGCAGGAGGAGGGCGGCGCAGCGCAGGCCCATCTGTTCGGCGGCGGGGCAGCGCCCTTGCGCGCGGCGGCGCTTGTCAATGGAACGGTGTCTCACGCGCTGGACTATGACGACACCCATTTCGCCCATATCGGCCATACGTCGGTTGCTATACTACCAGCGGCCTTGGCGGTTTCGGAATGGGATGATCGCATTCTCGTTGATCTGCTGGAAGCGGCCCTGATCGGGATGGAGGTTTCGATCCGTATCGGCCTCTGGCTCGGTCGAGATCACTATCAGGCCGGGTTTCACCAAACGGCGACTGCGGGGGCCTTTGGCGCCGCGGTTGCAGCGGGTCGGGTGCTTGGGTTTGATGCGAACCAGATGCAACAAGTTCTGGGCCTGACATCCACGCGCGCGGCCGGTCTGAAAGCTCAGTTCGGCACCATGGGCAAACCCTACAATGCAGGATTGGCCGCATCAGCCGGGGTCGAGGCCGCGTTGCTGATCAAGCGGGGCTTTGAGCCCAATGCGAGTGCGCTAGAGGGCCAGTATGGCTTTGGTGCAACCCATCAGGGCGCGGCGGATACGTCGGCGGCGCTGGACGGATTGGGCGAGGATTGGCTGTTCGAATCGGTCAGCCACAAGTTCCACGCCTGCTGCCACGGTTTGCACGCCGCGCTTGAGGCTGCTTTGCGTCTGGATATTGCGGAACCTGAAGTGGCTGAAATCAAGGTCAAAACCCATCCGCGTTGGATGAGTGTCTGCAACCAGATGTCTCCGACCACGGGATTGGGGGCGAAGTTTTCCTATCGCACGGTGATCGCCATGCAGGCGCTCGGCTACGACACCGCTTTGCCAAATAGTTACACCGAAAAAGTCTGCGCCGATCCTCGAATTCGCTCTCTGCGAGACCGCATCACGGTTGAGGCTGATGCGACCCTCACCGAGACCCAGGCCCATCTGGAGTTGCTACGGCGCGACGGCGTGCGACGCGAGGTTACCCATGATCTGATGGCTCCGATATCTCTGGCGGATCGAGAAGACCGTGTCCGCGCCAAAGCGTCGAAACTGATCGGAGGGGATGAGGCGGACGCGATCTGGTCGATGCTGCGCACCGGAGGTCGTGCCCGCGATCTGGCTGCAAAACTGGCGGGTTAAACCACGCGCCAGTGCAGTGGGAAGCCGGGGTCGAATACGGTGACGGGTCCGTCGCCACTTTCGATCTTCGACGGGTATTCGACCGGGTCACCCTTGGTCAGTGTGATCGAGCTTTCGTTCACCGGCAGGCCGTAAAAGGCCGGACCATTCAGCGACACGAACCCTTCCAGCTTGTCCATGGCACCTTCGCGGTCGAACATCTCGGCCACCAAGGACATGGTGTTCGTCGCGGTGAAGCAGCCCGCGCAGCCACAGGCCATTTCCTTGTTGTCATCCGTATGCGGCGCACTGTCCGTGCCCAGGAAATAGCGCGGGTCGCCCGAGGTCGCGGCCTTCAGCAGCTCCAGCCGGTGTTCTTCACGTTTGGCGACGGGCAGGCAGTAGTAATGCGGTTTGATCCCGCCGACCAGAATGTGGTTGCGGTTGATGATCAGGTGATGCGCGGTGATCGTCGCGCCCAGATCGGTCTCATTTGCCGCAACATACTGAACCCCGTCTCGGGTCGTAATATGTTCCATCACAACGCGCAGGCCGGGTGTCGCCTTGCGGATCGGATCAAGAATGCGGTCGATGAACACGGCCTCGCGGTCGAAAATGTCGATCTCGGAATCGGTGACCTCGCCATGAACACACAGGGGCAGGCCGATCTCGGCCATTTTCTCCAGCACCGGGCGCACATTGTCGAAATTCCGTACACCCGAATGCGAATTGGTCGTCGCACCTGCCGGGTAGAGCTTGACCGCCTTGACCAAACCACTTGCATGCGCAGCGGCGAGGTCCTCAGGATCGGTATCTTCGGTCAGATACAGGGTCATCAGCGGCTCGAACGTCATCCCTTCGGGCAGCGCAGCCATGATACGCTCGCGATAGGCGGCAGCATGCGCGCCGGTCACCACCGGGGGCACCAGATTGGGCATGATGATCGCACGGCCAAAATGGCGGGCGGTTTCGGGCAGGACGGCCTGCAACATCGCGCCATCGCGCAGGTGCAGATGCCAATCGTCGGGTCGGCGGATCGTGATGCTATCGGTCATGAGGCCTCCGCTAACACAGAGGCCGCCGTCGGAAAAGCCCTTGTCAACTCGTTCGAACGTCGTAGCTCAGAAACGGGCGATGGCCTTGACGCACAGGCGCGGCCATGACCTTTTGTGGCAAGGGAGAATTCAGCACATGACACAGCCAGATTCCATAGACGCGGTTCAAACTATGCTGAGCGCACAGGGCTATGTTTGCGGCCGTGCGCTGGCAACGGTCGTTTTTCTGTCGCTGAAACTCGGCCGGCCGCTGTTTCTGGAAGGCGAGGCTGGTGTCGGCAAGACTGAGATCGCCAAGGCACTGGCCGCAGGACTTGGTCGCCGCCTGATCCGCCTGCAATGTTACGAAGGGCTGGACGCGTCCTCGGCCGTCTATGAATGGAACTTTCCTGCGCAGATGGTCGCCATTCGAACCGCCGAAGCTGCGGGTGGCGCAGACCGTTCAGCCCTGCAGACCGAGCTGTTCTCGGATGACTATCTCGTCGAACGCCCATTGCTACAAGCCATGAGGCCCGATGAAAACGGCGCGCCGGTGCTGCTGATCGACGAGCTTGACCGCACCGATGAACCATTCGAGGCCTTCTTGCTGGAAGCGCTTAGCGATTTTCAGGTCACGATCCCGGAACTCGGTACCGTCAAAGCCCCCGAACCGCCGGTTGTGATCGTCACCTCAAACCGCACGCGTGAGGTGCATGATGCCCTCAAACGCCGCTGTCTATACCACTGGGTCGACTACCCGGATTTCGACCGAGAGATTGAAATCCTGAACGCCCGCGCGCCCGAAGCGGCCCAGTCCCTCAGCCGCGAGGTCGTGGCCTTCGTGCAGCGCCTGCGCACCGAAGATCTGTTCAAGAAACCCGGCGTGGCGGAAACCATCGACTGGGCCAAATGCCTGCTGGCGCTGGACGTGATCAACCTCAGCCCCGAAGTGATCGGAGATACCCTTGGCGCGATCCTGAAATACCAGGACGACATCCAGAAACTGCAGGGGTCCGAGGCCAAACGCATTCTTGACGAAGCCAAGGCCGACTTAGAACCGGCCTGATGCTTCTTCTGTTTGAAAATACCTCGGGGGTATGGGGGCAGAGCCCCCATGAGCGCTGATGGCCGAACAGATCCCGCTCGACATTCCCGAAAACCCGAAGCTGGCGCAGAACATCACACATTTCGCCCGCGCCCTTCGAAAAGCCGGGCTGCCGATCGGCACCGGTCGTGTGGTGGATGCCATCCGCGCTGTTGAGGCCGCAGGCTTCACCGAAAAGCAGGATTTCTACTGGACCCTGCACGCCTGTTTCGTGAACCGACCCGAACATCGCACCGTCTTCGCGCAGGTCTTTCGCCTTTATTGGCGCGACCCTAGGTATCTTGAACATATGATGTCCATGATGCTGCCTGCCATTCGTGGCGTGCAGGAAGAACGCAAAGCTGTCGCCGGGGAAAAACGCGCGGCTGAGGCGTTGCTCGACGGGGTTGAACACGATCAGCCCGAAACCTCGGAGGAGCAGGAGGGCGAGAGCGAGCTTGAGATCGATGCTTCGCAAACCGCCTCGTCCGAGGAACGCCTGCGCAGTCTGGATTTCGAACAGATGAGTACCGATGAGATCGCTCAGGCCAAGCGCCTCCTGTCGCGCCTCAGCCTGCCGGTGAAACCGATCGAAAGCCGCCGCAGCCAGGCCAGCCATATCGGCCACCGGATCGACCGGGCGAGAACCCTGCGCGCCGCCATGCGCCAGGGCGGAGAGCTGCACGATATCGCGAAACAAAAACCCCGGCCGCGCTGGCCCAATCTGGTCGTGCTCTGCGATATCTCCGGCTCGATGAGCCAATATAGCCGCCTGATCCTGCATTTTCTGCACACGGTCTCGAACGCCAAGGGGGCCGGCTGGGCAAAGGTCCATGCCTTCACCTTCGGCACGCAACTGACCAATATCACCCGTCACCTACACCAGCGCGACGTGGATGCCGCCCTAGCTGCCGCCGGGGCCGAGGCGCAGGATTGGGAAGGCGGCACGCGGATCGGAGACTGCTTGCACGC
Organism: Ruegeria sp. CL3; assembly: GCF_056536505.1. Classification (NCBI taxonomy): domain Bacteria; kingdom Pseudomonadati; phylum Pseudomonadota; class Alphaproteobacteria; order Rhodobacterales; family Roseobacteraceae; genus Ruegeria; species Ruegeria sp. CL3. The sequence goes on along the minus strand of NZ_JBQFPT010000003.1, from coordinate 3,292 downwards.
CTTCAACCGAGACTGGTCGCGGCGCGTCATGGGGGAGGGGGCCGTGGTTTTGCTGATCTCGGACGGGCTGGATCGCGGCGCACCCGAAGCCCTGGCGAAAGAGACCGAGCGTCTGCATCTTTCGGCCCGGCGTTTGATCTGGCTGAACCCGCTGCTGCGTTGGGATGGGTTCGCCCCCAAAGCACAGGGCGTGGCCGCCATGCTGCCCCATGTCGACAGCTTCCGCGCAGGCCATTCAATTGCGTCGTTGGAAGACCTCGCCTCGGTCATCTCTGCTCAGGACGACGTCGGAGAGAAAGCGCGGCTCATGTCCGCGCTTTCCGGCTAGGATTTAGCCCAGCTGTTTTTCGTTGCACTCACGCGCCATCTCCATGGCCTTATAAGTGCCGGTCAGATCTACGGTGAACGCAAATTCCTTTTCGGGGAAGACGATCATGACCTGTTTCTTGGCCAGATCATCCGCAAACTGTGGGTCGTCGGACAGGACATAGCCACCGGAATAACCCTTGGTGATATTGCCCTTCATGCCCGTGGCCTCACCCACATAAAGGTTGTCACCCAGCAGGATTGCCACGGCTTCTTTTTCACCGCGTTTGATATTTGTTTCCGCCTTGGTGAAAACGCCAACGTAACCCACACCGCGATCCTCGGTCAGGCCCATCTGAACAACGTTTTCTGCGTCATCCACGGCCTCAATCAGACAGGATTTCTTTTCATTGTCGATGAAGACTTTCCAGCCTTCGACCTCACCGTAGCGTTCGAATGTATCAGCCCATGCAGCGGTCGAGGCCAACAGGCCGAGCGCCGTTCCCAGTGTAAGAATGCGTTTCAACTCTTCGTCTCCGTTGAGAAATTTATTGAGAGCGCCCAATCCAAAGTCAGGCACAGCTTCAACTTATGACGTGGGGTATTCGCAATCAATCCTTTGAGAGTGTGAATATCAAATCGGCCTTTTACTGCCCACATAAACGCGAATTGACTGCCGTCTCCGACTAACGTTCGCTTTTCATTGGTCCAAGGCTGCCTATGTTGGTTTGCAACAAGCCAGGAGGATTCGATGGATCGATTCGACAGCAGCCCGGAACGCGCTTTGGAATGGCATCGCAGTGGTCGCGGTGCCGCGCTGGCCACTGTGGTCGAAACCTGGGGCAGCGCGCCGCGCCGTGTGGGGTCTCAGCTGGTGATTGGTGGGGACGGGCGGATTGAAGGGTCAGTCTCGGGCGGTTGCGTCGAAGGCGCCGTGATCGTCGAAGCCATTGAAGCAATTGACGAGGGTGAGGCGCGCCTGCTTGAATTCGGTGTCAGCGATGAAGACGCTTTTGCCGTCGGTCTGGCCTGCGGCGGCACCATCCGGGTTTTGGTCGAGCCGGTCGGCTCTGTCCTGCCTGAGCCGATGCTGGCCGAGTTGGTCGCCGCCCGCGCGCGCCGTGAACCGCTGGCCTATGAAGTGAATACAGACAGCGGACACAGGGCCTTGCGCCGGAATGCTTATGCGGATCGGTTGCGCATGGACCGCTCTGGGTTCGAAGAAGATGGCAAGACCTTCGTCGCCGTTCACAACCCGCCTTTGCGGTTGGTCATCGTCGGTGCGGTTCACATCGCGCAGGCCTTGGTGCCGATGGCGCGGATTGCGGGTTACGACCCGGCCATCATCGACCCGCGTGAGGCATTTGCCTCAGACAGCCGCTTCCCCGGAGAGACCCTTTTGACAGATTGGCCGGATGAAGCGGTTGCAAAGTTAGGTCTGGATCAGCGCACGGCCATTGTCCTGTTGACCCACGATCCGAAACTGGATGATCCGGCCCTGCAGGCCGCGTTAGATGCGGATGTGTTCTACATTGGCGCCCTTGGGTCGACACGCACTCATGCCAAACGGGTTGAGCGTATGACCGATGCGGGGTTCACCCAAGCTCAGATCGCGCGCATTCACGGGCCGATCGGTCTTGATATCGGTGCCGCAGGCCCATCGGAGATTGCCGTGGCTATTCTGGCCCAGATGACGGCCGTTCTGCGAGGTAAGGCATGAAATTCGGCCCTGTGCCAGTGACCGAAGCCGCCGGAGCCATTCTCGCGCATTCCGTCAAAGTCTCGGACCAAAAGCTGCGCAAAGGGCTCATGCTAACTGCCGAGCATGTCTCGCAATTGTCCAGCGCGGGGTTTGACGAGGTCATCGTCGCCCGTCTGGAGCCAGGCGACTGTCATGAGGACGAGGCCGCCGAGATGCTGGCCCGCGCTCTGGTCCCTGACCCCTCCGGCGCCAATTTGCGTCTGACCGAGGCGTTCACCGGTCGCGTGAACCTTCTGGCCGAGGGGCCCGGCGTGGTGGTGCTGGATGTGGCCGCACTCGAGCAGTTCAACCGCATCAATCCGATGATCACCGTCGCAACGGTCCCGCAGCATCAGCAGATGAGCGCGGGCGGCATGGTCGCGACGATCAAGGTGATCTCTTACGCCGTTCCGAAAGCCGACGTCGAACGCGCGGCGGGTTTGGCGCAGGCCTCGGTGCGCCTTGTAGCGCCGGTCTATCGCAGCGCGGGTTTGATCGTGACGGACATCGCCGGAGGGCCGCCCAATGAGAAGGGCATAGCTGCCATGCGGGGGCGTGTCGAAGCTCTGGGCATGGACCTGTGTGATGTGCAAATCGTCCCGCATAAAACCGACCTACTTGCATCGGCCATCGATCGTGCCGAAGGCGATGTGCTGATGATCCTGACGGCCTCGGCCACGTCGGATGTGAACGACGTGGCCCCGTCTGCCGTGCGCGCCGCGGGCGGGGATGTTGACCGGTTCGGCATGCCGGTAGATCCGGGCAATTTGCTGTTTCTGGGGGCGTTGAACACACGACCTGTGATCGGCCTGCCGGGATGCGCGCGCTCTCCGGCGTTGAATGGGGCTGATTGGGTTTTGTCCCGGGTGGCCTGTGGGGTCGAGACCACTGGTGCGGATATTGCTGCGATGGGTGTGGGCGGTCTGCTCAAGGAAATCCCGACCCGGCCGCAACCTCGCGCGCAACGGAAGAAGTAGGTCGGACGCTCACAGGCAGCGCCGGTAAATTTATTGCATCGGCCTTTTGCGTCCCTCTGGTGTCAATAAGCGACAAATTCCTGTTCTCAAGCCAGACCTACCGTGTTTAACTCGCCCCAAGCGAACGAGCTAAAGAAGGGGAGGTCTTATGCCAAATATATCGCTGACTGTGAATGGTCTGTCTGTGAGCGGTGATGTTGAGGGTCGGACGTTATTGTCTGGTTTTTTGCGGGATCATTTGTCTTTGACGGGGACGCATGTTGGCTGT